>JAQBTH010000041.1 GCA_027623425.1 bacterium | reverse complement strand
TTAGCCGCGCGGGGCATTACCGAGGGTGGTAAACAGGCCGCCCAGTTACTAGCTGAAAATTTTGAAAATGCCACCGCAATCGCAAATGCCACATTTGAAACCTTAATTGCCATTGATGGGTTCGGCGATAAAACAGCACACTCTGTTGCCAATACGTTTGCAGACCCGACATTTAAAACCGAATTAGAACGCCTGGCACACCTTGGCCTAAACCCGCAATCACAATCTTGCCACGATGGCCCGTTTTCCGGTAAATCATTCTTGATTACCGGCACATTGGCACAAATGAAGCGCCATGAAGCAGAAGCAAAAATCAAAGAACTAGGCGGAAAAATAGCCAGTTCAGTGAACAAGCAACTAAACTATTTAATCGTCGGGGAAAGTGCCGGCTCAAAGGTTGATAAAGCCCAGGCCTTAATTGAAAAAGGCGCTCCCATCCAATTATTAGATGAAAACGCCTTCTTACAATTACTTAGCTAGGTACGAAATTACATCATACCGTGCATGCCGCCGCCCATAGCACCAGCAGCTGCATTTGCAGCAGCCGCGTCAGCTGGATCTTCGATCTCAGCCACAAGTGCTTCAGTCGTTAGCGCAGTACCTGCAATTGAGGCACCGTTTAGAACAGCTGAAATAACAACCTTCGCAGGGTCAACAATACCAGCAGCAACCATATCTTCGATACGGCCATCACGGGCGTTGTAACCAAATCCTGGTTTCTCTTTTTTCACATGCTCTACAATCACGCTACCTTCTTGGCCTGCGTTTTGTGCGATTTGACGAGTAGGCGCTTCCAATGCACGAAGCACAATGCGCATACCAGTTTGAATCTCACCTGATTCTTTTTCAATAGCAGCTTCAAGAGGCGCCACTTGATTAAGAAGAGATGTTCCACCACCAGGCACGATACCTTCTTCAACAGCCGCAAGAGTTGCTGAGAGGGCATCTTCGACGCGGTGTTTCTTTTCTTTTAGCTCAGTTTCAGTAGCTGCACCCACTTTAATAAGGGCCACACCACCAGAAAGTTTTGCCAAACGCTCTTGCAATTTTTCACGGTCATAAGACGACTCGCTATTTTCAATTTCACGCTTAATTTCAGCAACGCGCGCTTGAATAGCAGCCGATTCACCTTTTCCTTGAACAATAGTCGTGTTGTCTTTGGTTGATTTTACTTTTGCAGCTTGGCCAAGTTGCTCTAACGTAATGGATTCTAAAGTAAGTCCTTTTTCTTCGGAAATAACTTCACCACCTGTTAAAACAGCAATGTCTTCTAACATGGCCTTACGACGGTCACCAAAACCAGGTGCCTTAACGGCTAGGCAATTAAACGTGCCACGAAGCTTGTTCACAACTAGAGTTGCCAACGCCTCACCATCAATATCTTCCGCGATAATAATCAACGGTTTGTTGGCCTGAACCACTTGCTCAAGAATAGGTAAGATATCCTTAATAGCAGAAATCTTCTTATCGGTAAGCAAAATAAACGGATCATCAAAAGACGCTTCCATGCGCTCTTTGTCGGTCACCATATAAGGAGACGCGTATCCTTTATCAAACTGCATACCTTCAACCACTTCAAGCTCAGTTAGAATCCCTTTAGACTCTTCAACAGTGATAACACCGTCATTACCAACTTTTTCCATGGCATCTGCAATCAAGTCACCGATGGTATTGTCATTATTAGCTGATATAGAGGCCACTTGAGCGATGGATTCTTTTGTTTCAACTGATTTTGCTGAACTCTTAATGCCCTCAACAACAATTTGAACCGCTTTATCAATTCCAAGCTTCAATTGCATTGGATTAGATCCTGCAACAACGTTTTTCAAACCTTCTTTAAAGATGGCGTGACCTAAAATAGTCGCGGTTGTGGTGCCGTCGCCAGCCACATCATTGGTTTTAGATGCCACTTCTTTAAGAAGCTGAGCACCCATATTTTCAAATGGGTCTTTAAGTTCAATCTCTTTCGCAACAGACACACCGTCTTTAGTGATCGATGGACTTCCCCATTTTTTTTCTAATACAACGTTTCGTCCTTTTGGACCCAAAGTAACACGTACGGCATCGGCAACTTGGTCGAACCCTTCGGCTAATGAGCGCCATGCTTCTTCAGAATACTTAATTTTTTTGTAAGCCATTAATTAGTCTCCTTTAATTAACTGCGAATAGCTAAAATATCAGATTCTTTAATAATCAGATATTCTTGGCCAGCGTCTTTAACGGTAGTTCCACCATATTTTGCAAATACAACAACATCGCCTTCTTTAACTGCGATTGGAACGTTTTTTCCGTCATCTGTTGTGCGACCTGGGCCAACAGCAACGACTTTACCTGTTTGAGGTTTCTCTTGAGCTGCATCTGGTAAAACGATACCAAACTTTGTGGTCTCCTCCGCATCTTGTTGTTGAATGATAACGCGATCCGATAATGGTTTATATGGCATAAAATGACTCCTTTCAAATTTATAAAATTAGCACTCTCAATAGCAGACTGCTAACGGCTTATTTTAATGGATTGCCCCATGCGAATCAAGACGTAATTTTAAAATAACGACATAATTATTCAGCGCTCACGTACTACAAAAAACATTTGCTATACTAATAGGCATGCTTGAACAACAACTCTTTTCCGGATTTAAAATTGAAACCACCATTGATGCCGCCGACAAAATGGCAGCCAGAATTGCACAACTCTTTCACAATCATGGTGCAGATGGGCAAGATATCCATTCAAAATTACAAAACATCCAGCTGAATGTTGCCGGTAGAGGCGATAAGGCTCTCATCGATTACACCAGACAATTCGACCGCATCAACACAGCAGGATTCACACTACGTGTCAGCCCAGAAGAGCTAAAAGAAGCTTATTCAAACGTACCGGAAGAATTTGTGACCGCGTGTAAGACCGCTATTGAAAATATTCGTACTTATCATCAACACCAAATACCACGCAATTGGCACAAAGAAGAAAACGGCAGACAGTTTGGGTTGCAATACTCCCCCATTGAAAAAGCTGGCCTATATGTACCTGGTGGACGCGCACTTTACCCATCAACGGTATTAATGAATGCAATTCCAGCCCAAATTGCAGGGGTAAAGGAACTGGTTATGGTAACCCCGCCACAACGGGACGGAAACGTTGCGCCACAGGTTTTGGTTGCTGCTGATTTATGTGGCATTAAAACAGTGCGAAAAGTGGGTGGTGCACAAGCCATATTTGCCCTAGCCAATGGCACTGAAAGCGTACCTAAAGTAGATAAAATTGTGGGGCCAGGCAATATTTGGGTGACCCGTGCCAAACAAATGGTATATGGTCTCGTTGATATCGATAAGCCCGCTGGCCCATCCGAAGTATTGGTTTACGTAGAAGACATCGCATACGCCCCGTACGCCGCCGCCGAATTGTGGGCACAATTGGAACACGATCCGCTGGCCTCGGCGATTTGTATTTCCACAAAGCGTGACGTACTTGAGGCCGTATCAAAGGCCGCCGCCGCCCAACTTCCCCATCTAAAACGCCAAGATATACTGGCAAAAAGCCAATTAAATGGGTTGCTGATTCAAGCCAAAGATCAATCAGACGCAATTTCAATGATGAATCATATCGCTTCAGAACATTTAGTGCTTTGCCTAGACGACTACAAGCCTGTATTAGAACAAGTGAAACATGCCGGCAGCATATTTTGTGGGCCATACACCCCGGTGGCCTTGGGCGATTACTTTGCTGGCCCAAACCACGTGTTACCCACAGAGCGCGCCGCCAGATACGCTTCCCCACTAGGCGTCATGGATTTCATGAAATATTCCTCTTACATGAGCTACGATAAACAAAATTTATACGCCGCCGCGCCTCACATTAAATCCTTAACCGATATGGAAGGCTTTGATGCTCATTTTGCAAGTGTGGATGTTCGCACGAAAAATGAGCAAAATTAAAACTTAAGAGACAGATTTTAGGCCATTATTCCCTGTACAAAATATTACGCCACCGCTACAATAAAACGATCCAATTCAATTTGATGTGCCGGGGTGGTGGAATTGGTAGACACGTTGGACTTAAAATCCAATGGGCCTTATACGCCCGTGCCGGTTCGATTCCGGCCCTCGGTACCACACTACATTTTAGTGCAAAATACATACAAATTTAGCGCAAGTCTGTATCAGACCTTACATCATTTGCGTAGTGGCAAAGCACCCAATCAAGCGTCTTTAATAAGGACTTCTGAAACCGCTTGTGCACATGGCAAGGAATGTTAACAATAGTGTGCCCAATGGCTTCTGCAACAGGGCAAGAACCTGGTACATACGCGAACACACTAAGGTCTTTATTCCCCGCAATGATGGGGCGTTCGAACCAGTTCCACCCCATATCTATAAACCGACCTAATCGTCGTTTTAAATTCCCACCATCGTGCACACAAAACGCTAAACGCAACGGCACAATGTCAGGCGACCGATAGGCCTCTTGGATAAGGCCACCCAATTGATGCCGATCAAACAGCGACAAAAGTTCGGTTAAAAAGCGTTTACGAATCAATTGGGTTTCCGGCCAACGTTGCAATTCCCAAAGAACAAGCTGCATCGCATATGCCGGCATTTTCGACGGATAAGAATAAAATTCGTTCTGGGTCGTAGGAGTTGCACCATCTCCATCTTCCGATAGAAAAAGAGGCTTAGATTTTAACAGAACCGACTTAATCAGATTAAATGCCAAAAGAGGACCATATAATCCTGGATGATAAAGGCGCCGTTCGTGCCAAACCTGCTTAATTTGCCGAGTCTGCATTGCCATAGGCAACGATGGGCTTTGGGCTTGAATCTCACACACGCGCTGAAAACGCGCCTTATCTTTTACAAAAATCGCACCACCCACAAGTCCGTTTAACGGCTTGGAATGGTCGAAGGAAAAAATGGCCATATCGCCAATCGTTCCAACCATCTGATTCTGACGTGTCGAACCCACCGAAATAGCACAATCTTCCAACACCGGAATCTGCCGCTGTTCGGCTGCCTTGAAAATGGCATCCGCATCCGCCGGAATACCAAAACTATGTTGCACCACAATCAATTTCGTACGCGCTGACACACAACCAAGAACGGCAGTCGCATCCGTGCCAAATGTACCCCCATTCACATCAGCATACACCGGGGTTGCGCCCGTTCGTAACACCGCATTACACATCACCGCACAAGTAAACCCAGTCAAAATAACCTCATCACCTGGCCCAATGCCGTACGCCAAAAGCCCTGCATAAAATGCCATGCGGGCTGAGGCAAAAAGAACAGGCGGGCCGTCCATTTGAAGCGTGGATTGTAAGTGCGCGTTTAATTCGCTTTCCAATTCTTTATTTTCAATACCGCACAACTGCTTCAGACGATTATGCTGCACCTTTGTTAGATAAAAATGGGCACACACAAACGGCACAAAAAACCGTTTATTGAATAGCCGCAATACTTTGAAAAACATATGAATCATTGTTTTTTTCATGCCGATACCACCTGCTCAAGCACCCCTTCATCTAAGGGAGTAAACAGAGTGTCGATCATCAATTGAATATCTGAGGAATTTGAATGGGACGCCTTAATATCCAGTTGGTCGCCATCTGCAAGACTAGGTAACGCATCAAACACACCTAAAAGTGGATCTAAATCCAACCGTTCAGGCATATACTTAATCACCTGCATTCCTGCAGCCATGCATTCAATGGCCGCGGTAGTGCCCGAATGAATACAAACCGAATAATGCGCCAGCACATCTGCCATGGGTCGCGTGTCAAATCGAACAGACTGCGGAATTTCAGGCACCCAAGACCGAAAGGTTGATTCGGAAAAATCGGGGTGAGGACGAAGCACAATCGTCACCTTGGAAAGCGTTAAACAAAATCGAATCAAGGCAATCGCATGAAACTTCGCATACGGCAATACCACCAAAACAGAATCGCTTTTGACACCATCATTTTGGGTCAAATTAATGCCATTTCCACGCACCATACCAAGCACTTCAACAGTCACGCATGGCAGCAATTCAAGCAAACGCCTTTTCCATAAGGATGAATTAACCAAGATTAAATCAGGCAACGGCATGCAATCGGTTTCTGCAACACCTATACCGATATTGATATAATTAATAGGAAGTGATGCATGCTGAATCCCCACTATTTTTATGGCGCGTTTTCCACGTGCCAAAACTATTGCTTTTTCATGGGGTTGATTCTCAAATGGGTACCAAATCTGTGCGGGCAAAACACACGCCATCATACGTTGAGCCACGTAAAAATGAAGCCGAGCGGATAACCCCGACATACGCCACGTCGCACTCGTTATCCGGTGAATATCACTGACCAATGCATAGCGCCCATCTGAGGGATACTTAAATCCATCTCGAAACATGAGCAAAAACCCTTGAATCGCCACAGATATGACATGCCAAAACGATAAAAATAGCCCCATTGGCACGCCCCGATCAGATTGGGAAATAGCCCGCATATCCCCCCATTTTTGCAAGGATAAACCCATTACGATATAAGACGAAGAAATCCGCTCAAGGGTGGGGTAAATATGCTGCAAATACACATCGTTAATTTTGCCTTCCTTTACACGTGCAGAATCAATCCAACTCATCACACAAATCCCATATCTAGCATTCGCAATACGCTGGCCAAGCGACGCACCATATCCGATTAACGCCATAATTTTATACCCATATAATCCGATCATTTTGGCACAAAACCCAGCCCAAAACTTCAATCGTTTAGCCATCACAATCAAGGTGTTTTTACCCATTAAAAACCGCGGCATCACCACGCGATACCCCCTATATTTTGCCAGTCTAAGCACCTCTAAATCCCCACTAACGACTAATCGAGAAACAGCCTTTGGTTTGCGCCAACGCTCTAACAATCGAAACAAGCAGTACTGTTCAAACATCCCCACACTCAATGGGCAACGGTAACTAACCGAACTCGTCCACCAACTTAATCCTGAATTCAGAGACGATATAACAGCACTGTCGTTCAAAAATTCCTGACGGGATTCTAACGCCACGGCTCCCAATTCACGGGCATAATAATACCGCGCTAATCCATCTAAACACCCAGACAAGGCCACAACATCACCATCGCCAACCAACACCCAATCATCAAAAGACGCCAACTGTTTCTGAAAACCAGAAAGAGATTTTGGGTGTATAAAAACGATAGACGTCTCGGGAAAAACAGATGTGGTTGAATTGACCATTGCTTTACCATTATAGCACAAAGAATGATATACTATCCCTCATCTAAAGAAGGTAAACAATCCAAACAATGACATTTCAAATTTTAGATTGCACGTTACGAGACGGTGGGTATTACACCAACTGGAACTTCTCTGAAGCATTGGTAAAACGCTATTTAGATGGTATCGAAAAATCCGGCATCACTCTTGTGGAACTGGGCTACAAAAGCCCCACTAAATCAGGCTTTTATGGCTTATATAAATACTGCCCGGAATCCCAACTCCAACACTTAAAAACATATAAAACAATCAACTTTGCCTTTATGATAGATGTTAAGGAGTTTCTTGATGCACACAACACGCTCGATGAAGCGCTATTAAAGTCCTGTGTGCCCCTCGCGAAACAGTCGGTGTTCTCTTGGTGCCGCATCGCCACTCACCCGTCTACCATTGACCAAGCAAATGAATTAACAACACTACTGAAAAAACGCGGCTATACCGTATGCCTAAATATAATGGGAAGCTCATTATTAAGCATGACTCAACTCGTAACACTGCTAAACACCATTCACCAAGACCAACTGGAAGTGCTGTATCTCGCGGATTCATACGGTCATTTCATGCCAAATAGCCTCACAACTTTTATCACCGAGATTAAACCCCATATTCACACCAATCTCGGCTTTCACGCCCATGATAACCAAGGCCTCGCGTACGCCAATGCACTATCTGCAATCGACGCGGGCGCCACTTACATCGACGCCACAGTGCTTGGAATGGGCCGTGGAGCAGGAAACTTAAGAACCGAACAAATTTTGCTTGGTGCTTACTTTAATTTTAATGCCACCCAATACACCGCCTTTCCTATTCTAGAAAGTGTCGAACAAGATTTCAAACCATTAAAAGATACACACCATTGGGGTGAGGACTTCAGTTACACACTATCCGGCATTGAAAACATTCATCCTACCTATTGCCAGTCGTTAAAATCCGCCCATCAGTACAGCATTCCCCAAGTATCTGAAATTTTAAAATCCATTCCAAAACAAAATCGCCATAAATTTAACAATGACAGCTTACTACGCGCAATTAATACCGTTATTCACAAGAAAAAAGACCACGATAACCAAAAAAAGATTACCAAACACCACACACCAAAACACCATGATACGGTACTTATTCTGGCCAATGGACCTAACCTAAAAACACATTTAGCAGGCGTGCAAGCGTATATAAACGACCATCAACCACTCGTGATCCAATGCAACGCAGCAAAATACCCGTTAGACGCCAAACACCACATCACCGCAGTATTAAATGAAGTACGGTTAAGTGAATGCAAGGCCGGGTCTCAAATCATAGTAACCGGGCTGGAAAAAACACCAAAAAACACAAAAAGCAATGTGCAACACTACCCCTACCAACTAAAAGCAAACACATTTAACATCTCCAATAGTGACATTACAATTCCATCATTTCTAGTCGGTGGATACGCATTTGGACTGGCGCTACTAGCCACACCTAAAACAGTGGTTTTAGCTGGGTTCGACGGCTTTGACACCCAAACCCATGAACACATTGAAATGAACCAGTTATTTGAACTAATTCTAGCGAGTAAATGGGCGAATAAAATTGAATATTATTCATTACTGCCCACCAAATACGACATACCAGTTCAACCGGTCTACGCCCATCTTTCATGAGCGCTAATCCAACCATTTTAATACCGGCGCGTTACAAATCGTCCCGATACCCAGGAAAACCCTTGGCCGACATAGCTGGCACGCCGTTAGTGATACGCGTGTGCAAGATAGCCGAACAGGTGTTGGGAAAAGCCGCCATAGCAGTCGCAACAGACGATGTACGAATTCAATCTGTCGTTGAAGATGCTGGCTATACCGCTATCATGACACCAGACACCTGTTTGACCGGCACCGATCGACTCTACCATGCAAGCCTGCAACTTGATTCAGACATCATCATCAACATACAAGGCGACGAGCCACTTGTTCACCCAGATGACATTCGTAAAATCATAACCGCCAAACTAGAACACCCAAATGAGGTGGTTTGCGGCATGGCAAAAATAGGTGCCGATGAAGACCCCCATAGCGTGAATCTACCAAAGGTAATTACAAATGAAAAGAATGAACTTATCTACATGTCCAGGCTCGCAATACCTGGGCACAAAGAAGCGAATAACAAACCCAATTTCTACATGAAACAAGTGAGTATTTATGGGTTTAACAAATCGGAATTAAAAGCATTTGAAAACATGGGCCGAAAAAGTAAGATTGAACACCATGAAGACATAGAAATACTACGCTTTTTTGAACTGGGTATTCCCATTAAAATGGTTGAAGTATTCCACAAATCCCACGCCGTTGACGTACCGGGCGATGTAGAGGTTGTCTGCAAACTACTACAATCCAATGACACTTAACACATACAACGTATTTCTACTGGATTGTGACGGTGTACTGCTAGACAGTAACCACGCAAAAACAGAGGCATTTTATCGTGCAACTGAATCGTACGGTCACGATAAAGCCAACGCACTGAAAGACTACCACCAGATACATGGTGGAATTGCCCGTCAACATAAATTCAAACACTTTATCGAAGACATTTTAGAGCAAGAATTTAACCAAGATCTATACGAATCACTGCTCGATAAATACGCAAAGGAATCTCAGAAAGGGGTTCAAGAGTGCACCATCACACCCCAATTAATCGCGTTTTTAAACACCTATGACACTCAAACCAAATTCATTGTTTCAGGTGGAAAAGAAACCGAATTAGACACCGAATTTAAGCGCCGCAAACTACACCATTATTTTGATGGAATTTTTGGAAACCCTAGAACCAAATACGACATTATTAACGATTTATCACTACAAGTGGAAAAAAGTAAGGTACTATTCATCGGTGATAGTAAATTTGACCATGAAGTGGCTGCCCATTATGGGTTCGATTTTATCTTTATGTATGGATACACTGAATTTAAAGAATGGGAATCCTACTGCAACGACCGCCATATACGCACCGTCAAAGATTTAGGACAGTTGATTTAGCTTAAAGTAAGCGACTTCGCCCACGTCACCATCGCTGAAATACCATCTTTCAAACACACAGCTGGATGCCAACCTGTGGCATGGCGAAAAGCCGCCGAATCTCCGAACACGCCAAACTGATCCCGTGGGGTGCCCTCTAATTCTTGAATCTCAACTGAGCCTCCCCACGCCTCACACAATTGTTCTAGTAAAGAGCCCACCGTGGTTTGCACACCCGTAGCAATGTTATATTCACCTGAAATATCCGTTTGCAAACACCGCTCAAACGCGTTAACCACATCATCCACATACACAAAATCCCGAAACCGATCCAAACGCCCTTTCACGTCAATACGTGCACCACGCGCCAAGTAGGCCAGGTAAATGCTCACCATACCTTGTTTCATATTGTCCAAGTTCTGCCCTGGCCCATACACGTTAAACAATCGCAATGAAACCGTACTCAAACCTAGATCATTATAAACAGATAAATACCGCTCAGACGCCAATTTACCTATCCCATAAAACGAAATAGGCGAAAGGGGCACCAATTCTGTAACGGCAGACGTACCACCATTTCCATACACACTCATTGAACTGGCAAACACATAACGTTTTACACCAGTATCCACGCACCACTTCGCCGATAAGACCGTGCCTAATGTATTTGTTTTCAAATCATATTCAGGTTCAGAAAATGAAATCTCCCCCGAACTTTGGGCCGCCAAATTAAAAAAACAATCCACTTGCGTGGGCAAAGAATTATAAAGCGATTCATCGCCAATATCACCTAAAATAAACGTCGCATCCTTGGGAACATTTTCCATTTTTCCCGTGCGTAAATTATCAATAATCACAACCGAGTGCCCCACCTCTAACAATCGCGTGGCCAAATGAGAGCCGATAAAACCGGCACCGCCAGCAACAATACAAATCATAATGACACCCCAATATCGGTTAAGATATCAAAAAAGTTCGGAAAGCTTGTCGCAATCGATTCACATCCGTCCACATCCGCTTTCACGCCAGCGCCCAATGCCAAGACAATGGCAGACATGGCCAATCGGTGATCGTGATGGGCATCAAAGGCAAAATCACGCGGGTTTTCCAACGGGCCAGAAATCTTAAACCCATCGTCATACTCCTCGATTTCCCCACCCACCGCACGCACCATGCGCACAATACCATCAATGCGATCCGATTCCTTCACCCGCAGCTCCGCTGCCCCACGCACAATAAAATCCCCATCAGCAAAAAGCGCCGCTACCGCCAAAATAGGAAACTCATCAATCGCGTTTGGCACCTGTTCTAAGGATACCGTCACATTTTCCAAGTCCGAAGCGTTAATTTCCAAATCACTGATCGGTTCCAACGCCGGAGCATCATCATAAACGCGAGTGATATCAGCGTTCATGGCATCTAAAATTGCCAACCCCGCAACCCGTGTCGGGTTCACTCCAATACCATTTAAACGCATGCCGTCTTTTAAACGATCCGGGCCCAAAATTGCACCAAGAACGATAAAGAACATGGCCGAAGACACATCGGCAGGTATGCGCAATACCGCATCGGGATTCGGATTATGAGGCCGTTGCCCACCCTGCATATACACGTCAAAACCCGATGTTATCACATCAACCCCATAGTATTTCAACATGCGCTCCGTATGGTCCCGACTCACTCCCGGCGATAGAATACTAACCTCACCTGTTGCCCACAACCCGGCTAATAATAAAGCCGACTTTACTTGCGCACTGGCCACTGGCATATTCCATTCAATACCGGTTAGTTGAGATACCGGCTTAACCAAAAGCGGTGGGCATATTTCACCATCGCGCAGTTCTCCAGAAATATCAGCACCCATTTTCATTAGTGGATCAACCACTCGACGCATGGGACGCTTAGAAATCGACTCATCACCTGCCACACGGGTTTGAAATGGTTGAGCCGCAAGTACCCCCGTTAGTAGACGAATACCCGTACCTGAATTCCCCACATCCAACCAAGATTCAGGTTTAGAAAAACCAGTTAAACCCTGGCCCTCAATACGCAATTCTCCATTTGGTTCCCACGTCACAACCGCACCCAAACACGCCACAATACGCAACGTGTTCATGCAGTCCTCTGAACGCAAGAAATGTGAAAAACGAGATACATTATCAGCCAAAGAGCCTAAAATTGCAGCCCGGTGGGAAATTGATTTATCGCCCGGAATGGCATCTAAAACATGCGAAGAAAGTTGCAATTCCTGAGCGGGAATAATGGCGCGCATTAAATAATAAAACCCCGCTGAGATGAAAAATCGTTATTCCAACCACTCGTATCACCTGGTGGGCGATTGTCTTTGCGTTTTTTACGCTGCTTTTTAAGAAAACCCTCACTGATGCCAACCGACACCACATTCACCTGTTTACTTTCCCGATCCGGCTTGGCGATACGGCTTACCATAATCGAAATTTTCTTCTCTTTTTTTTCTACTTTTAGGCCCAACAAACGCACAAGTTGTTTTGCTAATCCATTGAACTCTTTTACAGCAGGCACCATGGCTGCCGCTTCTTTTTTACTAAGTTTCGTTTTAGACGCCACCGGGGCCTCCTAAGTCCTTGGGAAGATTCCCAAATAAGGCTTGTCGCTTGGCCAGTGTAATCGGGTCTAGTGTTTGGGGTTTGGGTATCGCCGCATCATCCTTATTCGCCGCGACAGGCGCGACAGGATCTACCGTTTCAGGCTCTTCAGTAGACTCAGCAGACTCTGAGTCAGACTCCTGTTGCTGGCGCTGCTCTTGTTCCTCTTGCCGCTTTAGCATTTCCGCGTATTCTTTTTCTTTATCATCCAAAAATTTTAATCGTTTCTTTTGCTTGCGAATATCATTCATATTCTTTAAAAATTCATCTAAAATAGCCTGGTCTTCCGCATTTTCTAGCTGCACATCTTTCAGAGACGCTTCTAAGCCTGATAGCAACAGCATTTTCTTCTCAAATTCAGATAATTTTTGATTCTCACGAAGCTCTTCTTGATCCGCTTGAGAAAGACCCGCCATGGCCGTGGCCAATAAATTAGTACTCGCCTCTTCTTCACCCTTCGGAAGATAAGTCCCAGTGCCCACCGGCTGCTTGTCCCCTGCTCGACTGGCCTGACTCTCGGTTTTATTGGCCTCTTGAGGGAGCGAACCCAGTTTAACCCGACCGCCCAATTCCTCGGTCAAATTCTTTAGCGCATCCATGACGCTAGTGAGGGCCTGGTTCATTTCTTTAACCTCAGCCCGCGCGTTCGCCATTTCGGCACTCATGAATCGTGACGTTGCTGCGCCTGACGCGCCTATTCCTCCAGCCATAATAAGTTATTGTATCACGTTCAGACGCCTGAGTCTTTAGGTTGAAAATACGCTGTTAAATGATCAATCGCACTATCGCCCATCGCCAGCACCGCTTCAATGGCATTTCCACCAATGTGTGGCGTGCAATACAAGTTGGGAAGCGCCAAAAACTCTAGATCAGTAGGGGGCTCATTTTCATATACGTCCAGTGCAGCACCTGCAATTTGGCCATTTACCAATGCGGATTTCAACGCCGATTCAACCACCACACCACCGCGACAAGTATTAATCAAAAACGCATCAGCACGCATTATCGACAACACCGATTCATCCACCATACCAAGGGTTTCAGCGGTACGCGGAACATGCAAACTCACAATATCAGATTCGCGAAACAACACGTCTTTTTCAACATGAATCGCCCCAGTTTCCGCACAAAACTTGCTCACATCGGCAATATCATTGACCAAAATACGACAATGAAAAGGAGCCAATAACCGCACCACATCTTTGCCAATATGCCCTACGCCAATAATCCCTATCGTTTTTCCTGTTAATTGTCGCCCCCCATTTTTCACCCAATTTCCAGCGGATAATAACTGAGATACCGGGTACAAATTCCGTATTAATCCCAACATAAAGCCCAACGTCATTTCGGAAACCGATACGCGATTTACGCCACCCGTCCAACCAATTTGAATACCCAATGCGTGGCATAATTCCATATCAATATTATCCAAGCCCACGCCGTATTTTGAAATAAATTTTAAGGTTGGGATACCACGTAAAACAGACTCATCAAAGCGCTCTGTTCCAGCAATCACTGCTGGCGCATTACCCACAAAACGCACCAGATCGCTACCCTGCAAAAGGCCACCGGTTCCATTAAATCGTGCATTGGGGAACCGCTCAAGCAGCCGCGCTTTTAGCTGCTCATTTTTTGAAAAAGACAGTGCGCTTACCGCGATTTCAGGTGAACTAGTCATGCCAATAACTTAATCGAGTCACCACTAAGATTCAAGACTTTGCCTGAAATAACTGCGACAACACGACGCCAGCCGCCACTGCCACATTCAACGATTCCACCTTGTCTGTTGTGGCAATCGAAATGGATTTTGCAGCGTACTGCTTTACGGTATCAGCTGAAACACCTTGCCCTTCTGCACCCAAAATAAGGCCCCACTGATCCGTTGGCACTCGGTTCACTCCCAAGCGTGCCTGCGCATCCAAGGCAAAAAACAAAATCGATTCAGACAGCGCATGTAAAACGGCGTCCGTTTCGTGCACAATAGGCAATCGCCACGAAGCACCTGCGCCTGCTCGCAGCGCCTTAGGCGAAAAGGGGTCTGCCGTTCCAAAACGCAACACCACCACATCAGCGCCAAAGGCCGCCGAAGAACGCAAAATTGCCCCCACATTTGCCGGGTCTTGAATACCGTCTAAAACCACCACGCGTTTGGCATTACTTAAAACGGTCTGTTCATCCCACTGCGGTAGTTTGACCACCGCCAAGACACCTTGGCTCGTTTTGGTTTCGCTCAACCCATCAAACACCTCGTCGCTAACCTCTTCACCGCGACGCCACACTAAATCGAGCATTTCCGGACACTGTGTTTGCAATTCCAGTATAAGTTTGGGCGACTCCAGCACAAAAACGCCCTCTTCATAACGAAACGCGACACTTTGCATTAAGCGTTTTATGTATTTCACTTGGGCATTAGATTTGCTAATAATCATAGTGAAATAGTACCACATCCACACACAAACGAAACGCACGCACTACCTAAGAACAAAAAGAAACAATAGAAAACTAAAAATAAAATAAATTAATATAAAACGCCTTTGCCATCATAATATGTCTGTGTTATTTTGCTTCAATACATTTAAAAATGAGAAGAGCACATCATGCCACCAAAACTTACCCACACACTTCCAAAACCACAACCAAGCCCTTACGCACAAGCACAACAGTTAGTCACCTGGAGTAGTAATCCACACACTGGAAAACTTAGTACAACAGCAATAGAAATAAAACCGCCGTCACCAAAAACCGGGCCATCCGACTACGTGCCTATACACAAACAGCCACGGCGCAAATCTGATTATGCTCTCAAAAGGGCAGAATCCGTAGCACTAAAAGAAACTAAAAGAGGCGCTATTAATACCGCACTACCACGTGAAACTGGGATCAATTACCATAATCAACGTACCCAAACATTAAACGCGACAAAACACCGCACGCAGCCCAACACACAGCCCAATAGGTAGCCTTGAAAAACGGTTAGAAGAGACTAGGCGGCTGTACAGCGCGCATTCAATAACACGATCGCCTGGCAAGACATCCCCTCCTCGCGGCCCTCAAATCCAAGCCGCTCCGAAGTGGTCGCTTTAACCGACACACGCCCCACGTCGATACCCAAACGGTCTGCCAAAGATTGGCGAATGACATCCATATGCGGCGCCAGTTTCGGCCGTTGCGCTACAATCACAGCATCAATATTACCAATAGCGTAACCCTTGTCTTGCACCACACGCCACACCTCGTCCAATAACACCATGGAATCAGCATCTTTGTACTTCGGGTCCGTATCCGGGAAAAAATCCCCAATGGTACCAAGCGCCAAGGCGCCTAACAACGCGTCCATAATCGTATGGGTTAACACATCGGCATCGCTATGCCCCAACAGCCCTTTTTCATGGGGCACAGTAACCCCACCTAAAATTAAGGGGCGCCCTTCAACCAACGCATGCACATCGTATCCTAATCCAATTCGCATTACACCATACTCATCATGACTAACATTGCCAACACAACTGCAATACCCATCGTGGCCAAAATAGGCCCGAAAAACGTTAGTATAGCACGGCGTAAACTCATGACATATTGGGTTTGAATCGTACGCACCTGCAACACCCAAACCAACACACATATTACGATGCTAACAAGCCCCCCAAACACAACAATCGGCCCCACTCCCAATACCGTTTTAGCCGCTGGCAGCAATACAAATGGAAGATGAGCCAGCACCATCCACTTAAATAACGGTATCGCGCGACCTGGAAACCCCATGGCTTGGGCCACAACATCGGTGAGTACACTTTGCATCACCATTAAAAAGGCCCATCCAAACGCCCCAAACACAAGTTGCATGCTTAAAAACACAGAAAATGTGGAAACAGACCCGAATGATAACAGCAATAACACGCCAATAACGGGGCCCCACCCTAATTGGTCACGATACAACCGCATGGTATGAATCGGAGACAAAATATAATGATATAAAACCTTCACCGCACGTTCCACGACGGCGAAAACAATGCCGTTTGAACCGCATCTTGTACACCC
>JAQBTH010000040.1 GCA_027623425.1 bacterium | reverse complement strand
TAAACCGGTGCTTGTCATTAGCAAACTTGGCAGCACCCTATCCTATATTATACTAGCGCTATCATTTAATTATTGGGGAATACTTGCTGCGCGTCTATTGGATGGATTTACAGGCGGAAATATCAGTGTGGCACGCGCTTATGTTAGTGATGTGACTCCGCAAGAAAAAAGGGCCAGTGGAATGGCCCTAATTGGCGTTTCGTTTGCCGTCGGATTTTTAATCGGACCTGCAATTGGAGGATATGCGTACGGCGTTTCTGTAACACATAGTCTTGCAGCCTGGATAGCAGGGTCTTTGTCGCTTTTAGCACTATTATTTACGATCGTCTTTTTAAGAGAGCCCGAGCGAAAAGTTGCTACAAAGCCATTATTTAGTTTAATAAAGGAAAGCGCCTCGTCCATTTGCGTGCGGCCAGTTTGGATGTGTTTAGTTACGCTACTGGTATTTATGGCTGTTTTTAGTGGGTATGAAACCACATTTAGTATATTTACGGATCGCTTCTTTGGATTTTCTCCACAACGTAATAGCATGTTCTTTTTTTACGCTGGAATACTCGCCTTGTTTATTCATGGCACCATTGCACGCAAACAATTCAAGAATCTTCGCCTTGCCGTTATTGTGGGGTTAATCGCGGCCGCAATCGGTTACGTGGTGCTTGCGAAAGCGACCCAACACCTTGGTCTGTATGTGGGAATATTTTTCATTATTTTGGGCATTGCCGTTTTACAATCTCACCTCCCCGCCCTACTTACTTTAAATACTCCTCCCGATGAATACGGTGGTGTTATGGGTGTGTACGAAAGCGTGGCTAGTGTTAGCCGTATAATTGGTCCTCTTGTTGCTTATATTTTGTTGTTTTCGGCATTGCGGGAAGCGTATATCATATTTGCAATTGCGCTTGTGCTCTGGGCGTTTATATTCCGTTTTCTATTTAACGGTAAGCTCAAGTCATGATCTCTCGGCCCTTGGTTGTGATTGGCACTAGGCCAGAAGCAATTAAACTTGCGCCTGTGGTGTTGGAACTAAGAAAAAACACTGCGAGCACCACCCACGTATTATGTACAGGGCAACACGGTGATGTCGTTCGCAACGTATTGGAATTTTTTGGCATTGAAAATGCAATTTACTTAAGTGAATTTAAGGAACCAGATTTAGGCTCACGCTACGCAGAAATGTTAATGCGCCTTGATACTTACATTAAGGATTATCAACCTGATAGCATTATTGTGCAAGGTGATACGCTTAGTACATTTTGTGGCGCAATGGCCGGTTACTTAAACCAAATTCCCGTTGCGCATATTGAAGCAGGCCTCAGATCCTATGATACCTACTCTCCCTTTCCTGAAGAAATGAATCGGCGATTAGTCGGGCAACTTTCAAAGTGGCATTTTGCTCCAGCAGACTCAGCGGTTAAAGCCTTATTAAAAGAAGGTATCACAGAGCAAGTTTACATGGTAGGAAATACTGCGGTTGATGCGATTGAATTGGCAGTTTCACGTTTACATACCGAACGTTGGGATCTCAATCTTGATGCTAAGCACACCAAAATATCGAAAGCGGCGCCCTATGTACTCGTCACGATTCATAGACGAGAAAATTGGGAAAACAACGCTATTGATAATGCCCTCATCGCACTTAAAGCGTTTCACGAGGCAAAGGGCTATATTTCGGTTTTGTGCCTACACCCAAATCCAGACCTGTCTGAGCGTATTCAAAAGAAAATATCAGGTTGTTCTCATGTTATTCTTTGCGATGCACTACCCTACCCTGATTTCATTTGGGCGATGCAGCGTTCAAAATTGATTCTTACTGATTCAGGGGGAATCCAAGAGGAAGCCCCATCATTGCAAAAGCCTGTGTGTGTGATGCGGGAATCAACGGAACGAAATGAAGGTCTTCATGCTGAGATGGCACGTTTAGTTGGAATAGACTCTTCTGATATTCTTCAAGGATTAATTGAGGTGTCTGAGCTAAACACTGCATTCACAACAAACCCCTATGGTGATGGTGAAACGGCCTCAAGGATCTGTTCCCGATTATTTCAGGATTAAGATTCTAAAACTTTATTAAGAATTCGCGCTTTTAGCTTTTGAGTAATGGCGTTAAGAATAATCAAATCTTCTTCGCCCTCAACCTCTAGCGTGGTCTCAATTCCTGGCCCACTAATATTAACGGTGTATAAATCCTTTAAGCCATTTTGTAGTTTTTCGCGAACTTGATTTTCCTGTACCTCACCAATAGATTCTTTATATTGCTGTGTGATCGATTCGGTTGCGGCATCTGATTCTTGGCTTGTCACATCCGATTGCTTTTGCTGATCATTTGGATAGTTTGATTCTGAATCATCATTTTCACGCTGCTCGTTATTAGCATGTTCCAACGCAATACCATTTATCTCAACAGGGTCGATTGCAACTTGAAAATCTGCACCAATTAAACCAAGGTATATTGCGCCCTCAATAAATACACGTGCTACTGTTTCGGCTCGTTTTTCATCAACATTATAATTATTGGTTAGTATAGGAGTTAAATTTTCTATTGGTATTACGCGATTGTAATACTCTTTTAATAACTGTCTAAACACAGGAATATTTAGAAATGCTTTTCTCTTTTTTATTTCTTTTTCAGCATTATCCGTGGCAAGCATAATATCCCGATATAAAGCCGTAGTAGATAACGTATGCTTTGTATTTTTTATTAATCCATATTTTACCGTTGAACCTATCAAAGTTTGAAATGCCCCAGATAAGCTTTTACCCATTTTTTCCGCACACTCATTCTTTTCACAAACGCCACCAACATCACTAATAGCGTCTGCTAGTTCAAGACATTTTCGTAATGCGTCTAATGGATACGGTAGTATTTTTGGCATGTCAGTTTCCCTTGATTTATTTCCCAATCGCCATTTAATGTACTTCTATTTTATGGGTTTGTAAACCCCTTTATTTTCTTATTTCCTTCCGCAACTTCTATTTCTAGCCTCATATTATTTTATTACTTATCTATTCCATTTTATTACTTTCTTATTTTTAATTAATTTTTCCAGGTAATTCTGTAGGAAATATTGAATAAATCCCCGATTTCCTTTACACTAAATGTATTCAAAAAAGGAGACAATATTACGCATGTTTTCCACCCGACACCTGGGCCCTTCACCGGAAGAAGTCGCCCACATGATTTCTATTATTGGACAAGGTTCTTTAAATGAATTAATCGATAAGATTATTCCGCCATCTATTCGTCAGAATTCAATGGCTAAATTTCCGATCACATTAACTGAGCCACAAGCACTGCGGCACATTTCTGAATTGGCTGCTAAAAATACAGTTTGCTCCACTTATATTGGGATGGGCTACTACGGAACCCACACCCCATCTGCTATTGCTCGCAATATTTTCGAAAACCCAGGATGGTACACGCAATACACGCCCTATCAAGCCGAAATTTCCCAAGGCCGATTAGAAGCCCTATTAAACTACCAAACTATGGTGACCGATTTAACGGGGATGGATTTGGCTAACGCCAGCTTACTTGATGAAGCCACGGCTGCCACAGAAGCCATATCAATGCTGCATCGTGTTGCGCCAAAATCAAAATCATCGGCCAATGTTGTATGGGTGGATGAAAATTGCTTCCCACACACCATTGACGTTATTCGTACGCGATGCCAGCCACTAGGTATTACTGTTAAAGTGGCAGGGATTTCCGAATTTGAATTGAACGACGATGCATTTGCCATCTGCCTTCAATACCCAAATGGTGTGGGCACTATTGAAAATTATTCGAGCTTAACTCAAAACTGCCATGAAAACGATATTAAAGTCTGTGTTATTTCTGACTTAATGGCGCTCACGTTGCTTGTCCCACCTGGGCAATGGGGTGCGGACGTTGTGGTTGGTTCGTCCCAACGCTTTGGCGTTCCACTTGGTTACGGTGGCCCACATGCCGCCTTCTTTGCAGTCAAAGACGAGCATCAGCGCCAAATTCCAGGCCGCATTATTGGTGTATCTAAGGATAGAAACGGAAATCAGGCATATCGTTTGGCGCTTCAAACACGCGAACAACATATTAGACGCGAAAAAGCGACATCAAACATTTGCACTGCCCAAGCACTATTGGCAATTATGGCAGGTATGTATGCAGTCTATCACGGCCCTGTGGGCTTGAAACGCATAGCGACGCGCATTCATCAATTGACGAACACATTAAACCAAAAATTAGATGCGCTAGGCGTTGAGCAAGCGAATTCTCAATTTTTTGACACGCTATGCCTGGCGGTTCCTGATGATGCCGCCACCATTGTGGCAAAGGCTGCAGAGCACAATGTAAACTTACGATTGATCGATTCGAATCGCGTTGGCATCTCACTTGATGAAACCTGCACGATTAAAGATGTAAATTTATTGGTTCAAATTATTGCCGAAGGTGTTGGCATTGATACAAGCTTCGAATTAAGTGACGCTGAAAATGAAGTATCAATTCACGACGCATTCTTACGTCAAGATGCAATTCTTACACACCCTATTTTTAATTCCATCCGAACAGAATCCCAGTTAATGCGATACATAAAGCGACTTGAGAACAAAGACTTAAGTCTCGTCCATTCCATGATTCCTTTAGGTTCGTGTACCATGAAGCTGAATTCAGCCGTGGAGATGGCGCCATTAACTTGGCCTGAATTTTCAAACATTCACCCATTTGCACCATTAAAACAGGCTGCCGGTTACCAAGAAATTATTCGTCGCCTTGGGGATCGCTTGGTGCAAATAACTGGGTTTCATTCCATTAGCTTCCAGCCAAACTCAGGCGCTCAGGGTGAGTATGCGGGCCTAATGGTTATCAAAGCCTATCATGAATCCCGCGGTGATTATGATCGCAAGGTAGTATTAATTCCATCTTCTGCCCATGGCACAAACCCAGCAACAGCCTCATTGGTTGGCATGAGTGTCGTGGTAGTGAAATGCGATGAAGACGGGAACATTGATTTTGAGGATTTCAAAACAAAGGCACTTCAACATCGCGATCAGCTAGGTGCCATAATGATCACCTATCCGTCTACCCACGGGATTTTTGAGGAAAGTGTTAGAGACATTTGCTCATTTACCCACGAGTGTGGCGGGCAAGTGTATATGGATGGCGCCAATCTTAACGCTCAACTAGGCCTGACAAACCCTGGCTATATTGGAGCCGACGTGTGTCATTTAAACTTACATAAAACGTTTTCAATTCCACATGGCGGTGGCGGCCCTGGAATGGGTCCAATTGGCGTAGCGGAACACCTAAGCCCGTATTTACCGAGCCATGCAGTGGTAAATTCAAACGACAGCAGCAGTGCGATCGGTGCGATCAGCTCAGCACCTTGGGGCAGCCCTAGCATTTTAATCATAAGCTATTTAATGATTCGCATGCTAGGTGGAAGCGGACTAAAGTCTTGTGCCGAAATTGCTATTCTAAATGCCAATTACATTAAGGCCCGATTGCAAACTCACTATGATGTTCTTTTCACAAAGGGCCGCCCTGGTGTTGCACACGAACTAATTGTGGATTGTAGAGGATTCAAGAAAACCGCTAAGGTAGATGTTGAAGATATCGCGAAGCGACTGATTGATTATGGTTTCCACGCCCCTACTATGAGCTGGCCAGTTGCTGGCACATTAATGATAGAGCCGACTGAAAGTGAAGATTTAGCTGAGTTGGACCGTTTTTGCGATGCGATGATTGCGATTCGTCAGGAAATTTCAGAGATTGAATCTGGCGCCGCTGATATCGCTGATAATGTACTAAAAAATGCACCACATACCGCATTCGAAGTCACATCAGACGCGTGGTCACACAGCTATGGTCGCGAAAAAGCAGCCTACCCACTCTCTTATATTAGAGAACGTAAGTTCTGGCCAAGCGTTGCCCGTGTGGATAATGCTCACGGCGACCGGAATCTAGTTTGCAGTTGCCCAAGTATCAGTGAATACGAAGAAGCGACGGCTTAGGAAACGTCACCTATTTGTATAAGTAGGTGGCGCCACGGTGGCGTATAGAGTATGTTTTTCCGCACCCTAAATTTGGGCAGTTAATTTTAAAAATTTGGATATAGGGGTATTCAATACCAGTCCAATAGACGCCAAAGCGTTCACCAATTTGTTTTTTAGGTAAGGCATTGATGTCTGACGCTTTTAGCTCTGTACCGCAATGCTTGCATTTTTTAAGCTCGCCTATGGATGGAACATCTCCTGAACGACGGCGTTTATTCTTGTTTTTGTTTTGTTTTTCTGACATGTGATATATGCTACCTTTTTTATCTAAGTATCGGCAAGTCTAAGTTTAAGCAACTCGACTAAAATGGTAAGAACTCTCCATTTTCATATAGCAATTGGCCATCTCCAAAAATTTGACCTCCATCACGCATGCTGTTAACCAAGTCCCAGTGCACTGAAGACTTATTTTTTCCGCCTGTTTCGGGGTATGATGCCCCTACCGCCATATGAATCGACCCGCCGATTTTTTCATCAAATAAGGTATTGTGCGTAAATTTTTGTATATTGTAATTTGTGCCAATTGCCACTTCACCAAACATTCTGGCGCCCGGTTCCGCAAACACTGCATCCAGTGTTTTCTTACCCACTTTTGCATCCCACTCCACCACTTCGCCTTTTTTCACGATGAGCCGCACCCCATCAACATCACCACCATAATAGCGAGATGGGTATGAAAATAGGATTTCACCTTCTACTGACTCTTCTAACAGGCGATGTAAACACTTCTCCTGATGGCATATTTCGCTTACCATCGCTATTAATCCATGTTCTGCCTTTTGTGGAAAAGGAAATATCCGTACCCTTTGATTTGTATCGGAACTGCGAAAACTGGCTTAATAAACCCACTATTTTCGATTGCCGATCCCCCAGTGCGCGCCACTCAGATTCAGGTGATGCGGCATTCAACATACAGCCATCCTCTATAAAAGTCGTGTATTCAGACAAACTCATGGCGCATTCTTTTGCTGCCGATTCCGTTGGGTACACGCACAAAGACCATCTTAAATCACCTGCTGCGCTACGATTAAAAAATAACTCCCGCGTTGCGGATTGCGCGGCCTGGTGTTTGGATTTTTTTGCCGGATCAATATGCGCAAGTTCTTTGGTTGAGATTGGCACATCGATAGTCAGCATGGCATCGAACCCTTCAACGGCGTGTTTGTATAGAAACGGTGCAGAGCTAAAACTTAATTCAGTTGCATTCTCGTAAAACACACGGTCTTGATTCTGAAATTTAATTTCAAATACAGGCATTGCTCCAGCGCGTAACATTTCGGCGTATAGCGGGGCCAACAACGGCTCTGCGCCTGTCGTTGTGCGCACTAAAACCGTGTCTCCTGCTTTAAGGGCTAAGCAATAATGGGTTAATAAGGCGGCGTACTTTTCTACTATTTTTGTGTTCATACCTTTCATTATACTGGATTATATATCCTTAGAAAGGACTCAAATCTATTGTTCATCTGTGATATTCTATTGGCCATGAAATCAAAACTCACTTTAAGCATTATCGGATTAAGTTTGGCAATTGGATTTGGATTACTATGGTTTATTTACTATGGGCCAAATATTGTGGGGACTGAGCAGTCATTTCTATGGCTTCCTAGTTTTAACGCGACGATGAATGCCATTAGCATGACCTGTGTTGTGGGTGGTATTTTTGCCATTAAAAAGAAAAACAAGCCGAAACATATTGCTTATATGGGTTCAGCGATTGGTGCATCCGCTCTGTTTTTACTGGGATACCTAGCCCATCACAGCCTACACGGGGACACCATTTTTGCAGGTGAAGGCGCAATACGGATCATCTATTTTGCGACTTTGATTAGCCATATTATTCTGACGTTTTTTGCGTTACCACTTATATTATTGGCTGTCACCTATGCGTTACTGGGTCGCTTTGAAAATCATAAGGCAGTTGTGAGATATACCGTACCCATTTGGTTGTATGTATCAGGCAGTGGTATTCTTATCTATTTATTTTTAAGAATTTGACAATCGTTTAAGTTCTTTTTAAAATTTTGTTTTATGATTTTTTAATAAAGGACACTCCCACATGTTATTTAGACGAATTGCAACTACCCCTATGACTGCTGCTGACGAGGC
This sequence comes from bacterium, assembly GCA_027623425.1. Taxonomy (GTDB): domain Bacteria; phylum Margulisbacteria; class Marinamargulisbacteria; order UBA817; family JAQBTH01; genus JAQBTH01. Next base: position 8,871 of record JAQBTH010000040.1, on the reverse strand, counting down.
TTTACTACGTAATATTGAAAAAGCAGAAGTGTCCCACGAGGCAACGCTAGACTTTATTGTGCTTTTTGATTCGATGCGAGAAAAAACCGCCATTATTACTAGCGCAATCGAACGAAACGCACCCCCTACTAAAACTGATGCTAAAGTAAATCTGGCATATAACCCTATTAATCGATACTCTTCATAAACTTTCTCGTGTGTATGGGGAGTGGTCACACGAAGAAATAAGCAATATAAAAGCAGCCGTTCAGGCATTACGCTTAGGCGCTAAATGCTTAGCACCAGAATCGGCCTACGCCCAGTTAGCCACCCTTGAATCATTGCAAATATCTGAAAACCTACACATACCCAACCTTTTCGACGTACATAAACTCTTAGCATTAAGTGTCATACACTCGTATGAGGTGCAATTACAGACTTACCCCAGCCCTGACATATTTCGTAGCGTGGTAACAATTAAGGACCAATTAAACGCTTTGGAACGGCTTGTTCATATTGCGAATACTCACGCATTTCCTGACGAGGTCCTAAAATCTGCAATGAATGTTGCGATTAAATATGCCTTCAAGATGATTCTTAAATCTGATAGTGCACTTCAATCTTACGCACCATCCAATGATGCATTTGAGTGTGTTGGCAGGCGTTTGTTTGCTGCAACACCCGCTTTGCCTTTGCATACATGCGATAGCAAAGAGATTCTAGACGAGGTTATTATGATGTGTGTTGATCATGCGGAAGCGCATTTTCTTCAAGCCAAAACACTTCCCCATAACGAAAAACTAAATGCTCTAAACCACGGTTCAGGCTTACTTGCTAACGTGGCAAAGTTGGATTTGGAAACGCAGCCAGAGCAGAATGAAATTACACAAAGGGCGGTTGTTGCTGGAATCAACATAGTGGCGAAACACCTTGGGAACGTGGTCTTTGCGTTATCCGCAAATCTAGGTTCTTATGGCCAATACAGCCCTCTACCAGATGAACTGGCTTCAAGTATGAAGGCCTTTCAAACCTGCGTTCAATCACTTGGCCTTTCTGCAGATGATCCTCCTGTAAACTTCGAAACTTATACTAATGAAACATATGGTATTGCCATTACATGGGCAGACATGTGCAACGTGCTGCAGGCTACTGCTGACGCTGGTAGTGAGGGATTAACTTACGCCAATTTACTGACAGAGATTCTAAATAGACCAGAATCACCCACCGAGCCTGACGCGTTGTCTGCAGCATCCGAGAACGATGAGATGCCGGCTCTTACACCAATTCAGTCTAACCCGGGCGCAGCACAAAACCCAAAGCCTAAATCAAGTGTCTGCAGTGTTCTGTAATTAGTCTTTTTCGACCCAGAAGCCATGGGCTTCATCGTTGTTAAAGTGCCATCTGACTTTTACAATGCCTGGACTTTTTAGATACAACATCTTAACGCGACGGTTAATATTATCTACATTGCCTTCGGCACCAAGAAACAACGGAAGATGGCTATTAATCGGGTGTGATTCCCAATTTTCTGTGGCGTCTCCCTCTTTGAATACTCTTACAGCTACAGATTTACTTGCCATATCTGTTTCCTCTCTTTCTTGATTAGCTTTTTATGAGATATAACTTGTATTTTCCCTTAAATACAATTATATTATTGGTACATTTACTATTATCCTAAAATATACTTTTTATGACAACCACAACCAAACTATTGGCTATAGACGACGAAAGCAGCATCATTGCCTCGATACACGGCATTTTGGGTGATGATGATTTTCATATTCTTGAAGCGAATAATGGCAAAGAAGGCCTGAAAGTACTCACGGCGGAGCAACCTGATGTTGTGGTTGTGGATTATATGATGCCTGAATTAAACGGTATCGAGTTTATTAAAGCAGCAAAAAGTATTTATCCCAACATTCCAATTATTGTAATGACGGCCCATGGCGACAAGCAACTGGCCCTCACCTTTTTAAAAGAAGGTGCCTTTCGTTATGTGGAAAAACCATTTGATGTGGAGGAATTCAGATTAACCATTGAAGATGCGAAAAATCATTACCATCTTATTCAAGAAAACTCTAAGCTGCACAATATTATCGCGCTAAGTGATGAATTCCCTGAAATTATCGGGGAAAGTAAGGCCATGCAGCACGTATTTAATATGATTAATAAAGTGGCTGAAACCGATGTGACCGTTTTGGTACAAGGTGAAACTGGTACGGGTAAAGAATTAATCGCCAAAGCCATTCACGAAAAAAGCGACTTAAAGGATGGCCCATTTATTCGATTTAACTGTGCCGCTTTGCCAGAAACGTTAATTGAAAGCGAACTGTTTGGCCATGAGAAAGGGTCGTTTACCGGAGCCGATCACACTAAGTTGGGTCGGTTTGAGCTGGCCAATAATGGCACTATCTTTTTAGACGAGGTGGGCGAATTAAACCCAAATATGCAGGTCAAACTATTACGCGTATTACAAGAACGTGAATTTGAGCGTGTGGGCGGCACCAGCACAATAAAAATTAATGTGCGTGTGGTTGCCGCGACCAATCGTAAGTTGCAGAACATGGTGGATGGTAGCACGTTTCGTGAAGACTTGTTTTACCGTTTAAGCGTGTTCCCGATTGATGTACCCCCTTTGCGGGAACGGGAGAACGACGCTGCCCTACTCGCTCAGTATTTTTTAGATCGCTATAAGAAGCGCTATAACAAATCGATTGATAGCTTTGCTGATACGGCGATGCAATACATTTCTGAATACCAATGGAAGGGGAATGTGCGCGAATTAGAGAACGTGATTTCTCGTGCAGTCATCTTGTGTCAGGACCACCACATTACAGAGCGCCACTTGAGCATTGACCGGCCATCTACCAGCAATTTCATACAGGATGCCATTCACAATCGATGGTCTGAACAGGATTTGGTGAAGCATTATGCGCGTGAAGTGTTTAGGCATTGCGGTGAAAGCAAGAAGGATACGGCAGAGTTTTTGGAAATTAATTTTCGAACCTTAGTTTCTCGTTTAGAGGATTAAACAAACCGCCCTAATTGTAGTTTATACAATCGCTCAATTGTATTTTCTACAATTTTTTAACTAATTTTTTAGTTGATTTAACTGATTTACACTCGTTTTTTACTTTTCAATTGGTTGGCACATATTTTGCATATATATCGGTGGGAGTGTAAGGGGAAAATGTCTCTGAAGCCGAGGAAGCGTAAGCAACCTCGGCTTCAAACGTTTTAGGGGGATAAAAGGTAACAGCCTGGATCCCGGATCAAGTCCGGGATGACGGTGTGTACAGGTTAGCATTATGGATGGATCCCGGATCAAGTCCGGGATGACGGTTATCAAAGGATGGATTCCGGATCAAGTCCGGAATGACAGCCTCAGTCTTCTAGGTTTGATTTTTTTTGAAATATAAGGCAAATGGGCTTTTTAACCCGCAGACGTATTAATAATACGGCGAGGGAAGGAAAAGTTCATTTAACGAAGTAGTTCGGTAAAATTCAAACCTAGAAGTTTCTATAGGCGTTTGCATTACCAAGCACCATTCCATCAAAGTTTAACTCTCTAGTGACATAGTAGATGTATGAGGTTGTATTGCCATACAAAATATCGTGCCATTCTGAATCCCAGTAGTTAATGAAATACTCGTCGCTGCTACCACTGGTTTCATCTCCCATCCAAGACGGTTTAACTGAGTCCCACAATGAATCCCAGTAATAGTGATTCGCATCGGCAAGGCCAATATCTACATAAGCAAGAACCAATCGGTCTCCCCCACTACCGCCACTATTATGTTTTTCTTTTAACGAGTTAACTTGTGAGCTACTAAGTATGTTAGAGATGTCATCGGCAGAATTTCTAAATATATTGATAATAATCACATCGTATTCGGAATTGCCCACCGCGGCTAACAACGCATCACTTAATGGCTCGTCTATATATAGGAAGTTATTTGCGGATGCTATTGAACTGATATCGGAATTTGATTCCCCTGTTAATGTGCTTGGATAGGATGGTAACGTGGTTGTCATTGAACTCGGTCTCGCCAAATTGATATATTCATTTCCCACATCGCGGGCATTATCAGATGAGGTATCCACACATGTCGTATTGCCATCGGCACAGAAATCAAGAACCAACGCTGGAATTGAGGCGGCTTCTGCCACATCTAAAAACGCTTCATACGTATTGGTACTCGATACATTTACCGCCGAGTTGTTCACTGGTCCAAAATACACTGGTGTCTGCAATATACCATCAATAATTCCCGTAAATGCGCTATTTAGACTGCCGCTAGATGTGAAATCACTTGTAAGAAGTTCTAGACTATTTACCGGAATCACCTTGAAGGAACTGTTATGTTGCCTTGCATAGGAACGCATATTTGAAATCAATTCAATCATGGCACCTTGATAGGTTTTTGTCGTAACTTCCACGCTATCATGGTAGGTGAGTTCGCCAGTCTCATTCTCAAAGAATAGGCTATAGTAGTAGGTTGTATTGTACTCCACATCCAGGTCCGTTAACCCTAGGCCTGTGGTTTCATCAACAAAGCTTCCATCGAATATGGTGGCAGGCGCGACTGTTGTACTTTTACGTATTTGAATACCTTCAAAGGCATCAGTACCTGCATTGTTCCAACTTAAACTAACTCGGTCTACGCTTGCTGACGCTTCGAATGATGATGGAACGGCATCGCTACTGGTGTCGGTGTCTACTTCAGCCTCAGGTTCAATGATATTATTGGCCGCCGTACAGCCGCATAAAATTGCTAATAGTAGTAATAGTGCTAATTTCTTCTTCATATGATCCTCACCAAGATAGCGTCATTACTATAGGTTATAGACAACATTAGGACTTATTAAACATAGATTTTTACTGATGTTTCGCCACTATCATAAATGGGAATACTAATAGTAGGATATATGGATATAAGGAGGAAGGTAAGAATGGCACAGCACGACCTGTTTGAGCTGTTTTGCAATGACCCCAAAGTGCAAGCATCTCTGTCGGATTTATTGGGTCATTTAGAACGGTATCAATCACAATTAGTGGATTCGCCTTCTGTTCCAGGTATTTCTGAAACGCAATATAAGCGCGAGTTAACGGATTTAGCCGAGAATCGTGGCGGCAATTTGTTTTTCCCCTATATTAGCTCTGGACTTGGTTCTGGGTCGAAAGTCGCGCTACGTAACGGAAAGGTTATGACCGACTTGATCGGTGGGATTGGTGTTAATTTTAGCCATGCCCACCCTGAAGTGGTTCGCGATGCCCTATTAGCGGCAATGGAAGATTCGGTTATGCAAGGTAATTTACAGCATAATCATAAATCGGCACAGCTCATTCAGAGACTATGTGAATTGTCCGGGTTAGACCATGCCTTTTTAAGCACGTCTGGCGCAATGGCTGCGGAGAACGGATTGAAAATCGCGTTTCAAAAACACGCACCTTCCACGCGGGTATTGGCATTTTCGAATTGTTTTATGGGGCGCACATTGGGGTTGGCCCAAGTAACCGATAAACCACTTTATCGCGTTGGTTTACCCCCTACTATTTCGGTGGATTACATACCCTTTTATGATGCATCATGCCACAAAGAAAGCATTGCACGTTCGGTGAAGGCGCTGCGCGAACACATATCACGTTTTCCAGGCCAGCACGCCGTGTTTTGTATGGAATTGGTGCAAGGAGAAGGTGGTTTTTACCCGGGCCATAGAGACTTTTTCTTGGCCTTAATTGCAGAAGCGAAGGCCGCTGGAATGGCAATTTTAGTGGATGAAATTCAAACGTTTGGACGCCTAACGAGCATGTTTGCCTTTCACCATTTCAAACTAAGCGATGTGGTGGATATTGTAACAATTGGCAAGATGGCTCATGTTTGTGGCACCCTGTTTAAAGCAGAATATAAACCTAATCCCGGTTTAATTAGCCAAACCTTTACTTCTAGTTCAGTGGCAATCGCCTCATCATTGCGACTATTAGCGCTTTTAGAGACTGGTGGGTTTTATGGAACCAATGGAAAAATTGCTAAGTTGCACCGTGCATTTAAAATGGGCTTGGAGGCATTACATAAAAAATATCCCAAATCGATTACTGGGCCTTTCGGAATTGGAAGTATGATTGCGGTGACGGTATTTGAGGGTAATAAAGACCATTCTTTAGCGCTTTTGCATACTTTATTTGACAAAGGCATTATGGCATTTTTGACGGGTGGATCGCCCACACGGTTACGGTTTTTGTTGCCCATAGGTGGGATGACCCCTAGCGATATACCGGATATCATGGCGATTCTAGAAGCGGCTATAATTGAAACTGCGGCCGATAAAAAGGTGCGCTTATGTTAGCCGCGGGTGACGAGATTCTTCGACCCGCTCAACTTAAAGATGCCCCCGATATATTGGCTTTAAGCCAGTTCGCTAAAGCCGGTCTGACGAGTTTGCCTAAAGAATTAGATCATGTGGAGGAAATGATTCAACACTCGCTACGTTCATTTAAAAAATGCGTCAAAAAGCCTGGTGATGAGTATTACTTTTTTGTGCTTGAGCACTTGGAAACTGCGACGGTGATTGGCACGTGTAGCATTTATGGGCGAATCGGTGTTCGGCATCCATTTTATTATTATCATTATAAGCAATATGATCGATATAGCCCGGTGTTGGACATTCGTAAATCGGTAAAAATCTTAGAGTTGTGCGAATGCACCAATGGCCCTAGTGAAGTGGGCACCCTATTCTTACATCCCAAATGGCGTAAAAATGGGTTGGGCCGTTTGCTGTCTCTATCGCGATTTTTATTTATTGCCGCGCATCCAAAACGATTTACAGATGAGGTTATATCGGAAATGCGAGGCGTTAGTAGAGACGATGGATATTGCCCATTTTGGGAGTCCTTAGGAAAACGATTTTTCCAAATTCCATTTCCAGATGCTGATGTATTAAGTAGTCGTAACAAAGAATTTATCGCCGATCTGATGCCAAAGTTCCCCATATATTTAGAATTTTTGTCTGACGAAGCACAACACACGATAGGCAAACCACACCCCGAAACAGCACCCGCGATGGCGTTGCTATTGAAACAAGGGTTTGAGCGTAGTGATCATGTGGATATTTTTGATGCCGGACCCAAATTACATGCCAAATGGAAAAAACTAGAAATCGTGAAGGCCAAAACAGCGTTTAAATCATTGCCAATTAGCACCCGTGATAGTCACGTTAGCACACCATATATTATCACCTCAGGTGATGGTTTGGACTGGCGAGCCTGTACCGCATTTGGCCCGAAATCACTGGGAATTCGTTCCTCTTTTCTTGCAAATCCAGGCCTTACATTACATGATGATAATGTGACGCGGTTTTGGGTGTCACCGTTGTATTCAAATCGTAAGGTAAGTCAAGATATAGGAGGCCTGATATGACCCATTTTTCTTCTGTAGATCCGTCCTCTGGCAACATAGTATGGCACGGTAAATCCGCAAATGAAGCAGATATTTTAGATTGTACTAAGCGCTCCAAATCGGCATTCAAATTGTGGAAACTGACGTCTATAGAAGACCGAATAGCGACAGTGACACGGTTTAAGTACATACTTGAGTCGCGCATCGAAGAAATGGCCCTGTGTATTGCAGAATCCACGGGTAAACCACTGTGGGAAGCCACTGGTGAAGCCAAGGCGATGGCGGCAAAATGTGACATCAGTATTGCGGCATTTCAGGAACGCTGTAAACCCATTAATTTTGATTTGGGTGAGACACATTACCAGGCCGTATTCAAACCGCACGGTGTGTTGGTGGTACTAGGCCCTTATAACTTCCCGGGTCACATTCCTAATGGCCATATCGTACCTAGCCTGATTGCGGGTAACACGGTTATCTTTAAACCCAGTGAATTTACGCCAAAAGTGGCTGATTTGATTCTGGAATTTTGGATTGCCGCCGGATTGCCTGAGCATGTGCTTCAAGTGCTGCATGGAGATGGTTCAGTGGGTGCAATGATTTGCCAATCACCCGATATTAATGGCATTTGCTTTACTGGAAGTTCACGTGTTGGAAAATTAATTTCTGCCAGTGTAGTGGGCTCTCCAAGCACTATTGTGGCGCTAGAAATGGGTGGAAACAACCCGTTAATTGTTCATGATCATACCGATGCAATGGCTGCTGCTGTGATGGTTGTACAATCTGCGTTTTTAAGCGCTGGCCAACGTTGTACGTGCGCACGACGGCTGATACTAACACCAGGTGCACCAAAGGATTTAATAGAAAGAATACTCTCAATTGCGTCGAAATTACGTATTGGTGGGCCTCAAGAGACGCCACCTCCATTTATGGGTCCACTTATTCACAACAACGCCGTGCAATCTGTATTGGATACCTGTGCACAATTACAAGCTGCTGGAGCAGACGTATTATTGCAACCTAAACGATTAAATCGCGATGGCAGTTTTGTAAGCCCTGGCATTATATTTAGCGAAGACGCGTCATTATTTGGGGATAGCGAGTGCTTTGGCCCCCTATTGTGTGTCACCCGTGCTGCAGATTTAGATGAGGCCATTTCGATAGCCAATTCTACCCAATACGGATTGGCTGCCGCATTAATCGGAGGTACAACAGCTGACTTTGAACACGTGCATGCGTATTTAAATGCAGGGGTAATCAATTGGAATGCACCCACTACAGGTGCAAGTAGTAAATTACCTTTTGGTGGGATTGGGGATAGTGGAAATCACCGCCCAAGCGCCTATTTCGCTGCAGACTACACCGCTTACCCTGTGGCCTCAACTATCAATCAAACGTGCGTTGTTCCCGCCCAGCTACCAGCAGGGTTTCCTGATGAGACGGAGTGGTGACGTGCAGCAAGTAATTCATATTCATTGTTTGGTGGGGCCGACCCATC
>JAQBTH010000039.1 GCA_027623425.1 bacterium | reverse complement strand
TGTATTTATCGAATATACACAAGTAAAATTTCAATTTTCTTAAAACAAAAAGAAGTTAATCACAATTCAATGGAGGTTATGCGCTATGCCAATAATAAAGCCAAAAGGGATGATCATAAAGGGTGAATACCACCGTCCCAGATCTGGGACGGTGGTATTTGGGCGACAAAAACGAGAAAATATTTCTTGCCCTAAATGTGGAGAAAGAAAACGCCTCAGACGAAAAGAACGGATTGTTAGAGAAGTTCCCCGGGCTACTGAAACGAAGACGGTCGAAAAAACCGTGGCCTCCTCTCTTTAATGAGACGTCATGAATGGCATTTAACCCCTGATCAATCCCTTCGTTTAAAGCGCTACCTCGAGTCTATTCCTGGGCTAAAACCCATTTACGAGTTTAAACAGGCCCTCTCTCTTCTGCGCTTGAAAAAACATAAAACCGCTCGGCAGTGTCGCCCGTTGATTTCTCAACTTTTGTTCATGATAGCCCAACTCCAAGCTGAAAATCTCCACCCCCTGGTGACTCTGGGAAATACATTAGCGCATTGGCAAGAAGAAATCGCCGCTATGTGGTGCTTTACTAAATCTAATGGCATTACTGAAGGCTTCCATAGAAAAATGAAGCTCATTCAACGCCGTGCTTATGGCTTTAAAAATTTTGAAAATTATCGTTTGAGAGTCAGAGTGTTATGTGGTTCAATGAATCTGAACTCAATTCTTACGTGATTGTGCCCCCGTTAATGGTAATGACCCCATCAAAATCGATGTTAAAAAACTGCCGTTTCGGTTGGAGTAACTCACGGCGTTAGGTCTGGGGATTTACGAACTTGGGTTGTAATCAAAGTTTATCTGGCGGAGAGTAAGGGATTCGAACCCCTGGAGCCTTTCGACTCAACGGTTTTCAAGACCGCCGCATTAGACCACTCTGCCAACTCTCCACTGACAAGTGTATCAATAGGTTCGCGCAGGTTCAAGCAAAAAAGAGTTTTGATAGTGTTTACCCAAAACACATAAATATCAATTTTATGAAATTTTACATTTAATATATACGATATTACTGCTCTTACGTATATAAAGGACCTATAGTTATGGAACGCGCGAAAAAATCATCATGGTCACCGAAAGACGTGCAAACGAAAAGAACTGTTGCCGACCAGCAACAGAGGGGAAAAAACAGCCCTCGAGAGGCGCTAAAGTTACCGCCTGCTAATGTCCACGGTTCTCAACCCAAAAGCGGGCCTGCATTGGTCGTTAGAACGGAAGTTGTAACCCACTCTAGAGCACGATTAGCACCACCAAACGTAGCAAATACCTCACGGCATTCAACGACCAGATCTCTAAGGCCTGATGGATTATCCACCCGAACAAGGATTCAAGATAAACCAGATACACCTACGCGTAGACGTGTTGCATCTGAGCCAACTCCCAAAACATTTACACCAAGGCCGCCACAAGGCGCGCGAGCGTCAGGTCGCACTAGTTCAAGAGGAACCAGTTCTGCGAAGGGATTTCTCCCTATTAAGTATGTGGTAACACCTGCAAAACCAAAGAGCTGGTTGCCAAGTGTAGAAAAGGAACAGCCTGCGTTTGATCCAAGCCGCTCTCCTTCGCGCTCGGCGTTAAAGCAAACACCAAGCAGCTCTCCAGAAAGTAGTCTTAGCCCTATTTACGACGCGTGCGAGGCATTTAAAACCGAGTTTAAACATGGAGGACTAGATCAGAAGCTAACAGTGCGTATGGTTGTCAAAGCGTATAAATCGCCCGCTACCACCTGTCTTCGCATTACACTAGAAAACGCGATCTCAATTAAAAATAAACAAAGGGCCCATACCAAAACCGAGCTTTTCAATAGCCTCGATGGCGTTCGTGCAAAATCAACAGATGACGGTGATATTATCATCCTCATTCCCATCGAAAACCAAATGGCAATACGAAGCTTCCTAGAATTATGTGGCATTTCGGAACCCACCATCGACTTATTTTTAAATTTATCTAGCCCTCAGACGTCTCCAAAAGGCAGCGAAACATCCAGTCGCTCTCAATCCCCGCCAGTACGGACTGTGAAACGTAGCCTTTCATGGAGTTCAATGGCTAGTGTACAAGAGTACAGACCCGATACTCCAGACGCATCTCCAAGCGCATCTGATTTGGATGATTTAACAGAGGAATTAACTGGCTTTTTCTAAGTTGTAGTCTAATCTGATCACATACTACAAATCACCTATTCACCTACCCATAATTGCCTGAACGCGATGGTGGGTTAATTTTGCCTGCATCACTACCTAGGGCCGTTTCGGTTAACTGGAATGTCATCTATTAAATCGAAATAAATTAATTAGATACTTTATTAATTTTTAATTATTATGCTTATTTGTAAATGTCATCAATTTTAGTTATCTAATCAATTTAAATAGGAGATCTATAATGCCAGGTCTGGGAAGAGTTCCAAGTAAACCAAATACTAGTCAAAATCGTGTTAATCAGCGTAAGACAGCAGAATTCCGAGCTAAGGAATATGCGGTGGCAAACAAATGTGCCCAACGTGCTTCAACAGGATTCCCGGCACGCGTCTCTTCAGCAAATACAAGCAATGGTCAAGCCAGACTCCTATTCTTTTCCTTATTGTTAGGCACACTTGGCACGGCCTGTGCCACAGCGCGTTCAGCATCACATCAAAACGTCCCATCGGCGATACCTCATTCGCAACAGCAATCCCACTCACGCCCCGTGCGATCGGCTGGTAGCGGTACTGCAGTCACTCCGGTGCTTCCCCCAGAATCGTGTAGCAACCCGAGTATATTGCCTGTCACCATATCTTCTACTCATCCAGTCGATGGAGGCCATCCAGAAGGCCGACACAGCAGTGACGATTTTGGAGTATTGTTAGACGGACTATTCTTACCTGCGTCCTTAAAACTGAATCACCTCTACTCTACATTATTTCCAAACACGCATACTCAATTGGCTCGCGTGGTCGATTATTCTCATGAGACTGACGCGGCGCTAGGTGCTGAAATAGCATCCATTTTTGGAACTGATGGCGCGCAATCCTGCCCTGACAGAAATGAAAAGATTGCCTACTTGCCTCAAGTAGAGACTACGTATCAGTGCCCACTGGCAAATATGAATATAAAATTAGATGCTGTTAAAGCACAGCTCCCTTCCCTGCGTGCCAATGCAAAAGCGTATCATGACTATCTAGACGCATCTGGACAGGATACGCCCCAAACAAGTGAAGCACATTTATTTAGTAAGTTAGTCACCAAAACGTTACAGTCCACCAATAACGCGGATTTGATTAAAAAAATGGATCCAAATGCCCCTATTTATGTGGTCACCAATATGCATGCTATACCTAAACTAATTACTGTCGCTGTCTACCTTAAAAATCCTGAGTTTTATACCGTTCAGGATTTGTTTGTAAACGCTGGCACCAAGCCTTTAGCGCCTGCATCACGCTCTGTTCAAGATCAATTTTTAGCCCAGAGGCCTGAAGGTGGCAATAGAGTTGCTATGCCGGAATCGGTGATCGAATTCGCGTTGTCTCGCTTGGCGTGTGCATAAATGGTCGCCAAATAGGACCAAACACGGCTGAATGCATTGTATTCTCTTCCAGATATGCTACACTATGCCCCAGAATTAATGAAAAGCAATCTTTTTTCGCCCTAGGAGACATATGAGCAAAAAGAAAATCATTATTATTGGCGGCGGATTTGGTGGCATTGCAGCAGCTAAGATGTTTCGTGGGCGCAAAGATGTTGAGGTGTTGCTTATCGACAAGCGAAATCACCATGTATTCCAGCCACTGTTATACCAAGTTGCGACATCCTCTTTAACCCCCTCAGATATCGCCTACCCGCTACGTAGCACCTTTAAAAATACACTCAACGTTAGAGTGATTATGGGCAATGTGGTCAACGTCGACCATGACGCAAAAAAAGTTATTCTTAAATCTGGTTTAGAATACCCTTTTGATTATTTAATCATTGCAGCTGGTGCACGGCATAGTTATTTTGGAAATGATGAGTGGGGCAAGTATGCGTTTGGCCTTAAAACAATTAAAGATGCGCTCACCATACGGGAACGTATGTTATTTAGCTTCGAGCGTGCTGAGCGTGCTGAAAACGCTGAAGAGCGTAACAAGCACCTTACATTCGTTATTGTGGGTGGTGGGCCAACCGGCGTAGAAATGGCAGGTGCGATTGCTGAAATCGCCAGGCAAACCATGATTAAAGATTTTCGCCAAATTAACCCTAAAGACACCCGTATCATTCTGGTTGAGTTTGCCCCTCGCCTACTTCAGGTTTACCCTGAAAGCCTGTCAGAACGCGCCCGGCAAGACTTGGAAAAAATGGGTGTCACCGTTTGGCTCAACAAGGCCGTAACAAAAATTGAGAAAGACCTTATTCATTTTGGTGAAGAATCCATGCAAACAGCAAATATTATTTGGGCGGCTGGTAACCAAGCCTCACCGCTCATTAAGGTCACAACCCAGCGAATTAATCGTATTGGTCAGGCCATTGTAAACCCCGATTTCACCATTCTTGAAAGCGACAGTGTATTTTGCATTGGAGATTGCGCCGAAATGACCGATGCCAATGGGGTGCGTGTACCAGGTGTTGCACCTGCTGCTGCTCAAGCCGGCCGATATGTTGGAAAACAGATACTGGGCGAATTGAATGGTAAATTGCGTGTTCCGTTTAAATACACCGATAAAGGATCGATGGCCACCATTGGGAAAGCCCGTGCCGTCGCCGCTGTAGGGCCATTCAAATTCACTGGATTTGTGGCCTGGTTAATGTGGAGTTTGGTTCACGTGTGGTATCTGATTGATTTTCGTTCCAAGTTTTTTGTGATGTATTCATGGATGTGGAACTTTTTAACACAACACCGCAGTGTGCGCCTTATTGTAACGCTTCGTGACCGGGAAATGCAGTAAGCACTATTTCGCTTTGATGTATTGCGCATGTTTCTATAACTCATAAATGTGGTATATTATGAGTTATAGGAGAAAAGTCTATGCCTCATAAATGGTGTTGGGAACACAATAACTGGCCACAATTCGAGTACGATTCCGTGCTAATGGATGCCCGTGAAGACGAATTTTGGCATGAGTCGGGAAAACTATGGGGGGCTAGCACTCATTTAACCGAAAACAACAAAACCGAACTGCGCATTGAATTAATGAGCGATGAGGCCATATTTAACGCTGAAATAGAAGGCGAGTTTCTTGAGCGAGACAGCGTACAGCGGTCATTAAAACGGCACTTTGGGCTAGCAAAGAATGATACGGCAACGCTAAGCAAGGGGGGCGAGGATGGCATGGTGGAACTGATGTTAGACATGCAACAAGCGTTTGACGCGCCACTGTGTGAGACAAGCCTTATGCGTTGGCATTCACAGCTCTTGGCAGGCCGAGAACAGGAATTGAGCGTGGGTCAGTATCGAACGGGGAATGAACCCATGCAGATCGTATCGGGGGCCATTTATGCACCGAAGGTGCATTACGAGGCGTTGCCCTCGGCGCGTGTGAGCGCGGAAATGGCCGGATTTATCGCGTGGTATAACGCAACAGCCCCAAATCAAAAAGAGGCGTTATTTCCATTAACACGTGCGGCAATCACCCATTTGTATTTTGAATTGATTCATCCATTTGAAGACGGAAATGGCCGACTGGGTAGAGCATTGGTGGAAAAGGCCCTCGCTCAAGCACTTGGCTACCCGCCATTAATCGCATTATCACGGGTGCTAAAGCGCCATCAAAAACAGTATTATGCGGCTCTGGCCTCGGCCAATCGCTCGCTAGATATTACACAGTGGCTCGTGTTTTTTTCAGAAATGGTGTTGATCAGTGTCGCCTACTCCAACGCGATGGTACGCCTATTTATTCATAAAACCCATACCTTCACTAGTTATAAAGATCAATTAAATGACCGGCAAATAAAGGCGCTAACAAAACTGTATGCCGCAGGGCCTTCCGGGTTTACTGGCGGTTTAAGTGCTGCAAATTATCTGTCGATCACGCGCACCAGCCGTGCGACGGCAACACGAGACCTAAACGAGCTAGTTGACCTGGGAATACTGGATAAAACTGGTGAGCGCCGTCATACGCGGTACTATGTTAAACTACGGGAATGACAACACACCGCCTATTTGGCCCCATACTACTCATTATTACTACGTTCTTCTATGCCGTTAGTCACGGTTTGGTTAAGCACTTAACTGGTGACATGCACGTCACGCAATTGGCATTCGTGCGATTTATATCAGGCCCTTTAGTGTTGGTTCCATTCTGGATGATGGGGCGATTTAAAATACGCATTACCCGCTGGAAGCCTATGTTAATTCGAACCTCCTTTGGGGTGTCGACGATGTTGCTGTATTTTTTAGCACTAAAACTAGGAGAGGCTGGCCGCGTGTCCTTGATATTTCAAGCCTCCGCTATATGGGCCATGATATTTGGAAAGATTTTATTTGATGAGACACCAAGCCTTCAAACCCGGTGGGCAGTGCCTGTGGCGTTCATCGGCTTATTTTTTGTCATTAATCCTTCCATGCATTTTAAAATATCGTTGTCAGACACTATTGCCATCGTCGCATCACTGTTAAATGCGATTGTCTTTTTATCGTTAAAAGATTTGCGTCGCGACCATGACACCCTGTCTATTATCGCCGTAAGCTACTCGCTTTCCGCCTTATTTTTAGTCATTCCAATGATGATATACTTTACCCCAATTGCTACCACTACTCAGTGGGGACTATTGATACTCATTGGCGGAATTGGATTTCTTGGCAATTTTCTAATGACCGTGGGGTTTAAATACACGGCAACTGGCGTGAGTGGCTTAATCTTGGTCGGGTTGGTACCCATGATGTATGCCATTGGAATTGCATTTTTCGGTGAGTCCCCTACTCTGGATTCTTTATTTGGTGCGGCCATTGTAATCGCTGCCCTAGGTGTTATCGCAAAGTATCAATAGCACCTAGGCGTTTATAGCATACTGCGATCAATATTCCTGTCACGTATATAGCGTGGCAGGTCGTTGATGCGGTCTATTCCCATCTCGGCATCTTCGTTCAAGGGCTCTATCGATAGGGCCTTCTTGAATGCTTTTCTGGCATTTTTGTATTGCCCTAGCTCAAAGTAGCAGGCCCCAATTCGGTTATGTGCCAGAACAAAATTTGGGTAGGTTTCGATTACCTTTTTGTAGTAAAACAACGCGGTATCGTAATTTTGCTCGTAATACCCAATTAATCCTTTTTCCATGTAATGCAGGCTTAACTCATCCACATCCAATGGCAATATTGGCGCTGCCTTTCGGTTACCCAATGGGCTTACAATATTGAGCCCGTAACCAAAATTTGAATAATACCCATCTGGTTCTTCGCCCTCTTCAATATCTGATGGCATAATATGGCTATCAATCACCGCGTAATCACTTAGAGCAAAACGCATGCCTGTATAGACGATTTCACGGTCTAGCTCTATATAAAATGAATTCCCACCATTTTCTATGGATAATCCAAATCCGTTCTGCGTTTCTGTGTCCTCGTCTTTTAATGTATACACTGAATGGTAAATTTTTAACGGGTAGTTTGGCAAAAGCTGCAAGCGATAGGTGGCATAGGTATCTTTAAAATACATTGGAAAACCCTCTTCAAATAATTTTTTATCCACTCCAATATTTAGCGCTCCCACTTCAATATCGAAAGGTAGATTTAACCAAGGAATTTTCATCTCTGGTGTTTTAAAATAGAAATTATGAAGGGTTTGGACAAATTCAATATCAAGAATTTGAAACGGAATGAACGCGAACCCATATCCAAAATAATTAAACATGAAGGTGGCCCCTAAATCTGCATAAAGCCCATCTTTTCCTAAGGTTTCATCTTCTGATTGCTTATAATTCATATCCAACGAAAATGTTTGAAAATCCAGCTCATGATAACTCAGATAGTTAAAGGCCATCGCATTTAATGGCATCAGCGCAACCAGCAGAAAACATAGTCCTAATTTAAGCCTGTTCATTTGAAATCTCCTCACCAAAAAATGTGCGTGGGTAGCAGAAATGAATTTTTCCAATTTCCACACCGTTTTCGCTTACTGCTAAACTCACTAGAATCACGTCTTCTTGTTCATCAAACCCCTGAATGTGGGACAAGGAATGCGCTGATCGAATTTTTTTCAACAACACTCTATCTTCTTTGTAGTAATCCACCACACGCTGGGAAATTTCACTTCCCATAAAGTCTTCTAATACCGATAAGGTGTGCTCTGTTGGCGGCGTACCATCGTCGGAAAGCCCCAAAAAGGCGTAGGTCATATACCGTAGAATTGGGCGATCCACCACCAATAAGACACGGTCATCATTTCTAAAAAATGCCGAGGCATGGCACAACCCCGTTACAAGGTGTGACATATTGCTATATGTGATGTAACCGCATTCATCTAAACTCAGTCGGTACCCTTTCTTAAACGATTCGGATAAATGATCAGACAGTTGGTAACTGATTTTGACGTGTTGTTCACGGATATTCATTAGCTGGCGCCTCTCTTTCCAATTGATTCTTGTAACGATTCCACGTGACGTTTTGGTTCTACAAACAAGGTCACTCTGCGGTTTTTTTGGCGGCTTTCATCACCGGTATTGGCAATAATGGGCTTAATATCCGCATAACCGATTAGGGTTAGATTCACAGGGTCTACCCCATTCTTAATAAGATAGGTCACCACTTCGGCTGCGCGTTCGGATGATAAGTGCCAATTGGATGGAAAGTCCTCTGTATGAATCGGCATGTCATCGGTATGGCCTTCTACCATTACCGTTACCGAGCGTTTGGCCAATTCAGAGGCCAATACATCGAGTACTTTGTATGCCGCTGACTTTAGATCTGCTGAACCAGATTCGAAGAGCATTTTATCGCCTAAGTTAATCAACATGCCATTGGCAACCTGCTGCACACTCACATCTGATTCCAGTTTATTCTCTGTTACAACCTCTTTAATCGCTTCGCTGAAATCTTGAAAATCGTTAAGTGAGACATATTCTTCTTGTTGGCCAATTAGCCCTCGATTGATCGATTGAGTTGCCTTGGTTAATTTTACCTGGTCTATCGTAGATATTGAGATGATGTAGGCAAATAACGTTAATAATAACGCGGTCATGTCTGACCATGTCATATGAAACGCGTCGTTATTTGAGTTACTTCTCGATACTGTAGACCGGTTCAATCTAGCCATTGCTGTCTGCTTTCTTTCGCGTCTTTTTGCGTTTTTTCTTGCGTTCCTTGTCGGTTAAAAACAACATCATTTTTTCTTCAACAATAAAGCTATTTTCCTCTTTTGCTATGGCCATAATACCCACTAACAACATTTCTTTTTGAAGCTGCTCTTCTTGGCTATACACATATAATCGGCCACCAAGCGGGGTAAATACTAAGTTTGCTAAAATTAAACCGTAAAATGTAGTCACAAGTGCTAATGCCATACCAGGCCCGATGGCTTCTGGATTTTGCAGCTCGGCCAACAACTTAATAAGCCCCACAACCGTACCCAACAAACCAAAGGCTGGCGAATACTTGGCCATCTGTTCAAAGATTTGAATGCCCTGATAGTGCCGTTCACGCATATACCCAATATTTTCATTTAAAATCTCATCTAATTCTTCGGCGTCCACGTTATCCACGTAAAGCTGTAAGCCGGTTTTAAGAAAATGATCCGAAATACATTGGATATCATCTTTAATACTGGTTTTACCTTGCATTTTTATTTTTTTAGACAGTGCGGTTATAAATGTAATATCTTTCTTGTAATTGTGTTTTTTCATGCTAAAAATAACAAACAGTAATTCAGGGATTTTTGAAAAGTTTGTCCATGGAAAATGCACCATTGATGCGCAGATTGTTCCGCCCAATACCATGATCATGGCATTTGGGTTAAAAAATAAACTGAGAACACTTTCTAATCCAATGGCTTGAAGTAAAAAATAAGTTCCTGCAACGATTCCGATGATTACTGTAATATCCATGATGTGTGACCCTTTCTAAAACTCGTCTTTAACTTTGGTAATGCTTTTTGCGTCTTGTAATTCGCGAATGGCGGCAATAAAGCGCTTTCGCACGTCAAATGCTGCTTCGTCAGTTATAGACGCGCGAACCGTTTCAATTTCCTCTTCTAGCATTTCTAGATAGCGTTCAGACAGCAACGTGCTTATCTTTGCTTTCGTATCATCGGCCCACTGTAAATGTAAGGCGGCAATATCAGACAAGTTATTAAATGCGGCGATTATTTTTTCACCGTCTAATTGTGAAAACAGCACCACATCATCGATGGTCATTAAGTTCTCGCGTATGACAGAAATGGTCGCTGTATCGCCTGACTGTTCAATGGTTTGCAACATCTTGTCGATAAAGGCTGGCGTTGTTAATTCCAAGATACGCACCAATTTTCGGGTGTTTTTTGAATTTGATTTTTGCAACTCTTCTGTTAATTTATTTTGCAAATAATGATGCAATCTAATGAGGTAAAAATCGGTGGGTGGTGATACTTCGAGGTACAATTGCATGACATGTTGCACCATGCCCTTTGGTAGAATATCCAAAAATGGCCCAATGGAGTCTTTATCCATAAAATAACAAATTAAGGCCGTTAAATGGGGCGGATTATTTTTTAATATGGAAACAACGCGTTCCTTAGGCATACGGTGTAAGAACTGAAACAGATGTTCTTGGCTTTCCACGTGGTCGTTAAATTGCAAATAATCCAAATGGGATTGCAGTTCTTCAATAATGCTATCATCTGGAAACAACAATGTGCGCTCGATTGCCATCTTTCTAAATTCATCTAAAACGCTGTGTACATTTGATTCTTCATATACTGGATTCACGCGCAAAATGCTTAATAATTTGTCGGCTTGCTTGTAATCCAGGCGCTCCATTAACTGCTTGGTAAAACTTTCATCCTGGTTTTTTAAAAAAAGAGTTAGAATAGCGGCCTTTTCTTTTCTATCCATTGTGTTCGTCCCCCTCGTTTTTAAGCCAGGCTTGTAATATCTCTAACACTTCATCAGGGTTTTGTTTTGCATACTTACTCACTTCGGCGGACACTTCTTCAGGAGTTTTTGCTTTTTCTATCCCATCCGTCGGTGCGGTTTTAGGCGTGTCATTCATCGCATCTTTAATGCCCTTTTTGTATTCCAAATATTTTAGTATTAAGACCAAGAACAGGAAGAGTACTACAACACCGATCAATGCGATTGCGGCGTAGGTAACAAGGGTTTGGTTCTTTTGATACATGCGATTTAAGCGGTCAAACAAACTTTTGCTGATTAGTGGCCGCGTTGTCACACTAATGGATTCGCCGCGTGATGGGTCGAAATCTAGACCTGCATACAACATTCCTTGCAGCTCTTTAACAGTAATTTCTTTTTCTACCAACTGACCTTCTTCAACCAATACAAACACGCGTGCCATTGTAATTTGTGTGGCCGGTGTGATTTGCTCTTTACGCTCAATGTTAAAGTATAGGTCTTCCTGCATGCCTTCTTGGCGATCCACTTGCTGCTGTTCTTGCGCGCTGGCTTGCTTCTGTTCATTTTCTTGATTGTTGCCGCCTTGATTTTGCAACATTTTGGCACTGAGGTTTGCAAATCTATCTTTAGGAATAATGCCATAAAACCCAGGGCCCGTTTCATCTGATAATGATTGCCCACGCAAGCCTGGTGCTATTCCAGACTCACCAGTTTGCGTACCAGAGACACTTTGTTCTTCTTCGCCTGTACGAGTGGTGGTGTTTTCTCTGGTAGATCGAAGCTCTACCTTACGGGGCTTATTCGTCACTTCTTCTATTGTTTTAGCACTGCCTTGCATTCTCACATTCACGACAATTTCGTATGTGCCTGAATCCAAAATACGCTTTAACACGCGTTCTGCTTTATCTGAGATTGCGTGCTCTGCAGTAATTTTACTAAATGAGAAATTGTCTTCTGCTGCTGATGATAATATGAGTGGCGCCCAACGTATCGCGATCCACGATAACAATGTGCACACCAATGCAACACTTATAATAATACCCTTATTTTTCATGTTTCTTCCCTATCCTGTTATATTCCGTAATGGTATGGGCTACAAAACTCTTATCGGTACTATTGGATGAAGAACTTAAGGCCTTTTTTTATTTCTTTTATTACGTCCCTACCACCCCACAAACTGCAATAGACTCATATTTATCGCATTTTATTTCTATTTTTATTGTTAATTTGCATTTTATATATATTTTAATTATAATTTTCGAATACTTGAAAGGATACAACCCATGACAACTAACACAAAAACAGTGGTGTGCGATGTAATTAGTCCACTAGATGGTCGCCTCATCACCACGATTCCTTATCACAGTGCAGAGGACCTAAACGCTCTCGTTAAACACGCAAAAATAGCGAGTAACGCGTGGGAACAGACCACAATAAAGAACCGTGCTCAGGTATTTTTTAAGTACCGGAAATTGCTGGATAACAACCGCAATGAACTAATGGAACTGATACGCACTGAAAACGGAAAGACCGAAGGGGAAGCCATGGCAGAAGTGGATAAAGCCATTGAAATCACTGAATTTGCATGCAGCCTACCCCAACTTACAACTGGTGACATATTAGAAGTTAGCCGTGGCGTGTACTGTGAAGATCACTATGTGCCGTTGGGTGTAGTCGCCTGTATTGCCCCATTTAACTTTCCTGTTATGGTGCCTCACTGGACGATTCCTATTGCATTAATGCTGGGTAACGCCATGATATTCAAACCGAGTGAAGTGGTGCCATTAAGCATGATTCGGTGTGCCGAGCTTTTAAAGGAAGCAGGGTTACCTGATGGCGTGTTTCAGTTGGCCCATGGCAAACAGGAGATGGTAGAAGCTATTTGCGATCACCCCGATATTTCAGCCGTTTCATTTGTGGGTTCAACCAAAGTCGCAGAAATTGTATACAAACGGGCGAGCCAATCGTTGAAACGTGTTTTAGCGCTGGGTGGGGCAAAAAATCATCTGATTGTACTACCTGATGCAAACCCTGAGATGACCGCTGCAAATGTGGCCGCTTCTATGACAGGATGTGCGGGGCAACGGTGTATGGCGGCCTCTGTTTTAGTCGCTGTTGGCGATGTGCAGCACATTATTGATGCGGTAGTCGAAGAAAGTAAAACCATGTGCCCTGGCAGCAATTTAGGCGCTGTTATTTCAGCGGATGCCAAATTGCGCATTGAGCGCTATATTACACAGGCGGAGTCAGCTGGTGCGACTATTTTGCTAGATGGGCGTAATACCATTGTGCAAGGCGCAGAAAATGGCACCTATGTGGGCCCAACTGTTATTGATAATGTCACCCCAGAGATGGCCATTGCAAAAGAAGAAGTGTTTGGCCCCGTTCTTTCTATTATTAGGTGTGAAACGGCCGAAGAGGCCATCGCGATTCAAAACGCCAATCCCTATGGAAATGGGGCAAGTGTATACACATCCAGTGGTGAGATGGCGCGTCGTTTTGCCAGTGAGTTAACGGCCGGCATGCTAGGTGTTAATATTGGTGTGCCTGTACCCCGTGAACCGTTTGCCTTTGGGGGCATTAAAGGGAGTAAATTTGGTGTGGGCGATATTACTGGAAAAAGTTCGATTCATTTCTGGACGGAAAAACGAAAAATCACTACGAAATGGAATGCGTCGGACTGGACAGATTGGATGAGCTAATGAGCATTAAATCAGATAATTTAGATTACACCCTATTTTCCTGGAGCGCACAGAGCGGATTGAATCCCATTGATGCAGTAAGCGCCGATGGTGTTTATGTGACCGATGCGGATGGCAAGCGGCACTTGGATTTTAGTTCGCAATTGATGAACATGAATCTGGGGCATGGCCATAAAACCGTGCTAGATGCCATACGTGATCAACTGGATAAACTGCAGTTCGTATTTCCTGGCATGGCCACCGAACCACGTGGAGAATTGGGTAAGAAACTTGCCCAACTCGCACCGGGTTCGTTAAGCAAAACGTTCTTCACTAATGGGGGGGCGGATGCCATTGAAAATGCCATCAAAATGGCCCGCGCCGTCACAGGCCGCCATAAGATTATTACTAAATTTCGGTCGTATCATGGCGCGACGTATGGGGCCATTTCCGCGGGTGGTGACCCGCGGCGACACCCCGTTGATCGCGACCGATTGCCTGGTGTTGTGCACGTAGAAGACCCCTACTGTTACCGCTGCCCATGGTCACAACAGCCCGATTCGTGCGCGATGGAATGTGCGGCACACGTGGAACGCGTGATCGGGTTTGAAAACCCGCAGAATGTGGCCGCGGTGATTATGGAGGGTGAGTCCGGTTCATCCGGCTGTATTAAATACCCACCAGGGTATTTGAAACGGGTGCGTGAATTCACGGCCAAACACGGCATCTTACTTATTATTGATGAGGTAATGAGTGGGTTTGGCCGTTGCGGGCAGTGGTTTGCCATTCAGAACGCCAACGTGGTGCCTGACATGATTGTGATAGCAAAGGGACTAACAGCCGGCTACGTGCCAATGGGCGGTGTTATTGTGAGCGAGGCCATTGCCGCGCACTTTGATTCAACACCACTACCCTGTGGGCTTACCTATTCCGGCCACGCACTGGCTGCAGCGGCTGGCCTGGGTGCTATCCATGCGTATGAAGAGGGGAATTTTATTGAAGAGGCGCGTAAAAAAGGCGCTTATATTGAGAAAAAAGTGGCAGAGCTTGCGGCTAAATTTAAGTGTATAGGTGATTTTCGTAACACCGGAATGTTGGGTTGTTTGGAACTTGTAAAAAACCGGGATACCAAAGAGCCCGTGGTGGAGTGGAACGCCCCTGCCAGTGAGTGGGGTGTGATGAAAGAGGTCATGGGTATTTTCCGTGACGAAGGATTGTTTACTTTTGTGCGATGGAATTTCATTTTTATCGCACCGCCTCTACCTATTTCGTATGAGGATATTGATAAGGGGTTAGGGATTATTGCTAAGGGATTAGAAAGGGTCGAATCAAGTTTATGAAGTTATTTATACTACTGCTGTATTTTGGCGCGTTATGCGCTATTGGGATCGTCGCGTCCAGACGGGTTAAAACCGTATCGGATTAAACACCTAAGAGTTGATGCTATCTCTCGGGCGGATCATTACCATAATTAGTAGGAGATGCACTATGATAAAAAGTCTTGTCGGCGGTTTGTGTTTAACTCGGGTACTTCATACCATGAACCTGTTCTAAAAAGGTGCTTTCATCACTTAGTTTGGGTGTAAGTTCTGCAATTGGGTCTTCACCGCCTGCCAACATTAATCCATGGGTTAGAAAATCAAGGGGTAGGCTATCCGCATGGTCCTTAATAAAATCGGTAAACACATTCGTTTCTGGATAATACCGGAATAGATCAACGCTTGCTGAAGTTTGAGCATCCTCTGGGGACAACTCATGGCGCGCTAGCAATAAATGCCGCCCGGACTTCGTTAATTCAGCATTAAGGCTGTCTAAAAAACCTGCTGTTCCAGGATTCCCCATAATTTCGATTTCGATTTGACCTGTTTCTTCAAAATATGTCAGCAATGATTTATCACCCTCTGAATGCAAAACGGCAGCGTGTTCTAACTCAGCCAGTCGTTTCAGTAAATCACCGCATTCACCTGCATATTGAGGCGGTAGAAAATCGCAATATCCTAATACATTTACTTGAATTGCGGGTGGCACATCACTTAATCCATCTGCATCTTCGTCTACTGGAGCGCTTGAAACGGCAGGTGATTTACCCTCACCTACCTTACCATCTAAAAAATTCCCAAAGGCACTATCAAGCGGCACTCCACTGATATCGGATTTATGTAAGTAGACCATAAACGGCATCAACTTCTTTGCCTTCTTGCCTTTTAAAACGCCGTCAAGAAACATCTCCACTTTATTTTCAGTGGTATTGAATCGTTGCATTAACTCGTAAAAACTAGAAAGCAGGAATCGATTCGGAATTTGTTCTATATTGTCCATGACAAATTCCCGCTCTTTATTTAGTGAAGCGCCCTGAAGTTGCTCTGAGCTTGCGCATAGCGTGTATTCACTAATTGTCCGTGCAAAATTGGCATTATACACAACCGTGGGTTGGTCCATATTACTCGTTTCAGGTGGGTCATAAAGACAGCTACCTTCTTTTTCCATTATTTTTAGCGCTAAGCCGCTACTACCTAATTTAGCAAGTGTCCATTTGATTGCATCGTCAATCGAATTAAATTTATAATGGAGATGGCATGGATACTGGGTCACCCCCTCGGCAATAAGGGCTGAATCTTCAAACGCTAATGGGCTTCCTGGGATTAAGACAGTCCCATCTTGATTTTCAAAAATGGGCAAGAATGCGGGTTTTTTTTGATCTGTTGATAAAAATAATGCATACGATGGTTCATCTTTTGTTCCAAGGTTGCAGAGTATGGCCGAGTCTATCAGGTCCACCGGTTTCAAAGTACCTGGATATACATCATTACTAACCAAGTCTTCAGGGTTGTTAGCCTTCTCACCGAGCGCGGGCCACTCTTCTCTTGAAAGCGATGGTTGACGTGTAATTTTTGACTTGTTAAAATTTCCCCGATCTGCATTTGCCGAAACATTCATAGCATACCCCCAACATAAGAATGCTTATATTATCGGTATATTTTATTTTTACTTTACTTTATTTTATTTAATTACTATGAATTATTTATAAAGTCACAAATTCAGCCGTAGGAAAATCGTAGGGCAACCGAATATGCGCCGGTGATAGGTCAAAGTAGTTGGGTACGCCTAATGCAGAGCGAATTTCATTGTGGTCATGCAGTAAACAATTCGCGTAATTTGCGATGCGCTGCGCTTTCGCTGCAATGTCTAATCCTGCTTGCAGGTGGGGATTGTGAGTTGTAATACCCACTGGGCACGTGTTTTTATTGCACTGTAAGGCTTGTATGCAACCCAAGGCCAACATAAACCCACGCGCCGTATAACAGGCATCTGCGCCCAAACACAGGGCCATAATTTGGCGGCCTGGGGTGACTAATTTGCCTGCAGCAAACAATTTTATTTTGTCGCGAATTCCGGCTTGTTTGAGGAAGTAAGCCACCTTTGCCAGGTTTTGCACCTTGCGACAACTTAATTTCGATCATTTTAATTTCTGGCAATGCCGCCAATTCTGCAAATGCACGATCATTTAACGCGCCATCATCG
>JAQBTH010000038.1 GCA_027623425.1 bacterium | reverse complement strand
GCTCATTTCTTTCGATAGTACTACATGAAAAACAAACGAATTGCTTTTTCTCACCTACGAGAGAGGGTAAGTACACCGCCGCCAGCTCCATATCAACTACCCGAGCTAAAAAAAACGCCTAAAAAACTTCAGACTGGCCCTTTAGCCGAACCATACGCGGCAATGCGAGCAGAAGGCGCGCCACGCGATGTGAGATATTGGCTGGATAAAATTTCACAACTGACAAAGCATATGCGTACCCTAGACCCCAGATTAATACCTGATATGTATCACGATTCTGGTATGGCAGTGCTATTTGAGTTTGCGTCCCACGGTGGCTTTAGTGATCCCAGCCTAAAAGAGGTTGTTTTAGCACGCTATATGAATTTATTACGCTTGGTATATTCAGGACTTCTGCACCAACGCAAGGATGTTGTTGTTATGCGCAAAGGGGTCGATCATGCCCACCCAATACACTCACGACATGAGGCCTATCTAGATTCTGTTGCACCGGATGCAGAACACATGGCACACCTCAACGCAATGGCCAAGGTTTACTACGATAGTTTGAGTGCATATAAACCTGAGGAACATGCCCTTACGCCAAGTCAATACCGCTGTTTTCGAACTATCTTTCAAGCAAAACGCCCTGTTATCATTTCCATTTTACATCCCGATGAAGTACAAATTATGCAACGCGTTCGGATTTCTATACCTGGAGATTTGACCTTTTTGAGTATGGAAGATGTTCGGGTGGTATTTGAAAGTATTGAGGCGCATTTTGCGATTCATTTTAGCGCCTATGACATCAAGTTTACCCCATTTTCGTATTCTGATTATATGCGCCAAATCATTGGCGGCATGACACAGGAATTGGCTGCATTTATCCCAACAGTTAATCTGGCAGAGGGCGAAGCACATGTTTGGCAGCCTATGATGTATGAACACAAAACCAAAGTGGTAGACACGATACTGCGAAAATTACTTCATAGTGCAATGCAGTTTATGCCAAAATCTAAACAACTCCTGTTGGATACAGACTTGAATGACGTGTTAACAATGCCCGTGTACGATGCCGCCACTGCGGATTTTACAGGGCCAGTTGAAACGCTGCGCAATACCATTACAACTTTTTATAAAATGACTCTGGCCAACGCGATTTCAAGAAATCAACACCCGGACGCACTACTGACTGATTTAAGCGTGGTGGTCAATCGCATTATTCGTTTTGCCCAGCCAGAAGTAGCCCCAGGTATCCTTATGCAACTTAGAGCGGATTTAAACAAGATAATGAAAGACTATCAAAAATTCTTTGGGAACCTTGTTACAATTCCTCCAAAGCGTAGTGGTATTGCAAAATCAAGCCTTGCTAGAAGCTTGGGTATTGAAACTGAATATGAACAGGCTGTTGTATATGTTCAGAACGTTGATAATCCTCCTTTTAATATCGCCCCATATAGAGAGGTTGTTACAAGTGCTGATGGCGAGTCTGGACTACTGGATAGGTTTTTAAATCACCTTCAAGAAAATAGGTTTTTGGAAATGAGTGATTTTGTTCATAAACTATGGGGTTGCGGTGAAAAATCCTTAGGTGCGAACTATCACCCGAGCCAAGTACTTGCAACGGCAGCTTATGGTGAACCTACTGGTCAATGGGCACTGCCAGGCTCGGAGATTACATTGTCAGATGGCACCCATAAAGCCGTATGGGACCCTTGTTCGCGGCGTTGCCAATTAATGATGCTTTCTTTAAATTTATTGCAAGAGGCAAGGGAAATCGTGGGTGAGGAGGCTATTAAACCCGCCTATGGTGGTCACTTTATTGCGCCTGATCGCTCTCCAGTAAAACCTATGCCGAAAAAACGTGAGTTACTAGACGAGGGACCTGGGCCCTCTTATAAATATTTACGAAGTTATGAGTTCGATATTGGTGGCGCCAAAAGGAAAGGCCGCCAATCTCTGGATAGTTCGCCGTTAAATGATTCTGGCGCATGTGATATGTCATTCATATTACCCGAAGACTTACTTTTAACCCCTTCAAAAGGGGTGGCGATGCACTTACGCACGCTTTCTATTTCTTCTGAAGAAGGCGACGTCTAAGAGAGTACTATCTCAGCTGTGCAAATAAATGCTGCTGGGCCTGTCATAAACACATCGCTTTGATCGTTTGGCCATTCTATTTTTAAATCGCCGCCAGGTAAATGAATGGTTACATTCCGGTTTAATCGACCCGTTAATACGCCTGCAACGCCAATGGCACAGGCGCCCGTTCCGCATGCCATTGTGGCGCCGGCGCCGCGTTCCCACACGACCATAGTGGCCTCATTTGGAGACTGAACTTCAACAAATTCCGTGTTAATTCCCTTTGGAAATTCAGGGTGTACGGCGAACTGTGGCCCTAATTCATTCAATTGAATGTCGCGTAAATCATCTACGAATATAACAGCATGGGGATTGCCCATTGAAACGGCGCTCATTTTAAATTCACCGCCTGCAACTTGAATGGGTTCGTTCAAAACATGGTCTTCTGAATCGCCAGCAAGTGGGATGTGTTTTCGGCCTAATATGGGCTGTCCCATGGCCACGCGTATCTGTGATTCATATTCTGTTTTGGATTCTACGGTAATCGTTAGTACACCGGCCAGGGTTTCGATCTTCATGCTATCGTTGGTAAAAATACCCTCATCTTGCACAAATTTGGCGTAGCAGCGGATGCCGTTTCCGCACATTTCTGGTTCTGAACCGTCGGCATTAATGATGCGCATTTTTAAATCTGCGCCTGGCGCGGATGCGGTTTCCACCGTTATTAAACCATCGGCGCCAATGCCCGTATGGCGGTGGCACCAGGCTGTTGCGGCTTTGGGAAGTGCACTAGGTGACAGTACACCGTTGCGGTTATCAATCAGAATAAAATCGTTCTGGGCGCCATGGTATTTGGCTACTTGGTATGTGTTCATAACTTCCCCATTTTAGCGAAGGTCTGTTTAGGTTACAATAGAGGTGGAGGCTTGGAATGATAAGACAAATTCGAGAGCGCCATGAGGCTTGGAACCGGTATAAGGCTGGTTTGAGGAAATCTCATTACGCTAAATTTGCGGTAGTAGAGAGTTTAGAGACCATTTTTGTGGCTTTAGCGATGGCACTTGTGATTCGCAAATTTATTTTCCAAACCTCGCTCGTGTTTTCTGGCTCCATGATTCCTACAATGGAAATCAACGATCGCCTCATCGTAAATAAAGTGATTTACCGACTGGTTGAGCCATCTCGTGGTGATATTATTTTGTTTCAATCGCCTTATAAAGATGACAAAGAATTTGTGAAACGATTGGTTGGTTTACCAGGTGAAACGATAGAAGTTAAGCAGGGTATTATCTATATTAATGGCGAACAACTGATTTTGGCGGGCGTAAATGTGCGGCGTGATTATAGTTATTTTGGCCCACGCACAATTCCTGAAGGGCATTATTTTGTAATGGGTGATAACCGTGCTAATTCTGCGGATTCTCGCGTATGGGGTTTTGTCTCACATGATGATCTTATTGGGAAAGCGACATTTACATTTTGGCCCATTAATCGGGCCCAACTTTTACATTAAGGAGACGGGCAATTATGAAACGCGCTTTAATTATTATGGCAGATGGATTTGAAGAAATAGAAGCAATCGCGGTTGTTGATGTATTGAGGCGTGCTGCTTTGGATGTGGTCATGGCCACGATAAATACCCCACAGGTAACGGGAGCCCACGGTGTGGTTGTAAGTACCGATTGCCACATTGACGAGGTGAAAAATCAGGAATTTGACGTATTAATTTTACCCGGTGGGCCAGGCGTAGCAAAATTAGAAGAAAACTTGGAAGTAAAAGAACGCATCGTGCGTCAACATACGGCTGAAAAATTAGTGGCTGCCATTTGTGCCGCGCCGCGCATTTTAGATGCCATGGGTATTTTAGAAGACCGCCTAGCAACCAGTTGGCCCGGTACTAAAGACGAGATGCAAAATTGCAAATATATTACGGATGCTGTTGTGAAATCTGGGCATATTATTACCAGTCGTGGGCCTGCTACTGCGATGGCGTTTGCCTTTTCCATCTTAGAGGCTTTGGGATTACGCCAAGATGCCGCCACGCTTAAAGACGCGATGTTGTTTGCCGCTTATGCGCCTCACCGTTAATGGCGAAGAAGACTCTTTTCGACTGGGAGAGCGGACCGTCCAAGCCTTGGTACGGTGTTTGGGCTTTGTGCCTGAGCATGTGGTTGTTGAGTGCAATGGTGAAATATATAAGGGCTCAGATACGCAGCAAGAAATAAGCGACGGAGACGTCATCGAAATTGTGCGTTTTGTGGGTGGCGGGTAGTGTTGTTTATGTTTGCGTGCCTGGGTAAAAGGGAATATGTTACAGTATGACTATGAAAAAGCTAGGCATCATTGTGAGTTTAATTGCACTTAGCGTGGTCGCATCGATTTCGTTGCTGTCTCATGAGTGTGGGAACTTTGAGCCTAAAACACCGCTTGAAATTACGAGTGCCGCTCAGATGGATTGCCACGCTATGGATTCGGCAAACAGCACGTCGGCGCACTGTGGCACAACGTGTTTTTGTAATATCGAGCTGGCCGCTTTGAGTCTGAATACCGTAACGCAACCTGAATTTAACAATGTGTTGCCCCTAGTTGGCACGGTTAGCACCATGTCTCAAACACGATACGCCTACCCTCTCTATGCATTGGAGTATCCTCCTAACTTCATTTAATTGCGACTTATCAGTTAAATAAAGGAGGATGTATGTTACGTTACACTTGGCTGTTTATCAGCCTATTTATAAGTCTATTTATGAGTGATCTGGCCAATGCGCGCCCCGTTAGCTACCCTGGTGGCTGGACGAGCATGGCGCACTATTCTACAAACCTGTGGAGCTGGCATGGGCACTACTCGCCCACCGCTAGAAACTCCATTGGTTATAAGGTTGTTACTGATTCAGAGTATGACTATACCCTGCAATCGGTGGCTTACAATGTGCTCTTAAAGCGTTGGAATCGCCCTGCATCTCAGGCAAACTTGTACATTAAATCTGGTATCGGTGTGGCCACAGATGACGGACGCACATTTCGAGGTGGCAGCACGAATGCTGGATATTCTGGGTTTTCCATGGACTGGGAGGATCGGCGGTATTTCACTTCCTATGAGAGCTCTGTCACCCAATTGGGTGGCTATGATGCCATTTCTCATCAATCGGCGCGAGTGGGCATTGCGCCATATATTGGGGATTATGGAGATCTGCATACATGGATCATGCTACAAGTTGATCAACATTCGACCGATGGGCCCGACTTGGTGCCGACTGTTTTGATTCGCCTGTTTAAGGGCATTAATTTAGTGGAATTTGGCCTTAGCAGTGTTGGTGATGTGACATTGAATTGGATATATCGGTATTAATAAGAAAAGGATTTTAATATGAAACTATTTAAATTAGTAAGTTTAGTAATCGTAATTTGTGTCAGCGTGGCTCTGCCCGTATTTGCTGGGGAAATGATCCACGTCAAAGTAAATGGGTTGGTGTGTGATTTTTGTGCGCGTGCGCTTGAAAAAGTGTTTTTAAAACACGAATCGGTATCTAAAATATCCGTTAATTTGAATAACGGAACTGTGGATATTGAGTTAAAGCACGATCACGACATATCAGATGAAACGGTAAGCAAACTTATCACGGACTCTGGGTACAATGTGGTCAAGATTGACCGTGCAAAACCAATTGAACACGCGCCTTCACCTGCTTTACCGGTGGACATAAATGACTAATCGCAGATCTGCATCGTGGCGCGATTCAATATCACCTTTCTTGGGTCTTTTTGGCAGCATGGGCACACTATTTTGTTGTGCCCTTCCGGCCCTTTTGGTTAGTTTGGGTTTCGGCGCATCTTTGGCAGGATTAATCGGCGTTATGCCTTGGATTACGGTGGTATCAAAACACAAAGCTTGGTTATTTATCGGTAGCGGATTGCTGTTAGTTCTATCCGCCATACTGCTGTGGCGGGCTCGGCACGCCCCCTGCCCACTAGATCCGAGGCAAGCCCAGCTATGCGCCGTATTGCGACGGTTGAATTGGTGGGTGTTAGGATGTGGATTTTTGTTGTACTTCATTGGATTTTATTTTGCATTTATCGCGATTTATCTACTCTAATCGTGGGTAATACACCCACTTTCTCTGGTATCATAAAGATTCGTTAAATAACTTTGAATAAAGTATCGAAAAGAATAGTATAAACAAATTGTTCCATAGGGGGGGGCAATCCTATGCCACACGATCAACATCGTCACCAACGGATACCAGCTATTACAAGAAATGAAGATATTGCCTACGAGTGGGAGAGCCGCGTGGAAGATATCAAAATAGAACAAGCGAAATATATTGCTGAGCAAGATAAGCTCGCCAATCGCATGCAAATTATCGACATGATGATGTCGCTGATTCGGCAAATCAAAGTGGGTATGCTTTCGGCCCAAGGTGCCGCGTTTAAGATTTTGAGATTAATTGAAATAATCAATTACTTTGAACTGGATAATGACCCTGAAATACTGATGATGTACGACAAACTCATTGCGGCGTTTCGCTTAAAATATGAACGCAAACTGCCTAGTATTATGGATATGATGAACATGTCGATGTTCTCTGACAGGAAGGCTAAGAAGGGGCAAATTGACATGTATCGCGACATGATTCTAGATGGGGATTTGGACCCCAAATATACCGATAGGGTTGCGTCGTCACAGGCCGATAATTTCATGCTTCAGTTTGAAAGAGCAATGGCAAATCCAAAGAATTTTAATAACGAATATGATCAATCGAATGATTACTTGCACCAAATTGCTATTAAAAAAGCGATGAAAGAACAGGATCCTGAAAAATTATTAAAAAACTCTAAAAATTATTCTTTGAATGGTAAGAATATGCGTCCGTCCAAAACCGATAAAGAAAAAAATGCACTGGATTTTCTGCTTTAATCGTAATCGGGTATAATTGGTCGGGTATGGACGTGTTTACAACTATTAACGATAATCGCCTTGCATGCGCTACTGCACAGGAGAATATGGAATATGATGCACGCATTGTGGATGCATTGGCACCACAAACGCGGGTATTGCGGCGTTATGATTGGCCTCATGCGGCGATTACCATTGGGTATAAGCAACAGACACCTACAGATTTGGCCGACGTGGATATGGGGCGACGTGTAACAGGGGGTGGCATAGTGTTTCATTGCCCAGGGGATCGCGTTTACGCATTAGCCGGTTGGCTAAACGACCCCCTGTGGGACAAAACGCTTAAGAGCCGATTGGTATGGTTAAGGGACGTGGTGGCTGGGGAACTGGCGGAACAGGGCGTGAAGGTGGATTCGGCGGCGGCGCCTAAACACACGAATTTAGAATTTTGCAGAACCTACTTTAGCCCGTATGAATTGCAAGTGGCTGGCGATAAAATATTCGCCATGACCATGCGGCGGTTTAAAGATCGGTTTTTAATCCAAGCCATTTTGCATCGGGAAAATGGGCATGCTATTTTTTCTGAGCATTCCCAATATAGTGGCTTTGTCAGCCAGGGAATTTCACTGGGCTAGGTTATCTAATTAGCGTATTTAAAATATCTTTCATCTCGGATAAATCCTGAATTTTAATGATTCGGATACCATCTGGTATGGCGATGGATTGCTCTTCAATGTTCCATTCGGATACGACGACATTATCGATTCCCAATTGGTACGCGCTTAATAATTTAAGATCAATGTCATTTGTAGGTAACACTTTTCCTAAAAGTGAAATTTGACCCGCAAACCCCACATTCACTGGAATTTCAATATTTAATAAGGCAGACAAAATGGCTGCAAAAATGGCCAGTCCCCACCCTTCTCCTTTTTTAAGAAACTCGGTTTTGTGAAAATGCACATGAAGGTCTGTCGTGCTGAATATATCTTTTGGCAATTTAAGTTCGCTTTGGTGTTTCTTAAGGTAGGACACCGCAGTGTTAATAATTTCCTCTAATAGTGGGTCTATGTTACCTGTTGCCACGTATTTGCCAGACCCTGGGTATACAATGGCTTCGATGGGCAGTGTGCTACCTACCATTGCGTGTGTGTATAGGGCCGTTGCGCGCCCGGCACGGGGTTCTTTGCTAATACTTGGTTTTGGAATGCCTGCGCCTAGTAAGTCTTGCAACGCAATCTCATCTAATTTCTTTGGAATAGGGGCCTTAGTCACTTTCCTAAGGGCAATTTTACGAAGAATGGCCTCTATGCGTCGCCGTAGCTCTCTCAAGCCCACATCAGAGGTATACCGGTAATGAGGGTTTCCATGTTGGCTGCTGTGTACGTTAACTTTAAATTTTCCATGCCATACTCTCGGATCAATTTTGGAAGCAGGTATTTTGTTGCCAATTCCACCTTTTCCGCCGTGGAATACCCATTGATACGAATCAGTTCAAGGCGATTCAATAATGGTTCTGGAATATCGGGTAAGTTGTTGGCCGTGCAGATAAATAGCACGTTACTTAGGTTATAGGGGATTTGTAGAAAGTGATCCATGAAGGAATGATTTTGTTCAGGATCCAATACTTCGAGTAGCACGGATGCGGGATCACCACGGAAACCAGAGGCCATCTTGTCGATTTCATCGAGCAAGATTACCGGGCTATTTACTTGTGATTTGTGGATAGCAGCAATGATCTTACCCGGTAATGCGCCCACGTAAGTGCGGCGATGGCCCCGCAGATCAGCTTCGTCACGCACACCCCCGAGCGAAATACGATAAAAGGGGCGCTCTAATGCCTCGGCCACCGACTGCACGATGGACGTTTTACCCACACCTGGCGGGCCAGCCAAACATAGAATATTACTTGTGGATTCTTTGGCCATTCGTTTCACAGCTAAATACTCTAATATGCGTTCTTTTACAGAATTCAAACCGTAATGACGCTGGTTCAATACCTTCTGCACTTTCTTAATGTCAGCTTTTTTTACTTTTTTATTTGTTTGTTGCCACGGCAAAGACAATGCAAAATCCAAATAAGATTGGCTGATTCCCGCTTCCATAGACCCGGCCTGTAAACGGCGCAACTTACCTATTTCTTTTTCAATTTCATTTCGTGTATCCTCAGGCATTTTTAGTTCTGCTAATCGCCGAACATAGTCTTTTCCTTCGTCACCGGCTTCTTCATGCAATTCCATTTGAATAGCGCGTAATTTGGCACGCAATACCGCTTCTTTGCGTTCTCGATTCATTTTATCTTCAAGTACAACATCAAGGTTGCGACTTAAACTTGTGTTGATGATATTTTCATTCAGAAGGTGAACCACTAAATCTAATCGTTTGCTCACATCGATTTCTTCTAACACTTGTTGGCGTTGGCTGGCCGGCAAGTCCAGGTAGGCGGCGATTTGATCGGCCATATCGCTGGGTCTATCTAGGGCGGTAAGCGCGCTGATAATCTCGTCTTCCATTTGCCCAGACACCGCCATGCGTTCTTGAAATAAATCTAATACTTGGGTGGCTTTTTTATATTGGGATTTTGGCAATGGAATACTTTGTGCTGGTGAACACCTGGCCAGAACACCATCTTCCGTGTGGTTAATATCCGAAATAAAAACCCGTCCATGTGTTTCTATCAGGGCTACGATCTCAAAATTATTTTTTTCTTCGAATTGCACCACTTCAGCGAACACACCGATGTGATGAAAGTGAGACATGGTGGCCTTCGCTTCCACTAAATCTGCCCCGCCCTTAGGATAGGCCAAAATGCAATAATTGCCTTCGGTTAATACCCCTGAATCCATGGCATCTTGGGCCAGAGTATGTAATGGAACCTTTTCAAGACACTTTGGCAACAAGGGGGTGGCGACGGGTATGAGAGGTAGACTGCGTTCCATTGTCTATTTCCTCATGCTGCTAGTTTGGCTGGAGCTGCCCCTTCATCGTCATCTTTTAGAATTTCTTCAGCCAATTCAGGCGGCAACTTTTCTTTGATATATGCCAATACCTGAGCTTCGGACAGAATAAATTTCTTGGTTTTTCCGCCTGGCAAATCAAACATCGGTTCTAGCATTAATTCTTCCATAATGGAACGTAGCGCTCGCGCCCCTATTTTTCGTTTAATTGCCGTGCGTGCTATTAGGCGCAATGCACCTTCTTCAAATTCCAATTTGATATCGTCCATATTCATAAGTCGCTGGAACTGTTTTGTAATGGCGTTTTTAGGTTCTTGTAGAATTTGAATCAACGCCACTTCATCTAACTGATGCATCGGCGCAATAACGGGCAAACGGCCAATAAATTCGGGGATTAGCCCAAATCGCAACAAATCATCTGGCTGTACTTTGTCAAAAATGGTTTCTTTGTCTACCTTGGCACGCACAATATCTTTCCCTTTAAACCCGTATGCGCGTTTATTTAAGCGTTCTTCGATAATTTGTTCCATACCGTGGAATGCGCCACCCGTAATAAATAGAATATTTTGCGTGTTAATGGTTACGTATTCTTGCTGAGGGTGTTTACGGCCTCCGCGTAGGGGTACATTTACCGATGCGCCTTCAAGCACTTTTAATAGGGCTTGCTGCACACCTTCGCCAGATACGTCTCTGGTGATGGATGCATTTTCTGACTTGCGAGAAATTTTATCAATTTCGTCTAGGTAGATGATGCCGCGTTCTGCACGCTTTACGTCGTTATCGGCCACTTGAATGAGGCGGAATAACATGGATTCCACGTCTTCGCCTACATAGCCCGCTTCTGTAAGCGTCGTGGCATCTGCGATGGTAAAAGGTACGTTTAGCAATTTGGCTAAGGTTTGCGCAATGAGCGTTTTTCCCGTTCCAGTAGGACCAACTAAGAGAATATTACTTTTCTGTAAGTCGGCATCGCTTGATTGGTCTGCGTCTACATTAATGCGTTTATAGTGGTTGTACACCGCCACAGAAATAATGCGTTTAGCAGAGTCTTGACCAATAATATACTGGTCTAACCATTTTTTTATTTCCTTTGGCTTCGGTAAGGTAAGGGCTTCTTCGGCCACCTGGGGCTTTAATGGTTCGCCTTTTTTCTTATCGTCCTCTTCGATTACGGAATAACATACTTTGATGCATTCATCGCATATGTATATACCCGGACCGGCCACAAGACGGGTGACCATCTCCTGAGTTTTTCCGCAAAATGAACAAACAACTTGATCAGACCCCATAAGGCCTCCTTACTTTTTTAAACCGGACCCTTTTCCTACGAATTCAGGGTGAGAAATAATCTCATCAATAAGGCCATACTTAACCGCCTCTTCTGCACTTAAG
Source organism: bacterium (assembly GCA_027623425.1). GTDB lineage: Bacteria > Margulisbacteria > Marinamargulisbacteria > UBA817 > JAQBTH01 > JAQBTH01. Next base: position 6,066 of record JAQBTH010000038.1, on the reverse strand, counting down.
AAGAAGTCACGGTCTGTATCTTTTTCGATTTTCTTCATTGGCTGACCAGTGTGGTGAACCAACATTTCGTTAATATTTTGTCTCATGCGAAGAATTTCATTCGCTTGAATTTCAATATCTGTTGCCTGACCTTGCGCACCACCAAGTGGCTGGTGAATCATGATGCGTGCATTTGGAAGCGCATAACGCTTTCCTTTTTTACCTGCTGTAAGAAGCAATGCTCCCATAGAGGCTGCTTGACCAAGACAAATTGTAGACACATCGGCCTTGATGTACTGCATTGTGTCATAAATTGCCAATCCTGCTGTAACAACGCCACCTGGACTATTGATGTATAGGTAGATGTCTTTTTCGTTATCTTCAGCCTCTAAAAATAGAAGCTGTGCGATTACGGTGTTCGCAACAACGTCGTCAACTCCGTCGCATAAAAAAATGATACGCTCCTTAAGTAGACGTGAATAAATGTCGTATGAGCGCTCGCCTCGGCCAGTTTGCTCAATTACCATTGGTATTAGTGCCATTTGAAAATTCTCCCTTTCAAGTTCGGTTAGTCTGACCCCTTGTGGCTATTTTACGATATCTTGGCGTTCGATACCAGCATCTTAATGGTTTTATCCTCAGCAATAGAGGCTCGTAAATCATCAAGATGAACTGCTGCGTTTGATTTTAGATCGTCAATGGACTTGAATTTTGGTGAATTCCATTTTTCAATTTCGGCATTCACATCCTCGTCTGTTGCCTCAATTTTTTCTTTTTCACGAATCGCCTTTACCGCAAGGCCACGTTTAACACGGGTTTCTGCTGTCGGGCGCATTTCTTCTTTCATGCCTTCAATATCTTTTTGCATTAGTTCGGCATACTTGGCCAAATCTAACCCACTTTGACGCAATTGCGACTCTAGCATGCGAATGTTGCTTTCAACTTCGCGATCAACCATTCCTTTTGGTACTTCCATCTTGGAATTGTCCGTTACTTCGTCTAAAACGGCTTCTCGCACTTTATTTTCGTTTTGCTGTTTGAGCTCATCTTCTTTTTTCTTACGAATACTGGCTTTCAATTCGGAAACGGTGTTTACATCGTCATCAAGCTTTTCTTTTACGAACTCGTCTGTCAGCTCAGGCAGTGTCTTACGGCGAATATCCAATACCTCTATTTCGAATTCGACCTTTTTGCCGGCCACATCTGTGTTTTGGAAATCATCTGCGTAAGAGACTGAAAACTGCTTCTTGTCATCTTTTTTAGCACCTTCTAATTCGCTATCAAATGCCTCACCGTATGACCCTAATCCTAGGCGACAACCTGCATTTTCGCGACTCCAAAGCTCATACTCAACCCCATCAAGCTTGGCTTTCATATGAAAACGCAAAATATCTTGGGCTTTAGCCGGTTCGTCAACGGTACCAAACTCGCCAAAGCGGTCTAGCGTGGCTTCGATTTCGGTTTGCACGTCTTCGTCTGTTACTTTTTCTTGCTCTACTTTGACCTTCACACCTTTGTATTTACCTAATTTTACTTCAGGCTCAACATCGACGTTCAAGCTAAATACAATCGGTTGGTTTTCCTTATACTCTTTCACGTTCAATTCGGTTGGGTAATCCACAACTGGCAATTCCAACTCTTCGATGGCGGCACGGTAGGCATCATTTACCACGTGATTGATGGCATCATCCATTAAAATCTCTTTCCCAAAATGTTTTTCAAACATGGAACGGGTTAGTTTGCCTTTGCGGAAACCTGGCAACTGAGCCTGTTTACGGTACTTTTTAAACGCGACATCTAACGCGCCATCTATTGCATCGTGAGATTCTTCAATCTCCAGGGAAACGGTATAACCTTTGCGCTTATTTTTTAAAACTTTCATGATTCATAGCCTCAACTTTTGCTTAAAATTTTGAAGCGGCATTTTAGCATATTTTTACGGAAGTCTCAATTTAAACGCAATACACCACTTTCTTCGTACTAAAAAAACATGTGGAGACGCCCTTCTACGCGTGCTGGGTACCTATCTGAACTTTATATTTCTTGGTCTGGTAACTCTTCGTCTGGCAACGTCGCGCTTAGTGCCTTCTTGCAACCTATTTTAGCGATTTTTCGTAATGTTCTAATCTTATTTTTTATGCTATTTTTGTATTTAATGATTATATTTTTTCGTAATGTTCTAAATAATTTTTATGTGGGTTGTTTTTCATGAGAGAACACAAATTAACACGGCTTATTTCTCGGCTTAGTCAACATGAAAAACGCTATTTAAGCGTGAACTTTCTTGACCGCCCAAAACAAAAAAATCTGGCCGCCCTATTTGGTGTATTGAGCGCACCAGAACGCACTCCAAATGCCGAGGCCATTCGCAAGGCGCTACCAAGTAAAAGCTACAAATCTCAACCGCATGTATTAAAAGCTGCCCTGCAAGAGCGCGTACTCACAGGGCTTCGCCAATACCATCGGGACAAATCTGCTAGCATGCGCGTTCAAACGCAGGTATTAGACGCTCAGGTGTTCACACAGAAAGGGCTTTACCATGACGCATTGCGTTGCATTTCCGAGGCTAAGGCCGAGTCTATTCGCTATGAACAATTTGGTGCGACTATTTCGTTGATTCAACTGGAACGACAGGCGTTAGTGGCCACGCTTGGCGGCCTACACGAGGCACTTAGTACGTTGGCCGATGAGGAATTGTCGATTTTGGAGATTATGCATAGCTATGCGGAATGGAAAGCCTGTCTGCATCGGGTATTTGAAGCTGATGAGGCGGTACAAGCATCAATTTTGGCCATTGAGCTGGATGCTGATGCCCCACTTTGTACCAAAACAGTGTTTTATTACTGTGCCTATTCGGTGCACCTTAGAGATGGGCGCATTTCGGAAGCCGAAGCGGCGCTCTGGGCATTGATTTCTGAAATGGAAGATGCCCCTCACTTAGTGGCTGACCAACCTCATTCTTATTTTACAACGCTGCAAAACATTGCTGGGTTTTATATCTTTGAAGACCAAGTGGCGCAAGCTGTGGCGGTATTTGAACGCCTGCGTGGGGCGCCAAAACGATTTGGGCTAGAAAAAGACCAGTTACCACTGCGCCAAGTGTTGCATGGCGTGAACGTGGAATTGGAGTACTACCGAACACGGGGTTTATTTGTGGAATCGGACCCCGCGAGAGTACTGGCAACACGACTGTTAGATGAGTATGGGCGCGACGTGCCGAATGACTACCGCATTATGCTTTTGTTTCAGTGCGCCCATTTGCACGTTAGCGCGCATAATGACGCGTTGGCGCTGCAATGTCTTAGCCTGATCGAGCAAGAAAACTGGGGCGATGTGCGCCGTGATATCCAAGATGTGTGTGCGTTTTTACACGTATGGGTGGCCCTAAGACAGGGTAATGATGGCGAGGCAGCGTCTTGTGTGCGTTCTTGGAGCCGGCGCCGCGAATCGCGCGTATTCTTGACCAATCTTTTGGCGGTAGCGCGCCTGTTTGAAACGGGAACGTATCGCTTTAAAGAAAGTGGCACAGGCGCGCGTCAGTTTGTGGGTAACGCTGGGGAACTGGCGGATCAGTTGTGCGCTGGGTACCGTGGGCGGGAGGCAGAATCCATACGCGCCTTGATGGCGCTGGACGTGCTGGCCTGATAGGGAACTTATACAGTTTTGCAAAAAAATCATATTGTGATATATAATATAATTTATGAAAATTTACATCTCCATTTGCTTTCGTCGCGTGGCTTTACTTTCGGCAGACTATTCAGATATTGAAGACCCAGAAGCGCGTGCCCACTTGATTGGATTACGCAATGCCATTGTTGAAGAATGGAAGTTGAAGGACGACCTGCACGCACACGGGCAATCAACACAATTGGGGAATAGTGGCCCCATATGCCAATTTTATGCCCGTGAAGTGCAACAGAGTGAGCGGCGGCACCTTGCCAAGGCCATCGCGCTTTATAACGGTATTGCCCCTGAAGCCAATAAAATGCCGTCATACCTTAAAAAAGTACCCGAATGGCCCCCAACTGCATTTCCTAAATTACAAGCTGTCATAGCGGCGTTGGATACACATTACTTAAGTCAACACTCGCGCTCAGACACGCCCGCATTTACCAAACAAAAACTACGAGAATTAATGGCCGCATATCCCGCAATTTCAAGGGACCGCGCGCAGTTGTGCCCTGATCGAAAAACGCGGCGAGACATCGACAAGGTGCTTTTCAGGATTGCAGATGCATTAGTGAAACTAAAACCGCTGATGGACTTGATAAGGAATGAATTTAAACGCACTACGTTTCCGGCAATGGGCACTAAAACATCTGTTCGTGAGTCTGCCGCTACTGATCCCTCACCATTTATCGGGTCTCCTCGCATGAGTCGTGGGAGCCGGATGACTCGACTCAATCGCATTCACGTACAACCGAATACGGTATTTGGTTTAGATAAGAACTTCCCGACTTTGACAGAAGAGGGCGGCGTTGCCACTACTCTTGCGATGCTTGAAACCGCGCTAAAGAATGAGGATTTCAGATCCACCTATGAAGAAAGAAATGCCTATTTATTTGAAATGGGTAGGCGCTCACTAGCAGAGATTGATCCAGTTGTTATACTGTACGAACAATTCTTTGCTAAGGACGCTGTGAATAAAGACGTTTTACAACAGTATGCACAGTTTGTATTTGACTATTGGGATTTACTACAGTGTCAAACACTCGACATGGCCCGTGATGCGGCTGCTATTCAGCTATTAAGAGAAAACATTACCGATCGCGATGCACTGGTAGTGGAATACCACGCATTAAAAACCTGGGAGGCGAGGCACAATATCATCCCAACCCCTGCCTGGAATGCACCCTATGACTGCCTGTATGATCGCGTAGAGGTGCTGGATAATTACATGTGTGTGTTACCGAACCCAAATACGCAATAACACTACTTCGCGTCTGGTTTTTAAAGAAGTTGGTATGTTTGGAGCGGGATATCAGGCTCGAACTGACGACCTCAACCTTGGCAAGGTTGCGCTCTACCAACTGAGCTAATCCCGCTCGAATTCGAGTTTGGATACTGTATCATAGATTTTATCCCTACTCAAGACTCTTTTGGGCGTGTTATAGTTGGTTTATATGTTTATGAAATTTTATGATTTTTTTCATATCGTTAATTCTCAATATGGCGTACGCGCTGCCAATAAGCGATTGGCTGGCTTATATGAAGAACTATCTCGTATTGATGCTGATATAGCAACATTGGACAGGCTAAACGCCGCATTTCGATCATTTGATGATTTAGTAATTGGCACACAACAATATTTGGCCCCTCTTGCTAACATAGACTCAAAAGTAGAGGAAAGACTCGTGTAAATGAGGCGTTAAAAACATGTCGTCAACTCGGCATACTTACCACTGCACCCTCTACACCTACTACACAAGAAGCGCCAACATCGTCAGCAAAATTGACGGCTACTAAACCGCCTAAAACAAGACCAACTAAACCGGCGTCAAAATCAAAGGCGGCAGCATGTAACGCACTTGGGGTACAGGGCACCGCTAAAGTAGTTCCGTTAGAAACTCAACTCATATCAGCCGTAATAGCTATATGTAAACCCGGCGGGAATAGCACATTGCTACAAGATGTATTTGAAACTGTTTGCCGTGCGAAAGAAGGTCAAAAAGCTACAATACGTGCCATTTTAAATGCGCCTATTATTCCTGCATCAGATTTACCGGCATTCCCATTCAGAGGAATGGGTTGGGAATCCACTCATTTTTCAATTTCTCAAACCTTAATTATGTTTGGTAAACACGACGCCCTAGTAATGGCGATGAGTTATGGGGTAGACCCCTTGCCCACAGTAGAGACACCCGCAGGGGCTTTGGCCATGGTAAACACTCTATTGCAGTGTGCTCAAGAGGCTCAGGGTAAGCTTGACTCTGGTTCTAAACTTAAACTATTGATTCCGCGTGCAAAATTGGAAGTGCCGCTGCGTTCAATTTTTGACTTAGTTAAAGAACGCATGCGCCATGGCGTTGCGCCAATGTCATCGCTTGTGGGATGCACGTTTATGATAGACCCCTTAGGGGGCGCTGG
>JAQBTH010000037.1 GCA_027623425.1 bacterium | reverse complement strand
CATTCAAACCTTACCCAAAAAGCACAATGACCTAAAAGTGGCACTAAAACAAGGTTCAGAACAACTAAATCATTTGCTCAAAGTAGCGAACGCGCAATTTAACTCTCGGAACGACGAGGGATCAGAGGCTTAAACTAGGCCTGAGTAACATGCACGTCACGCTGCGGGTATGGAATCGAATATCCCAGTTCATTGCAGGCTTTTTGTATGCGCGCAATCACGCGGTGACGCACAGCCATAAATTCCGTGCGAGTGCACCATGCGCGCACCGATACATTAATCGACGACTCGCCAAAATCTGTAAGCCACACATCCACCACAGGATCATCAAGCACACCCTCAACCGTTTGAATCGCCGCCTTTAAAGCGTCAGATGCAACCGCCACATCATCGTCGTAACTTAAACCAACCACAAACTCAATTCGGCGTGTATCGTGCACCGAAAAATTCGTTAAAGCCGAAGATAAAAAGTGCGAGTTGGGCACAATTACCTTTTGATTGTTCGAAGATTTTAAAATCGTATTGATTAAATCAATGCGTTCCACAGTGCCTGACACAGACCCCATCTCTATAAAATCGCCCGCCTTAAACGGCTTATTGATCAGTAACAAAATACCGTTGGCCACATTGGAAATATTGCCTTTTAAGGCTAAACCAAATGAAATACTTAAACCACCTAAAATGGCGGCAAGCGCCGTCATTTGCACCCCAGCAATATTCAATGCCAACACAACAAAAACAGTTTTTAACACCACACGAAGCCCACTTTTCAACGATCGCCGAATAGTCGTTTCCACTTTTAAACGTATCAAAATAGACAACATACGATTGCTAATCCAATTGGCAAACACCCAGCCAACCACCAATAAAGCCAGGCTTTTAGCCGCGATTAGGCTCCAATCTATTGCGATGGGGATCAGCTGTTCAATCAATTGTGGGCTAATAATCATGCTCTTATACTAGTGAATATCAACCAAGATGTCGACTAGCTACGCATTCAAACCCATTACACATCCATTGGCGATGGAACAATTCCGCCAGGCTGTTCACGCCGAAGACTAATATATAAACCACTAATGAAGATAATCACGCCACCCACAAACGTCCACACATCAATCTGTTCTTTAAAAAACAAGTACCCGTACGTTGTCGCAAAAATAAGTGATAAAAATTCCAGTGGCAATAATCGGGTTAACGGTGCAAATTTATAGGCCAGAATATACGACCCATGCACCACCATGCCAATCAGAACAATCGAAGGTAAAAACACATAATACTGTGCTTGAACGGGCTGCCAATTCAGTACGGCATTTGGTAAACACATCAACGCCAAGCTTCCGGTAGACAAAAACAACAAATCAAGGTGGGAATAGCTCTGGCTTAACCGCTTAGTACCTATAACCATAAAGGCCCAACACAATGGTGAAAGTAGAGCAAATAACAAATACACCGAAACCCCACTAGAAATGGGTCGCACAACTATCATTGCCCCCACAAAGCCCACAACTAAACTAAGTAAGCGATGCACAGTCATGCGTTCGTCTAGCAACCACACACTAATTATCGCCGCTAAGATGGGGGCCAAAAACCCAATAGCAAACAACTGCGAGAGAGGCACAAAAGGAATGACAAATATCCAGATAATTGCGGCCAATGAAAAGCCCATCGCTCGAATGAATTGCCATCGCAATGATCCCGTTGTTAACAACCCTTTCAAACGGCGCCAAACAAATGGCAATAGCAACAACGCAATACTACCATGCTCCATAAACAATGCCTGAGAGGCTGAAATACCAGATGTACGCAAAATTCGCATCATGGAATCCCCCAAGGGAATCCCAGCGCAAAATACTAACATAAAAAGAGGGCCCTTAAGTCGGTCTAACATTAAACCAGCATACTATAGGCTAACGAGCAGGAATAGTCAGTAGTTTACTGCTGCACACAAACTAACCCGTGAGAATACTCCGAACTACAAGTAGTAGAAATCAATCCATACACAGTAGATGTACCAGTATCCGTATCATTCATAGTGCCTAAATGGCCACTTTCGTCATCGGTCCCAGCCTATCCGTTACAGTTTGTGGCTGCGGTAATCCATGCGACATGCACACCAGTAAAAACCCATACTGTGCCATTAATAACCCAGGGATTTTCAAGAGTGCCAAAAGGAAAAATACCCGCGTCATTCGTCGTCATAATGCGAGCAAGGTCTGGGCGCACATAGTTTGTATTTGGTTTCAATACCCAATCTATATTTTCATCAATTCCACCATCAGTACAATTAGCCGTTTGGCACGCTTCACGCACATCATTTAACACAAGCATGGCCTTATAATCACCTGAATTGTTGGGTTTATTCGCATGTGCATTACACTTATCGTCGGCCCCCGATATACCACCTAAATTACCAATGTATGCCGCATCCGTAACAAATACGACATAGTCTTCCACTTCGTCACATTCAATACTTACATCCGTAACATTGGCACTAATCGAGTCGCCGTCACCATTACTCACCGTACAGTCTTGCACAATCGGATAAGCATTAATCGTAACACTATAGTCCCCGCCATGAGCAACCTCGATTTCAAACGTAAACTCTCCATCAGCATCTATAGCCGTCACATCACCATCATTGTTTGAAATCGCAATAGAACGGCTTGCTGCTAACCCTGTTAAGGTACCGCTCACCGTGTACGAATTGCCGCACATACAATATTTACATTTGTAATATCAGCACCAGCGATAACACCTGCCCCATTGCCAATAGTACAGGTTTTCCCCACGGCCTGTTCCACCATAGAAACAGTATACTCAGAGTCATCTTCTATTTCAGTAACAAATACAAAAGCCCCATTCTCATCAATAACAACCGGATCTCCTGAATTAAGGCGAATGGTAAAAGAGTCGCCTCCAGTTAAACCAGTAACCAAGCCCCCGATCTCAAACATATCAATGTCTGCTGTGTCATCTGAGGAATCGAGTATCGCACTAGTACCCCCGCCACCTGGCGCAGTACATCCCATCAGCGTAAACATCGCCACGCACAACAAAACAATACTGTTTTTTAAGTTAAACAAACAAAGTCGCTCGGTTAATCGCATTATTATATCCACTTAATAGTGCGGCATAAATCTAATTAAGACGCCTTACTTGTTCTGTTCCCTTTTATACCACTATTTAAACATCGAACTATTAAGCAAAACGCGATGGCGAAAAGGATGCATGTGGGGCAAATTCAGGGGCTTTCCCTGCTGCTTGAGCAACAACTTGCTCGGACAACACCAATGAAGACGCGCCTGAAGTTCCTAGTCCATTTAATACAAACGCATTTGAAAAGAGAGGATGCGCACCAGCGATGGGTAGCCCGTCTGGCGCCAACGGCCGTTCGCCTGCTTGTGAAGTAATTTTTATACAAGACGCACCGACGTCTATTAAAACACCCGAACTGGAAATGCGCTCTACCATGGCGCCCTTATTCTCAAACGTCAAATTCGGAGCCTTCCCAATTTCCATTCCGAATGCGGTTCGCACACTACCTGCTTTCGGGTTTAAAAACACATTCACGCCATTGTTCACCAATATTCCCCCGGCCTTAAGCCCCTGAACTCCAGAAATCCAGATACCGATTCAATTGGCGCAAACACTTTAATGCCACCCCCATCTGTGAGAACCACAATATTGCCAGACGGCGACACAATGAAGTGTAAAATACCGGATAAATCCGAGTCACCGGATGTGGAACCAAAATTCCATAATAAGGTACCCTCAGAGTCGTATTTGTACAGACCACCCAGCTGGTCACCAATATATAATCCACCCTCAGCAGTAGCAGCAACACCTTTATTCGTGCCTGTTCCAACCGGGTCAGAAAGCACATCCGTGTATTCCACAGATGATCCCGCACCTTCCAAAATCGTTAACGCATAAAACCGTTTTTGAACCGCCCCATAATAAAAAAGGTTTCCACTACCATCAATGGCAACCCCCTTTGATGCAGGAGATCCAAAACTAATTGGGCCTTCAAGTGTGGCAATATCCAAATCAAATCGTAGATAATTAGACCCCTTTGTCACATGAAGATTCCCATCCGCCCCAACGACAATATTGGCCTGCCCAGTTTGAATCGTGTCTGACTCGGGAATACCGGTAGCGACAGGCACTTTAAAAATTGAGGCTGCACCTACCATATACACCGCATCGTTTGTTGCCACGATAGATTGAGGAACCGCACTTAAAGCGGGTGAAATCACAAAATCGTCTACCGAACTTCCATCCGCAGAAAAACGCGCAAGATGTTCTTTATTAGACCCCATAACATATACTTGGCCTGCAGGGTCCATGGCCAAACGACTAATACTAGATAAATCTATTCCAGCGGTAGTTTCGGCATAATCATACTGGTAAACGGGCAATGCAACACTAGGTAACGCCACTGCGCATACCATAAAAATAGCAATACTTACCCAAATTTAACCACCTGTTGTTGGAATTATATCTAATTTTTCCAAAATCAGATGCATTTGAAACCTAAGGTGTTAGAAATTGAATATCCCCATCCCAAAAGGATTGCTCCGTATTGGGATTATCATGGGTGTAGACATAGGCCACATCGGATTTGTTTGGGTCTTTTGGGCGTACCTGCGAACGCAAATGAACAGGAACAGCCTGCACATTTCCCGCATCCACATGGGCTAATGCGTGATTGATGGCCTTATACTCCCGATTGCTTTTAGGGGCTTCGGCCAAATACACTGTGACTTGGGAAAGCGTAATGCGCGCTTCCGGCCAGCCAATAAACTGCACAGCCTGCATGCCATTTACCGCCACACTAAGCGCATTTGGGTCGGCATTGCCAATATCTTCTGAGGCCAAAATTAACAAGCGCCTGGCAATAAATTTGGGGTCTTCCCCACCACGAATCATGCGTGCCAACCAGTACAATGCCGCATTGGCATCTGAACCGCGCACACTTTTTATAAAGGCCGATATAATATCATAGTGCTCATCTTCACGGTACAAGGTGCCCTTGCGCTGCAAAAGGGCATTTAATGTGTCATCGCTTAATTCCTGCCCGTTCCTCACCGCTGTTGCCAACAATTCCAACAGATTGACCAATCGCCGGCCATCACCTTGGCTATGTTGGCGCACGCCATTGCGCAACTCATCTGGCATAGTGCGAAGCACCGCCAATTGTGGGTGAGAAATAGACTGAGTAATAAGTGCGTCTATTTCATCATGCGATAGTGGGTATAATTCATACACCTGGCACCGCGACAAAATACTACCATTCACCGCAAAAAAGGGATTTTCCGTTGTCGCGCCAATCAGCACCACAGTCCCTTTTTCCACATCAGGCAACAGGGCATCTTGCTGTGCCTTATTAAACCGGTGTATTTCATCGATAAACAGCACCGTTTTCTTACCCATTTTTTGGTTTTCCGACGCTTTTTTTATTGCATCTCGCAACTCTTGCACCTTACTCATTACCGCGTTTAAGGGTATCCAAACTGCCTTGCTGTGGCGCGCCATTAATCGGGCCAAGGCCGTTTTGCCCACACCCGGCGGCCCCCACAGTATTAAACTCATGAGTGTGTCCCGTTCAATGGCGTTACGAAGCGGTTTGCCTGGGCCAATCAGGTGAGACTGCCCAATATATGCGTCAAATGACGTGGGTGCAAGCTGGGCAGCAAGAGGCGCATGTTGCGATGGTTTTAAGGCCGGTTCCTGGCCTGGAAACAACTGTTGCATGAGCCTAGTATACAACATTAAAGACCATACCTCATATTTACCTTAAGAAAACAAATCAGTGTATGATATAAAGAGATTATGATTTATTTAAATCACGCATCAATCTCAACGCCTGGGCCTGAAACCGCGCAAAAATTCGAACAAGGCGGAATGAATATGTTTGGTTTGGTTGGCGCAAACGCAGCACTAACGCACACCGATGCCAATACGACACGCCACTAGATCATATTAACCTCTTCTTTACAGCATTAGACGAGTGCAACAAAACCACAACTCCTCAGCACTAATTAGCCACTATGTGTAGCTAAAAAGACAATAAGAAATTAAAAATATTAAAATTTACTATAATCAATTATAAGATGGTGAATTATAGTAACGAATATCGAGAGAAGAGGAAACGAAAAATGTATAGACGAATTGCAACATCGCCACCAAGCACCCCTATGTTAAGCCCAAGCACCCCTATGTTAAGCCCAATCACTCCCACATCCAGCAGCCATGTTGTCAGAAACTTGGATAAAGCAATAAAATTATTCTACCAGATGTATACTAATTTTATTGGTATTTGCACCATGAGTAACAACAAAACAGGAATGAAGATAGTATTAGAGTCTGCTGGCGTCCAAATCAGTGGCAATGAACTAGAAAAACGATTATTATCCATCTCATTTTTAATAACCCACTTTGTTCGATCCATCATGCAACATGGATATGGCTACTACCTACATCAGCCCTCTGATTCCCCTGATACGCAACAAAAAAACACACTGCTATTCACCGTCTTTGTCGTACGAGGATTATTCAAGACTCTAGAACAGCAAAAACACACTGACGCTGTTCTAACACTTTCAGAGTCCGGCCCTCCGCTTATAAACGATGCGTATGTTGCCAAACTAATACAGATATTTGAAGGTGAAAAAGCCAACCTTGAAACCGACAAAACCATTCGTGTCATACTGCGCACACTTTTCGCTATCGGCAAAAAAGAATCTGAGCTATTTGAGACGCCGTTTAGCGCACTGCCGGCAGACACCGTCAATTGGGGGCCTGCATTTCCAGACCCACCAGGAATTATTGAGAATGCGCAAACAATAAGCATCCCTGGGCCAGAATTGCGCCCATTTTCTTCAGCCGCCCTCCCCAAAAAATCGCCACCTGTATTAGAACTTACCGCATCAGGCTGGGAAGAACGATCAGATACAGATTTAGAATTAGCGCTCGAGTTACCCATACCTAGACAGACACGAAAACGAAAAGACCAAACTCCTGTGACCCCACAAAGAAAAGAGACTTACTCTGCGCCAAGACCACACCACTCACCACGCAGCGATACACCAAAGAGATCGAAACAGTCACCGCCAGTAGACCCTATGGCGATGCAAAACGAGACAACACGACGCCTTGCAAAGATTTATGGCCCTAAGTGGAGCGAAACGCTTTACGGGTAGAGTCGAACACGCATAAGTTACCATCATGACGTGAGAGGTAAATTAATGTGCGGGTATAATGAAGGCCGTTGGCTCCAATGATCGGGGACAAACCCCTTTAAAATATCCTTACGCCTTGCTATAATTTCATCTCATCTAGTTACTGGGGCGTAGCCAAGCGGCAAGGCAGCGGGTTTTGGTCTCGCGATCGTTGGTTCGAATCCAGCCGCCCCAGCCATTTCACAGTCTAAGATATTGCCCATTAAGGCGAGCTTACTTTGGTGTTACAATATAATAATCGATATTTAGATTCAATTCGTTATTGAAAAGGGTCATTATGAACGAAATAATCTGCCCACATTGTAATAAGGCGTTTAAGATTGATGAGGCCGGCTATGCGGATCTTCTAAAACAAGTGCGAAACCATGAATTTGATAAAGAAATACATGAGCGGCTTGCTAGCGCAGAAAAAGATAAACAGAGCGCCGTAAAACTTGCGGAAGAAAAAACAAAGAACGAGTTAAGCTCTAATTATATGGAATTGCAAAAGCAGTTTACTGAGTTAAAGTCTGAAAAAGACAAAGAGATTACAACGTTACAGGCAAAGTTAAGTTCCGCTGAAACAGAGAAGAAGTTGGCGCTTTCAGAGGCTGTTCACACGCTTGAAAAAGAACGTGATGCGCTTACTAATCAGTTAACCATTAAAGACACAGAAACCAAATTGCGTGAATCTACTCTCAAGGATAAGTACTGCCCCCGGTTAAGGATCATCTAAAACAAAGAGAGTCATCACCCATCTGTTAGGATGGGTTATCATACCCCCAGGGGAGTACTCCCCTGGGGGTAAATTCCAAGGAGTCTCGAATGAAAAAACGCAGCCACTCCCCATCAGAAAATTGCACGTTATTCAATGCTTGCAACTGTACACGCACATTGGCAAGCATCGCTTCTGGCGTGACTAGATCTGGCAGAAATTCATAGCCTTGATTAATCAAGTCGGAAATAAGCTCACGCTCTAAGTCGCTTTCGCTTTGATAACGCTCAGAGGCCTCCCATTCCCTGGTGTATTTATCCAGAACGATGAAGCGATTGGTTTCTGCGATGGGGTTATAGATTGTCATAGGTTCCCTCACTATTTGGTTTCAGCAAGATAAAATGTTCGATTAAGCGAATCATGATTTCTTTTTGTTCTGGTTTGCTCTCTGCTATTAACAAAGTCAGCGCCACCAAGGTGTTGTCATTAATCAAGTGCGCCACAGGCTTGGCCGCAGGTGTTGGTTGATCTGTAAATACCAAAGAAACAAAAACGACGCACTTCGTTTGTTTCCATCTACCATGGGATGATTTTTAATCACAAAATACAATAAATGTGCCGCACGGCTGGCGATATTGGGGTAAAACCATTCATTGCCAAACCCTTGTTCAATCGTGGCAACAGCTGAGGCCAGCCCTTCATCACGTAACCGACCAAAGAGATCCGTAGCCTCCCCCTTGGCGATGAGCGCTTTCTTCAATTCAACTATCGCCATCGATACTTCATTTAGTTTCAGTGCTTTCATACCCGATTGTTTATTGGGAAGCGCACGCAAGCTTTGCTCATCATAGCCTTGTAGCAAGCTCCAGCTACGGGCATAGTCGCTGATTACGGAAAGCACCGCTGTTCCCTCGGGATTGACCAATTGCTGATTAGTGAGAGTGTGGGACAATAAACAGACGACCTGATCAAACTCAATCCCGCGTTCTTGAAGGCGGCGTTGGTTGAGGGTGTAACCTTGTACCAAATGCTGCTTTAAGGTGCGGGTGGCCCAAATACGGAACTGGGTGGCGCGAGATGAATTAACCCGATAACCCACCGAGATGATGGCATCGAGGTTGTAGTGTTTAAGTTTACGCTGAACCTGCCGTTGACCCTCTTGACGAACTACCGAGAAATCCTCGGCAGTTGCCTGCTCGTCAAGTTCTTGGGATGTATAAATGTTTTTTAAGTGCAGACTGATGTTATCGGCGCTGGTATCAAACAACTCAGCCATTTGCACCTGCGTAAGCCAAACTGTTTCATGGTCAAATGCAATTTTGAGTTCCAGTTGCCCATCTTCTGATTGATAAATTTGTACTTGTTGGGTATTCATTTCTCCTCCTCTTGCGGTTTTGTGAAGTTCAACAACAACTCACGGTAATATTCGTATTGCTTCTTACGGGCGGTCAGCTCGGCGGTCAGCTCGGTAAAAGTGTCCAGAATGCGGACGATTTCGGCTTGAATTTCAAGGGATTTTTTGGGGTTTTCTGGGCAGGGGATGGGGATTTCAAATTTTGAAAATTCTTCCTTTGTGATTGTTTTCAGCGTACTTCCTCTAGCGTTCTCCTTTTCTATATCGAATTTCTTTTTTAATTGGTACGCAAAATATTTTTTATTAATACTTTGAATGTAATTTGTGAAGATCGCCAGAGTCCGATCTATATAACAATCATACTGTGTTACAGCTACACGGCCGATAGTCCCTTGCAGGGTCACTATAACCGTCCCTTTTTCTACAAAGACACTTTTAACCTGTGCAAGTTTTGAAATTCTTTGTTTAGTATTTTCTTTTAAAGAAAAGCCCCCATCAGACACATCTACAACTTGTACAAAAGGCATGCTCTCTTCACCGTCGTACCACTCGCTATTACCGTATGGCTGTGGAAAAGATCCCCTTCTAAATGAAGCAACGTCTTCCAAAGCCCTCCACTCCACCCCAACCCCATCCAAAAGCTTTTCCAAAAAATTGCGGGTACTCATTTTTTTCGGCTCTCTTTTTTAGCCTGCTTTTCCAATGAAGCAATGGTTTTGAGGTAGTCTTTTTCCACAGTGTCCAGCGTTTTGGCTTTGTATTTCTGGTATTCCTACTTAGCTTTGTTGACGGCTTGGGTATGCGAGATGTTGCCCGCATTATCCAATACCTTTCGCCCGGTGGAGTTCAGGATATTGTCCAACTCGCGGACATAATCGGCCATGCGCATTTCACGCTGTTCGATAGCGTTTAACTCGGCCAAGTCAAAATAGGCCGAAACCAAATTGTTTAGTACTCGCAATTCTTGCTCATGGAGGTAATTTTTAGCAATCATGGCTTCGGCTTGTGTGGGCTGGCTGCCTTTGAAATTGCTTAATCCTGCAAAGGGTTTATCACTATCCACGGCATATAGATGACTTCGCTGGCGGTGTGCCCGTGTGCCGCATAATGCAGTTTGTTTTGTACGATTTTAAAAAACGTGAGGCTTTGCTCGCTATCGGGAGTGTAGTCTGTTGCGGTGGCGTATAGGTCGAGCACTTGGCGGTACATCACTTTTTCACTGGAGCGGATATCCCGAATGCGATCAAGAAGCTCTTTCCAATAATTGCCACCACCGAGGTTTTTCAGGCGCTCGTCATTCAAAACAAACCCTTTTTCAAGATATTCCTTCAAAACAGTGGACGCATAACGCCTAAATTGCACCCCACGTACTGAGCGCACCCGATAACCGACTGCTAGAATCACATCTAGGTTATAGAGCGTAATACGCCGAGAAACCTTGCGCTTGCCTTCATTTTGAACTGTCAACTGATGGTTGACAGTTGCTGTTTCATCCAGCTCTTTGTCCTTAAAAATAGCCTGAATATGCTTGTTGATATTTTGCTTAGTGGTTTGAAAAAGTTCGGCAATTTCTAATTGAGATAACCACACGCTGCCGTTGTCTAGGCGCAATTCAATTTTAGCGATACCGTCTTCTGTGGTGTAAATAATGACATCGCTCATCTTGAAATCGCCCCCCCTCAATCTCTGCCACAATGGATTCACAACTCACGGATTTGGCAAAATGGTCACTATCCGCCTTGCTATCAAATATGCCGATAATTTCTTCGATGTGCGCATCTGTCAGGATATTGGTTTCTTTTTTAAACAGGCCGCTGGCATCAATAAATTGGATATGAGTATCTGTTTTATGTTTGGACAGTGCCAGAATGGTGACGGCGATGGTCGTACCAATGTGCTCGGAATGATCGCCAAAAATGACGCATTCATCGCACGCAACGCGTTTTACATCTTCATCCGTATAACTTGCAATATAACTTGCGCTACTCATATCTCAATTCCCCTCCCGTGGAGGGGTGCCCGAAGGGCGGGGTGGTTCGTGCTGTAGGATTTGCCATCTTTAGCAGTTATCCGGAATTTCCGTATAACTGAATCTTCCAGAAATTCATGATCTGTAAAGATTTTTTTGAGGTGCTCGTTATGACCCATGCCTATAATTCCTCAGTCTTAAATTCGCTATAACCTTCGTAGTAATAGCTAACATCAATACCCTTCATAAATAGGGCATGGTCGTTGATTTGATCGGTTAGTGCGCCGTGGGAGCAGGGTTTTGATTTCAAGGTCTTTGACCACACTACGCTGCATGGCAGAAAGATAGTCGTCTTTATCCACGGCATTCCAGTCCACGATGTGTTTGAGCTCCTTTTTTAAGATAAGGTCCAGCCAGATGCGGGTAGCTCGTCCGTTGTCCTCGCGGAAGGGGTGGGCAATGTTCATTTCCACATATTTTTTGATGATGTCATCGAAACTGCTTTGTGGCATGGTGTCGATATGCTCAAGCGACTGCTTCAGATACATCAGTGGTGCAAAGCGGAAATCGCCCTTGGAAATATTCACATCACGCAGCTTTCCTGCAAAGTCGTAAATATCCTCAAACAAGGTTTTATGAATCTGCATAAGCCCCGCAAATGTCCCCACTTCAATCTTGTTGATTTCACCACTTTCAAAAAGCTGTTTGGCTTTTTGCTTGCTGATTTTTTCCTCGAGCTTAGCAAGCTCCACCTGATTGGTGATGCCAAGTTTATTTTCCAGTGTCATGCCGCTTCTCCTTCAATTTCTGCCACAATCACATCAGCAAGCACCCCTGCAGGGGCAAAGCGGTCATCGTTGATCAGGGTGGGGTCGTCTGAACCTATCCAGGTCACCGAATATGGCGGGTTGGAGACGATGGCATCAAAGGGTTTGTCATCGCCAAAGTGTGGGGCGATTAGGGTATTGCCTAACTGGATGTTGAACTTATCGTAGTTGATGTTGTGCAAGAACATGTTCATCCGCGCCAGGTTATAGGTGGTGTGGTTGATCTCCTGGCCCCAGAAACCACCGCACCAGCTGTCCAATACATGGGAATGCCAAACCCATCACCAACCCCCATCAAAGCCAAACCTATAGTAGCAGTTGTGCCCCAAGATGTGCCAAGTGACACCGATACAACCGCACACAAGCACATGGATGCCGCAAGAAACAATTCAGGAGACAACAACTTTAATCCATAGTAAATAAGCGTGGGAACGGTACCGCTAGCAATCCAAATGGAAATAATACACCCCACAACAACCAATATCGCCACTGACGGCAGGGCCACTGAAACCACCTTAAAAATGCCCGCTTCCAATTGCGCCCATGTGTAATGTAAATAAATACCAATGCAACAGGTAAACGCAACGCCCAACAATAATGGGATATGAGGCGTGAAATCATTGAAAACTAAAATTTGTACCGACAATAATCCAATAGTAAATAGAATTGGAAGAATAGATAAGAATAGAGAGGGACACCTAGGCTTCATTTGCTCACTCCTTCCAACGCATCAACCGAATAAATGAAACGTTATACACAAAAAAAGCATCATAGTGTATATTTCTTTACAAGTGTAAAGAAGCATTAGGAGATCTAAATTTTGTATGCACTCATTCTCGTGGTAGTATCAACTTATTCCATAAAATAAACTATTAGGAGCTTCCTATGTACAAAACATTTCTCGTCTACGCGACAGTTGTATCATTTAGCATTATTCTTTTATCCTGCGGCACCTCCAGTGGTGGCAGTAGCGCCACAACAAACATTGCCGGGCACCCAATACAAAAGCTCTTCTATTGATACTGATGCCGCAGAAGTAGCTGCGCTTGGCGCTTTGGCTCCGCTTAATTTTAAACTACACGAAGTCACAGTAAGTGGCGATCATACATTTATCACGCCAAGCAACGTAACCGGTGAAGCGCTTCATCTATCCTATGTTATTTCAGATCAAGACCATGAAGGGGTGTCTGTTTTTGCCGCCTCAGGTGATGGCGGCCCTGATAATGCACCAGCAGATATTGAGTTAATTGAGTTTGATTTTTCTGATCCTCTTAATATTTCATCCTCTATCTATATACCAGAAGGATTCGTTGGGGGAAGCATATTACATATGGTAGCCTCTTTCGGAAATATGGACATTGATTTTCATGTGGATGAAGACTTAAAACAAGTACGAATTGCCATGGTAACGCGAGATGATGTAACCCGTGGTGATGTGCTATTTAAAGTCAGCGACACTTACCGTTGGCTGGATTTAACAGGTGGCGCATTTACCACCACACGTCCAGACAATCCTAAGATAATCGAAGCTGTCCGCGATTTTGTCGATGATAATTCACCACAAATGTTATATTACTCGCTTGATGTAGATCTCATCGCCACGGCTAATCTATTAGGCGCAAGCATTAATGCGGATAGCACAATACGGTCTGTTATTGATTTTTATATAGAAGACTTTATAGTAATTGAAGATGAAACAGACGTTGAAAGCCTAACCGATGTGGAACTGATCGAAAAATTATCCATTCGCCCAGCAGTCATCATATCATCCTATGAGTCAGGCGTGTCGGCCTCGGTAAACATTACAATTTTGTAAATAATCCGAATATAAACCCAGCAGACAGCAAACTATTTCTTAAATTTTTCTTTGTAGTCCGCAATACTTTGGTTCAAAATAGCCATTGCGGCATCCCTAGACTGAAAAGCCTCTACAATCACCGTTTTATTCTCGAGTTTTTTATAATCCTCAAAAAAGCTACGTAGCTCACGCACGTGGTGTATGGGTAACTCGCTAATATCATTAATATGGTTCACACTCATATCATTTTTTGCCACAGCAATAATTTTATCGTCTTTTTCATCGCCATCAAGCATACCCATCACACCAATCACCTTGGCTTCAACAATACACATTGGCGCGATTTCAATTTGAGAGATTACCAAAATATCCAATGGGTCATGGTCTTCACAATAGGTTTGCGGAATAAACCCATAATTGGCTGGGTAATTAATAGACGAATACAATACGCGATCTAAAATCAACATTCCAGAGTCTTTATCTAATTCATATTTAGCCCGTGAATTTTTTGGGATTTCTACGATTGCCCGTACCGACTCTGGTGCATTTGGGCCTAGCTCAACGTCATGCCATGGATGTGTGTTCATATAAGCGTCCTTTAAAATTAAATTTAACGAGTATCGTCTTCATCATGAAGCCTCAGCCTGAAATGCAGTATCGCAAAGACCAGGTTCCATTCTCGATCAAAGCATTCTATCACACAATACGCGCGAGCTGAATGCGTTTTAAGTCCAAATCCACTTGTAAAACAGACACCTTCACCGCGTCGCCAACCGACACAATATCATGGGGGTTTTTCACAAAGGTATCACTTAGCTTGGAAATATGAATCAAGCCATCTTGATGCACACCAATATCCACAAAAGCGCCAAAATTTGTCACATTAGTTACAGTGCCTTCCAGTGTCATTCCGATGGTTAAATCAGACACGTCATCAATGGATTCATCAAAGGCCGCATAAGAAAATTCAGATCGGGGGTCTAACCCTGGCTTTTTCAATTCCATGGCGATGTCACGCAATGTGGGCAAACCAATGATATCGGTCACATAATCAGATAAATTCAGTTGGTCTATTAACTGCTCATCACCGATCAGGTCACTCACCGAACGCCCCAAGGCACTGGCCATTTGCTGCACAATCCCATAGGCTTCCGGGTGAATCGCCGAATTATCTAACGGGGTTTCACCCCCCTTCACACGTAAGAATCCGGCACATTGTTGAAACGCCTTCGCGCCTAATTTTGGCACTTTCAACAGCGCTTTACGGTCTTTAAACGGGCCATTTTCATTGCGGTAACTCACAATATTCTTCGACAACGCCGGGCCAATGCCAGCCACATAACGTAGCAATGCCGCCGACGCTGTATTCAAATCCGCACCCACAGTATTTACAGCTGATTCTATGGTAAATGTGAGCGCCTCTTTTAATTGGGCTTGGTTCACGTCGTGTTGATACTGCCCTACTCCAATTGATTTCGGGTCAATTTTAACCAGTTCTGAAAGGGGGTCTTGCAAGCGGTGTGCAATACTGATCGCCCCGCGAATGGTGACGTCCAAATCAGGGTATTCGGCAATTGCCAATTCAGACGCTGAATATACCGACGCCCCAGCCTCGTTCACAATCACCGGCACGGCAACATGCCCATGGGCATTTACAACCTGTTTGATAAATTGCATGGTCTCTTTTGAGGCCGTGCCATTCCCAATCGCGATAAAATCCACATTGTATCGATTTAGCAACGTTACAATTGTTTTTTCAGCCAACTCACGTTTCTCTTGGGGTGGTGTTGGGTATATGGTCGCCGACTCCTTAAAACGCCCAGTATCATCCACAACCGCAAGTTTGCAGCCTGTTCGAAACCCAGGGTCGATTCCCATGATGACTTTCGCACCCGCAGGCCCACTCATTAACAAGTTATGTAAATTCTTCGAAAACACCTCAATCGAGTCGGTTTCAGCATCTTCACATTTCCCGTTAAAACACTCTGTTTGTAATGACGGCAAAAACAAGCGTTTGTACGCATCTTCAATCGCATCTTGAAGGCAGTCTAGCAATGCAAATGATTTGTTTTTAATAATTTGATTCCCAAGAGTAGCGAGTGCACGCTCATCATCAATGCCAATTTTCCAGGTCACATACTTCTCCGTTTCGCCGCGTCTGATGGCCAAAACACGGTGGCTCGCCGAGCGCTGCAACAGCTCTGAAAAGTCGGCATACATATCAAATTTTGTTTTTTGTTCTTTCGCTTTCGCAGTCAACTTTGTGCGCAACACCCCCGTTTTAACCATCATGTGCCGCAACGCTTGCCGGTATGATGCGGTGTCTGAAATGCGTTGCGCCAGTATATGCCCAGCGCCCTCCAAAGCGGCGCTAGAATACCCCTGTAACATATCCGATTTAGAACGGGCGTCACGCTGCGCCCATATCAACTCAGCAAGCGGTAAGAACCCTTTTTCAATGGCCACATCCGCCTTGGTCTTGCGCTTTACTTTGTAGGGCAAATACAGGTCTTCTAGCGTTTGTTTGTCACGGCAATTCAAAATAGTAGTGGTGAGGCCCTCAGTAAGTTTGCCCTGGTCTTCAATAGTGGAAAGTATCGTTTTTTTACGATCATCCAACTGCTGGTAATACTGAAAATAAGTCTGAATAGAACGCAACTGTGTTTCGTCTAAACCACCCGTCACTTCTTTGCGATACCGCGCCACAAACGGAAGCGTCGCCCCGTCTTCAAACAAACCTATCGTTTTTTGAACCTGCGAAATCGCAATCCCGCAATCCTCACTAACGAACTGAATTAACTGAGAGTTGTGTTGAGTCATGCTTACAGTGTACCTTACGAAACCGCCACACGCATTACTAGCAGAGCGCTAATACGCGAATCACACTACAAAAAAAGTAGTTTACTTAATTTTGGTAGAGGTTGAATCAATATTCAAAAAAGGAACAACCGAAGTACCGTTATATTGAGGCAACTTACCATCCCATTTCTCTGCAATGCGCAACTGAATCAATTCCGGATTACTTTTCAATGATTTCGCTTCGCGACGAATGGCTTCCGCACGGGCTTTAGAGGCCACTGTAATCGCATAGGCAGAGGCATCCGCAGAAAGCTGTTTCTCAGCGGCAGCAGCCTCGGCTTGTGTCACCCGTCTTATCTTTTCATTTTTAGCTTGCAATGCTTCTTGCTCGGCTTTCACCTTTAGCTCGATAGCGCGATTAAATTCCTCGGAAAAGTTAAAATCCGTAATCGCCACGTTGGCAATATGAATTCCATTTTGAATGTCTTTATTATTTAAGGTTGTATCAATAAATTCTTGTATCTCAAGCTGAATCTGAGTCTTCACCACTTCACGCTTGGTAATCAACTCTTCGGCAGTGTAGCGTGCTGTAACAGACTTTACAGATTCCTCAATCGCAGGCTCAATAACCGTGGCTTCAATTTGACCAATTAGACCAATCTTCTGAAAGGTTTTTGGCGCAGTATCACCTTTGATGGAATACTGAACAGACACTTCCGTTTTCACTGTTTGTAAATCTTTAGAAGAAGACAACGCCGACGACTTGGTATTATTCAAACGAATATTC
>JAQBTH010000036.1 GCA_027623425.1 bacterium | reverse complement strand
GTATGGCCAGCTGCATCCATGGCCATTTTAAGCGTGACGTATGGGCGTTTGTGGGTCATAGCGAAGTGGAAAACAGTATTTAATGCTTCGGATTCGGCAGCTAAAAGGCCGCTTGAAACGGAAATGCCGTGGGGTTCTAGGATGTCTGACGCGTGTTGCACATTGGGGTTGGGATCGGACGCCGCGAAAATGACTCGGCGGATTCCGGCCGCAATGATGGCATCGGTACAAGGTGGGGTGCGGCCGTGGTGGGTGCAAGGTTCTAGTGTGATCAGTAGGGTCGCGCCTGTGGCGCGGGAACCGGCGGCGCGAAGGGCATGCACCTCGGCATGTGGGCCGCCGCATTGGACGTGGAAGCCCGTGCTGATTAGTTCGGTATTTTTAATCACGGCGGCGCCGACCATAGGATTGGGTGCCGTTTTGCCGTTGTAGTCCCCCGCCTTATGGATTAAGTCTGCCATGATTTGCGTTTCAAACGCTGAAAAAACTGTTGTCGTCACAGACTAAAGTTTATTCGATTTTACCCCGGTAGGCAACTTCACCATTAAAAAAGGCTTCAATCAATGTTTCTGGTTCAAACTCAGCATCAAACTTGGCCTCTTCACCGCCTAGGTAGCCCCCTTCGTGCACCACTTTCGTTTCATCATTGTAGATGGCATGCACTTTAATGGACTGCGTGGGCCAATCTTGGGGTAATTGAATAGAGAATACTATTTTGATCATATCGTTGTTTCCAAAGAATGAGGTATTATTTTCTCTTTCCATATTCAATGGATACCCCTTACTAATCACCACTTGCACACTACTGCCAATTTCAACGGTTTGGTTTGCTGATGGGTACTGGGACATAATAACGTCGCGTGGGTAATTTGCTGAATAATTGCTAGTGACGATCTCTAGTTGGATTTTGCTGTTTTGCAAAAAGAGCTTGGTTTGATCTAGGGAACGCCCCACCACATTTGGCACTGTTGTTTCGCCACTTCCACTGGATATAAATACCCGTATGGGGCGTGTTTGTTTTACTTCTCTGCCTGCAGGCGGCTTCGTTTCAATGATATACCCTTCAGGAATTAAGGGGTGTGAGCGGTCACCGGCCTTTTTAACCCGCAATTTATTATGACTAAAAATACGTTCGGCGGCATCATAGCGAAGCCCAACCACGTCTGGCACATCCACTTTTGGAATTTCAGTGAGGTAATTCATGTAAACCACATATAACCCGTACAGCAACACCATGGGAATAATTACAGAGATGCTCACAATAAGGGCCTCAAAGGCTGTCTTTCCACGGTTTTTTCGAATTTCTTGAGCGATTTGGGTTTCAATCTCATTAGAGGTATTGGCATCCACTTCAGATAAACTTAGTTCCTGTTGCCCTAAGAAGATTCTGCGTAATTCACCAACAGACCCAATGCGATCAGTGGGGTTAGTGGTAATGGCTCGCATGATGAGGGAATTTAGTTTTTCGCCGATTTTTGGGTTGGCTTTGTTTGCGGGTAATGGAGGCTTAAGGTAGGCCCGCTTCATCTTATTGATGGACATGGTGGTTTTATAGGGCCATTTGGTGCTGTACAAGAAATAGAGCAAAACACCAATGGAATACACGTCGGTTTGGGTATTTAGGGGTTGTTTTTGTAAGTATTCTGGTGCGTAAAATAGTGCATCTTCTAGCACGTCAAAGGTATCTATATAGCGATGTAATATTAGGCTAGGTAATAACGCATGTGAACATTTCACCTGTAAGGACTTGTTCACCAAAATGGTATTCATATTAATTTCACCCATTAATAATCCCGCTTGTTCCATGCAATAGGCCGCTTCAATCACCTGTTTGAGCAATTTGTATAATTGATCGCTTGTCCATGTCATGCCCGATTGCAACATATCTGTAAGGGAAATGTAGTCGGAATGGTACTCATAAATGGTATAGAAAAAGATACCATCGTAGTCGTAATCCACTAGGGTTAATAAGTTAGGGTGCTGAACTTCCATGCGTTTTTCGGCATTTCGAATCAACTTTGAAACGGCAAATGAATCTAAAAGATCATCTTTATATTGCCAAATTAGCACCTGTTTTTGAGTGACGAGGGACCTGCCACGATACGAGTAGCTAGTTAGGTCTTCACCTAGTGCTTGCTTTACTTCATAGAGTGATTTGATGGGCTTACTCGGTATCTTCATTCTATTACCCAGTATAACGCCTCTTTGCACAGCACCACATTAGTTTTCTGGGAAACGGCATTCTCTGAAATAAGCGTGCATTCTTTTTCTTGAGATTTAAGATACTTTACATTTGTACTCGGTACAGACGGGTTAAGGGGTTCTTTGCTCATCAAACGCGTCCACTTGTCTTTGCTTATCTCCACCGGATTTCCTGTAAAGAAGTCTAGTCCAATTGATTTATTGTTCTGCGTTAAAATGGGAATGGTTGGGTATCGTAGGTTTATTTTTTTTATAGGTGCAATGTCGGGGGTAAATTTGTTGTAGCCTTTTTTCGCGTCGATGATGTGCAATTTTCTGTCGGTATCTAATACAAACAGTTGGTTAAATTTTATACCAATAAATTCCCATGCACTCGTTGTCTGTTCCAATTCCCACACTTTTTGCCCTTTTAAATTCATTTGTGTGATTTTCCCACGATTGTTATGGCCATAATACGCTGCATCATAATAATATGGCGTACCTAAAAAGGTGACACCGGGGTCATAGTCACGCACCGTAACCCCATGGCAGGGTTGGTTTAGAAGAAATAAGCTTGCTATGAGCAATAGGCAAGCGTTGGTTTGCCGTCCACCCACGTTAGCGACGTCGCTTAGCGATGCCCTGCTTCTTTTTTAAATTGCGTCGAATGTCGATTTGTCGCTCTTCACTACGTTTCATGTAGCTTGTGATTTTATCTTCAAAATGATCGTCAGAGGACTTACTATGAAGGAACATGGCGGGTTTTTCTTCTACGACTTCCTCTTCAGTACGCTTCATAGAAAGTTCGTACTTACCTTGTTTGTTAAGGCCCATGATTTTGACCTTAACTTTATCGCCAATTTTGACGAACTGGTTGATGTCTTTTACAAATTCATTTGCGATCTCAGAAATATGCACGAGACCATCTTTACCATCCGGTAAAACCATGAACGCGCCGAACTCTGCGACGTGCGTTATCTCTCCTGTTACTATATCGCCTGTGTTAATTGTTTCTGTCATTACCTATTTTGGACTTTATAAATTATCTTATAAACCTTTTCGTTAGCCTTGATATAACTTAACCGTCTTCGAGCCTCATGCTCCCAGAACACCTCTGTTTCCATGGCGTTCAATTGTTGGGTATAAAATTCGCTTTCGGATTCTGCTTCAGCATGCTGATGACGTAGTGCCAACAGCTCTTGCTTGAACTCATTATATCGGAAAACATTTTTTATTCCAATTGCAAAGATGTAAATAGATACAGATGCAATGGCTCCTAGGGCGATAACGCGCTTAAAATTAATGTTTTTAATCGATACTCGAAGCGGTTTTATCATGCAAAAGGTGAAATATAACTGGCGACTTCGCCTAATTCTTCCTCTATGCGTAGCAATTGATTGTATTTTGCAATACGGTCGGTGCGTGATGCTGAACCTGTTTTGATTTGTCCGGCGTTTGTGGCTACCGCTAAATCGGCGATGAACGTGTCTTCGCTCTCACCAGAGCGGTGCGAAATAACAGCGGTATAACCTGCGCGGTGTGCCATGTCTATGGCCGCTAACGTTTCGGTTACCGTTCCAATTTGATTCACTTTAATCAAAATACTGTTGCCAACACCCTTTTTAATGCCATCACGTAAAATCGCGGTGTTTGTCACAAATAAGTCGTCACCAACGAGCTGAACGGTTTTACCCAAACGATCAGTCAGTTCCCACCAACCGTCCCAGTCGGATTCGGCCAAACCGTCTTCGATAGACACGATAGGGTATTTCTTGCACAGATATTCGAAATAATCGATCATCTCAATCGATGTTTTGGTGACGCCTTCACCTTTTAGGTTGTACGTATCACCTTCAAGCATTTCAGACGCGGCAACATCTAACGCCAAGACCACTTCTTCCCCGGCTTTGTAACCGGCGGCTTTAATGGCCTCCATAATAACGCTGAGCGCCTCTTCGTTGCTTTTTAAGTCGGGTGCAAACCCACCTTCGTCGCCCACGGCTGTGTTTAATTTTTTATCGCGCAGTACCTTTTTGAGGGCGTGAAAGATTTCAGTTCCCATACGAAGGCCTTCTGAAAATGTTTTGGCACCAATTGGCATGACCATGAATTCTTGAATATCAACCGTGTTATCAGCATGTTCGCCACCATTAATGATATTCATCATCGGAACAGGTAAACGGTGTGCGTATGGCCCGCCAAGGTATTTATACAGGGGTAATTCTAAATAATCAGCCGCCGCGCGCGCAGCCGCCATAGACACGCCTAGCATGGCATTCGCGCCTAAGTTCTTCTTGTTTTCAGTGCCATCTAACTGAATCATAATTTCATCGATGCGCTTTTGATCTAGAACATCCGTGTCAATTAACGCATTGGCGATTACGGTGTTCACGTTCTCTACAGCCTTTTGAACACCTTTACCCATATAGCGCTTTTTGCGTGTGTCGCGCAGTTCGAGCGCTTCGCGAGACCCTGTTGAGGCTCCCGATGGTACGATTGCGCGGCCAAAGGCCCCATTCTCTGTAACGATTTCCACTTCAACTGTGGGATTACCCCGTGAATCCAAAACCTCGCGGGCATGAACATCGATTATAAATGACATAGTATGACTCCTTATTTAGGTGAAATTTGTGAAATATGGCAGGTTTGATGCTGCTGTTTCTTTAATTTTGTCCAAGTTCCCCTTTAGAGTACCTAGCTCGTCCCAACTGCCGTCTAAAAAGGACTGGCGGCGGGCATCAGGCAATGTGACCTGGATCACGTCTTCTTTACCATTGGACTGGATGCGAACAGTGCGCGAATCCACATCAAGGGTTAGAGTTGCGCTCGGATCTGCTTCCACTGTTGCGAGCAACATTTGAATATCTGATTTATTTGCAGATAATGTTGGCACGCCTAACGCTTTGCAGTTGCCTGCAAAGATTTCGGCAAAACTTTCACCGATTAGCGCAACAATTCCGTAACGCAAAATGGACTGCGGCGCGTGTTCGCGAGACGATCCACACCCAAAGTTGTTTTCCACAACCATAATATTGGCGCCTTTATAGTGTGCGTCATTTAGTGGGTGTTTCTTTTCGCTACCGTCTTCATTAAAGCGGGCATCTTGGAATAAAAAGTCGCCCATGCGTTCAAATGTGATTTCCTTTAGAAACCGTGCAGGGATTATGCGGTCGGTATCCACTTCGTTTCCACGAATCGGCACCGCGCGACCAGAGATTACTTTACGTTCTAGACTCATTAGGCTGTTACCTCCTGCAATTCGCGTACATCGCTTACCACACCGTTTATTGCGGCGGCGGCCACCATTGCTGGCGACATTAAAAGGGTGCGGCCTGTTGCGCTTCCTTGCCTGCCAATAAAGTTACGGTTGGAAGATGACGCGCTGATTTGATCGCCTTTTAATTTATCTGTGTTCATGGCCAGGCACATGGAACATCCTGCTCCACGCCATTCGGCTCCTGCTGCAATAAAGATTTTGTCTAAGCCTTCTTGCTCAGCCTGGGCCTTTACCTGTTGAGAGCCTGGAACCACTAGCGCCTGAACATGGCTGGCTACCTTGCGGCCTTCAAAGATTTTGGCGGCTTCACGTAAGTCGGAAATGCGACCATTGGTGCAACTTCCAATAAAGGCCACATCAATTTTGGTTCCCTTTATCGGTGTTCCTGGCTGCAATTGCATGTGAACGTAGGCTTCTTCAGCTGTTTCGCGATCCGCATCGCTCATGCCTGCTGGGTTTGGTAAATTTTCTGTTATTCCAATGCCTTGACCAGGGTTAATTCCCCAGGTCACCATAGGTTCGATATCGGCGGCATCTAAATGAAACTCATCATCGTATACGGCATCGGCGTCTGAACGGATGGATTCCCAATAGGCCACGGCCTTGTCCCAATTCTCTGCAGAAGGGGCCTTATCACGGCCTTTAATGTAGTCGTAGGTGGTTTGATCTGGGTTAATGTAGCCAATGCGTGCGCCACCTTCTATGCTCATGTTGCACACGGTCATACGTTCTTCCATTGTCATATTTTCAAACACATCACCGGTGTATTCATAGGCAAACCCTATTCCACCTTTAACGCCTAACTTTGCAATGATGGCAAGAATCACGTCTTTCGCTGTAACACCAGGCCTTAGGGTGCCATTTACACAAATCTTTTTTACTTTTAGCAAACTTAGCGCCAGGGTTTGGGTTTCTAAAATATTGCGCACTTCAGTGGTACCAATACCAAAGGCCAGTGCGCCAAAGGCACCATGAGTAGAGGTGTGTGAATCGCCACAGGCAATGGTCATACCGGGCTGAGTGTAGCCGTTTTCAGGCCCTACAATGTGCACAACGCCCTGTTTTCCAGATTCAAGGCCTAAAAATGTGATGCCATATTCTTTCGTGTTTTCTTCTAGTGTTTTGGCCATTAATTCTGCCTGAGTATCAAAAAACGGACGGAATTGGTTGTCCGTGGGTACGATGTGATCCATTGTGGCCACCGTACGTTCGGGAAATGCCACTTTGCTGCCCTTTTCTTTAAGCATGGCAAACGCCTGCGGGCTAGTGACTTCGTGGATCATGTGCAACCCGATAATGAGCTGGTCTAATCCGGAGGGTAACGTGGTGACCTTATGGCGGTCCCAAACCTTATTGTATAGAGTTCCTTTTGACATAATGCCCAATAGGATAACACAAGTGGTTTTCAGATGGAATATGGGACTGCTGCAAAATACGTGATGCTTTGTCAGTGCTCACCAAAAAAATCCTCATTTACGCTGAGTAAACTCCGGTTTTTTTAGCTCGAGATCCTTGCCTGACACATTTTGCAGCAGTCCCACTATTTATTACACAGAAATTCGTTGTCCCATGACTGTTTTTAAAAAGCGTTTCATATCATACGGCGGTAATGGTGCAGTGACTTTATGGAACTGACTTGCAAGAATTGCATCATCTAGCGCCAGAAGCTCGGCGGCTTTTGCATGCCCATTTTGGCTTAATGTGTGTAATACTAATCTAATCTCCCCTACGTCTTTGGGTTCGGCATCTGCGCATGT
Organism: bacterium; assembly: GCA_027623425.1. Lineage (GTDB taxonomy): Bacteria > Margulisbacteria > Marinamargulisbacteria > UBA817 > JAQBTH01 > JAQBTH01. The sequence continues at coordinate 10,928 of JAQBTH010000036.1, read as the reverse complement.
CATTGTGCTACCTGTTGGGGTTTGGCCAAGTTGAGAGTCAATAATGGGATTTGTTTCTTTTAAAAGGAAAATATTGCCTGCTGCCATACCCGGTCCGATTCGCCCATCTGTTTTACCAAGTGCCACGACGGTGCCACCTGCCATGTTATAACCCAATTCGAATGAATGCCCGCCAATGCCTGTAATTCCGCCTTTTTGAAGAGCCGCGGCACGCGAATCGGCATTGCCAACAACAATCCCTGTTCCTGCTGTGGCCCCGTAACGGAAAGTGGTACTGACATTTCCCTGTACCACTATTGAACCACCAGATTGGGCACAAGCCAGATTTTCATTGGCATTTCCTGTAATAGTGACATTGAGATCACTGAGATAATTCAAACTGAATACCCCAACCGTTCCATTTAATATAACCTGGATGTTGTGGGGAAGTGGCACCCCGCTTAATCGCTGTTGAAAGACCCATTTTTGAAATGCGACCAGTGCAAATAAATTTTCATTTGTGACATCTGCTGTTAAGGTATCGTTTCCAGCAAGAGCCTGGGCTTTTAATTGCTCAAATAATGCGGTTACAGGTCCCCTTGACCCATCCGGACTATGGGCCGGCTTTACGTCGACGGTGTCTGCTGCTGGGCTTGCTAATTCTTCGATATCATCTGCGACAATACCCTCGGCATACTCAAATATAACCTCTTTGGCTCCGGCGGCAGCGGCATCTGCCCTACCGGTACCTTTCACTTGTTGCAATTCCGATATTAGTGTTTGCAACATTGCGTCATCGGTGCTGATTACCCCATCTGCAGCAGCACCTACAAAATCGTGAACTGATGCATACCCACTAAGCGGTGATTTTTTTGGCCACAGAAAGCGCATAGGCCAAATACATGAAGCCGGATTTTGAGCGTGTTCCATCAAATAATTTGTCTGCGTTAATTTCATTGCCCGCGATGGATTTGGGGCATGTGCCTTCGTGGCACAGTTCTGCGGCGATGCACCCTTGCCCAAACATATCGAGTTTCCCTACCCCAACCATGCTTGCGCCGAGCGCTAACATAATTGCAATGTCATCTGGTGTCATCACACCACCTTCTGCGCAAATTGGCGTGTCCACACCTTCCCTTAAGAGTTGGGTATATGCACGAATAACACCATGCTGAGTGGCCCCGCAAGAATGATCTAACGAGGATTTTTTGGCTGCCCCTGTTCCACCTTCTGTACCAGTAATAGTGATTACTTTTGCTGTGGCTGCTGCTGATGCTGATGTGGCAAATTCTAGATTATTCGAGACGGTTAATTTATCTTCGGATACTAATCCTAACCACTCTTCGATTAAGTTTTTAAAATACATGCATTCTACGGAATACACATCGGTTAAGACGGCGGGTGATGCGGTTGGAAAATTGGCACTTAAGAATTTTCTTACATCCGCTATTGATAATATTTTGCGTGTTATTTCGATTGCTTGTGCCCCATCAGCATCGCTAAGGGCAATATCTTCGCCTTGCAGAATGACTGTTTTTGAATTTAATTCATCGATGTGAGTAATGCCTAACTGTTCCATGGTTCTGGCAATGATGGTTGGAGTACCTTGGTTGTTATAGGTAAAGTAAACGCGTCTATCATTCCCTTGGGATATAAGCACATCTACTTCACCAATTTTTGCCCAAAATGCCGGCCCGGTGTTCTTCGCTGCGCCTAGTAAACCGCCTTCTCCACCCTTTGCCCCTTGACCGTATTTGTTGCTTATAACAGAGAGGGACAATAAATAATCCAAACTAATTCCATTTTGACCCCCTGAATTTTGGCCTTCAAAATGATGGCCTAGCATGTTCACTAAATGAGAAAACACACCCCCCATAATGGTAACTGCGGCTCCTTCGCCTATGGTTTGGTGAACTCTTCCAAACTGACTCTCACTGTCCATGCGGCGTAATTCATGAATCCCCTGCCACCTGGCCCTGTCTTCTCCGCCTTCCCCGGCATTTGATTCACGCATTCCCAATAAATTGGATATTTGGGCACTTAGTGTGTGAGACGGCAAGGATTTTGAACCCAGTGACATGGCGCCAATGCCAATACGGCTTAGAACATCGCGGGTTAATTGCCATTCGGGTGAGTCGGGCGGCACATTAAGTAATCTGGCTAAATCTTTATCGGGCAATCGATATAAGTGTCGCATTTTTTGAGGGGTAATGTCATCTTTGCAATTAATTAAGGCCTCTAATTCCGTGCAATGTGTTGCTAAAACGTAAGCGGTTAGCACATCTTCGGGTAAATCTAAAAATGCCCATCTGTTTGCCGGTGTTTCATCGGATAAAATAGCATCTACTCTATTGATTGCCGCGTGAAATACAGGCATGTAACGCGCCAAGGTAATTTGTAGTACGCCCCTAGCAAAATGGGCGTCGATTGCAAGACGTCGGTTCATTACCATTCTAAATCTCCTTCTCTGGGTTTTACGGCTCCGCTTTGGCCACTCGCACTCGCGTCAGCACCATTGCCCATTGGTGGCTGACCGGTTGGTTGTAGTATTGTGAATTCCGAATTAGGCGGGATGTGTTGAACCAATGTGTCGCAACTCAATACGGTATAACCTGGTAAATGGCCGCCTTTTTCCTCACTAACAGACTTGGCAGCGATTAATCGCCGGTCTTCTTTTGGTACTTCGCTTGTAATGGGACGGGCCACAATACGCACTCGGCAATCGGCACAATTGCGCTTGGCGCTGCAGGTGGCTGTGGGTCGTGGCAATTCTTGCGCTGTGGATTGGGTGCGGGTAAACTCCAACAAGGTAGTGCTGGGTGCAAGATTTGCTGGAACGGTGAGTGTTACACTATGCCCGTTCGTATATGAAATGGTGATTTGCCTTTCCTGTAAAAAAACCTCTCCCGTTGGGAGTGGACTTAATAGTTCCTCTTCTTCTGGCACGAGAAGCGCCGCTGCTTTGGCGGCATTATCGCGTCTAAATGTTACAAGATCATCATCTTGCCTTACTGTGGTGTGAAATTGTGCCTTAGTACTGGCTTCCATTACGGGTGATATCTGATCGTAATTGATCGGGGCCCTCTAGCGCTGCTAATGTGGCTAAAAAGGCCCTATTTCCCGCAAGAGGCGACTGTTTTTTTGTGTCACAGTAGGCATTAATTTGATCCGCTAAGAGCACCACATGTTCGGCAACTGAAGTTAAATTTCCCTGCCCATTTTCTAGGTAGAAACCGGCTGCAAATAGGCCGGAATCTGTTGTGCTAACACCTGTTTGATTGAATTGATCTTCGGTGAGCTTGAGCCGTATTTGACCGATGGTGGTAATGATACTTGAACAGTTTAGTGTGTAACCATTTTCGAATGTGACCTGACGATCGCCCGTTGGCCCACCTGCAATTTGGCAGTTTGTTGGCTGAAAGCCAAACATAATTTGAACGTTCATTGTGGGCGAGAATTCGGCTTGCGGGCGGGGTTTTAGACCCTCTATTTCTTGGTACCATGCCTGCACGGCAGCGGCAGCGTTACCGTCTCTCATAATGTCCATGAACGTTTCCGCGTGGCGCTCCAGTTGGTCTGCTGGTAACGATTTCTGACATAATAATAGCAGCGCGAGGTTTTTTACCTTGGTGCGAATAGCATCTGTTAGGCCCGCTCTGGAACGAGTGGCTGTATCATATAACCGTATTATTTTTTCTGCTAATGGGATGCTAAGATCTGGCATTGAAACCGTTACTTCTATGCCCAGCTTGGCCATTGTTATCGCCCATTCTTGCAGCTCATCAGGTGTGGTACTTATGGATTCGGGTTCGCCCCGTTTGAATAATTGTACGGTTTGGTGTTTGGCACCCTTCATTTCACTTAAAACTGGTTCGGGTATTTCTGAGTAATTGGGCACGAATTGCGCCTTTTCAGGATGCCTAATTGCCTCTACAACCGCGGCCATGTATGTTGCGGCATCTAATGTTGCGTTGCCAAATCCAACTAGGCCAATCGGTGATGCACTTTGCATGTTCAGTGGGTTTTCTGCGCCCATGTATGCGGTGTAAAACGCGGATAGTTGGTGGGAATTAATCATGGTTTCTTCGCCTGGTATGCCCATCTTTCTTGGTTGCATGGCGCCGGTGGCAATAACCACTGGCACACCGGAGGCTCTTAGGCGAGCGATCATCTCGTTTGACGCCGTTCCTTTAAACATTTCAATGCTGCCATCTAACCCTTTGCGCAGCTCTTGCGCATGCACCGACGTGGTGGTTGCCCGTGTGCCATAGTGGGTGTGGGGAATGGCTTTGTGCATAAATCCACCTGGGTATGGACCGTTTCCGATAATTTTTACCGCCACGCCTTTTTGACGTAGTTCCTCAGCTAAACTGAGTGCTGCGTGACCGTCCCCAATGACCACGACTAACTTTGGTGGAACTAAACGGGTGCCGTTCCCACGGGCAACATCCACTGACGCACCGTACGCCTGTAAAGCTGCGTCTGATTTTCGTGCTTGAGCGGCGTGTAATTGACCTGCTAGAGCAGAGGTGTGTGCCGCCTTTTCTATGACTTGAATTGGACCATAACCGGCAACTTGAATGCCATCTGCATCCCGTTGCGCCAGGTTTTCCCAATCGCGTGACGTGGTGCGATAGAACATGTCATAAAATTGCTGCCATTCGATTTCTGTTGGATATTCGGATAATTGAATACTGCTTTTTGCACCCACAAAATTTTCAACGCAACTTAAACCAAATCGATACATGGCGGCTAGAAGTTCTGTTTCAAATCCTTTTTTAATTTGAGGATACTGGGCAGGTTCAAATTCTGACCATAGTCGGTAGGGACATACTGCCGATGCACCATTGGCCATTACTTGAATTAAATCGTTTGGCTTTAGCACATCTTGGGTTTTTAAAATTAATTTAGGAATATAGGTAATCTCACCCGCTTTTAACATGGCATTTAGTGCGTCTCTTACCAATTTCACAATATGAAGTGATTGGAGGCTGCGAGAATAGGACGTGGCGCCGCTGTCGGTTAATAAAATGACCTTTCCTTCTCGCGCTGCGTTGCGGCAATCATCTAATACCCGACGTATATGCGTGTCATAATTGTAATCTGTGCCATCTTGGATAATGCTAATCAAGTGAACGCACTCACTTTGGCTTAACGCCTCTATCGTATCTGGCGTTAACACGGGACTATTCAGAATAATCCCCTCTTCTACATCTAAAAACCCTTGTGTCGTATGAGGGCGACCAACGAATGTTTTTAATGCATCATGACGGGCTTCTCGCGGGTCGACTGGCGGGGCCACAATTTGCACATTTGTTTGGTTAGAGGCATCACATGCGTTGTAATCTGGGCGGGATATTTTTGCATTATTGGCGGGCATTTTTCGCCCTAAGGATGCCACAAGCTTTGGCCCTTGCTCTGCGTACGCCTGAGCGAGTTGTTTGGCATCGGTTAGATGGCCTGGCCCACCAAATACATATTCGGGGGCTAAGGGGGCCCCATGTTGGCGCGCGGCTGATGCTGGGCCTACTTGTTCACATAACTGGGCTTGAGTTACTACTTTTTTCGCCAATTCACCTTGTACTTTTACTAAAAATTCCGGTGGATATGTGATGTCGACTGGCATAATACCACTCGGCCTCACTTCAAATACCTGAATGCTGTTGGCCATCTGTTTGGCGCCTTTAGCCGAGTGAAAAATACCATGTTCGGAGCCGCCGCATAATAGGCCGTCTTTGGTGTATGCCGCAAGAGGCCGCTGCTGGTTGGGATCTCTTATTATAAGCAACTTCATGATGGGTTCTTCGGATTCAGAATCAAATTCAACAAAAAATTGTGTGATGGTTTGCGGGTCTTCAATTTGCAATTTCTGACGGGCAAACCAGTGTCTCATAATGCCCATTGGAGAATCGTCATCTGGGTTGGGTTCTGGGTGCATGACAAGGTCATAAAAATGGGCAATGGTAAACCAAGGATGGTGTGACTGAATAGCGGCGGTTGCCAGTGTGGCGTACTCAGAAAATTGCGAAGAATCGGATTGCCCTAACTCTTGAAATTGTATGCCCAATTCTCTTAGTGCCGTTTCTAATTGGAATCGTGCGTTGGCGAGTGCATCTTCATTGGTAATTTGCCCGTTTGTTTCGGATAAATGTTCGGTTGGTTGTGCCGCTTGCGGTGTGGGTTTTTTGGTGGTGGGGTAGCGTTCATGGCCACCTGCAACACTGCTCTCCATGTGGTTTAAATCGGGGTAATAATCGGCTAGATTCCCCCCTTTAATAAGTCCTTTGTATACAATATAGACTGTGGATAATGAACATACCTTAAATGGCTGATCGGCACGGTGGTTTAGTCGCGATGTGAGCAAGCCTAATTTTCGTTCGAATTCGGCTCTACTTAGTTGTGGCCCTTGTTCCCCTAATTTTTGCGCGATGAATAACTGAACTGGCACACCGGATGTGTTTTGCATTTGACTGGCCATAAACTGTTGGTTTACGGGCACTTTTCGAAATATCACCACTTCTGCCTGGTCACTGAAAAATGCGTGTACTTCTTTGCGAATGATTTCCATGGCGGCTTCCTGCGCCTTTCTATTGCGAGGAAAAAATACAATACCTGTTCCGTAATGCGGATCGACGTTGTGACGAAGTGCAGTGCGAAGTTGGGCATTCTTGGCGGTGTAATAGTGTGGGTCAAAGGCGGTGATAATACCCGCTCCTGTGCCGGCTAATGGGTCTGACTTACTTTCCACACCACGGTGGCTCATGGTGCCAAGCGCTTTAAGTAATTCCGGAAGGACGTTTCTTCCTGTTGCTGCGTAAAATGCCAATCCACAAGCACTGATGGTATCGGCGTGCTTTTGCACAACGGACAAAGTTTTCTTCAGGAGAGAGGCAACACGTGGCACCAGCAAGCCGTTTAAAAAATTTCACTATTTTTCCTTGGTTTTATATTAATTTGTTTTTTTTGAGAATAAAACAGAGTTTATCATACGACCTGATTTTTAATCTATTTTTTTAACAAACTAATTGTGTTTAATTTTTAAATATTAGTCGGATCTTGTTACCATAGGTACTCTTAGGAACCAATGTTCTTTTTTAGGGTGTGAATTTGGCCCGCCATTTCGTATTTCTTCGTATTGTGTGCACGCTTTTGCTAACACATTGCCTTCTTTATACTCAAATGAAACCGGCTCTTGGCCCGCTGTTTTCACCGTGTTTACAGAGGTTTTTCCACCTGCTGCTGTTCCCGTAAGGTGAATTGCGCCTAGTTGCAGTGTGCCTACCTTCAGTTGGCCCGCCAATGCTGATAACGCAGATTTATCACCGGTTATTGCTCCAAATGGCAGTGGCACTTCATGTATTTTAGCGCCCATTTCGGCAGCAAGCTCTATAATGCCTCTGGCGGTAACACTATTTAAATTTCCGTTGGCCTTTGGGCGGATAACATGAGATTGGCCATTTTCATCTGTAAATAGCGTTAGGACGTTTGACGAAGACGTTTCGCCAACATAAGGTGTTTTATCGTCCGGGTTGGTAGGGTGATTGGCCATGTATAAGACATCGGCGCACCCTTCTGCTTTGGCGGCTTGCGATGTGGGTATCCCTGGCCCGTAGTTTGCCAATAATTTCCCTGCACCTGGCGTTGTAATTCCCCAATGATTCAAGGCGGCTCCCGTATCTACAACACGCTGGGTGTTCACTGCAAACAAGCTCGAGTGGGCGGCGTTAGTTGGTTTATAATATTGCCCCACAGGGGTTGTGATTACACGCATTCGCCATTTTTCACCTGGATTGGGAAAGTTACCCAAGGATGGCGAGCAAACGCCAAGGTCAATCCGCAAGTACAAAGACCCCTTTCCATGTGGGGGTACATAGGCCGCATTGGATTTTACTGCCTCTATTAATGCCGCACTGAATTGTGCGAAAGTGGGGGCAGGTGCACCTAATTTTTTGGCGGATGCGACCAATCGGTCATAGTGTAAATCTGGACGAATAATAAATAGATTACCCGCTTCGTCTTCGCCCGCTTTCATGCCTTCAAACAAGCGCCTGGCGTATAAATCGGTACCGGGATGCACGGATTCCATTCCATACGGGTCAGTTTGCACATCTCCCCAATGCCCGTCGCCGTCGCACACCATAGACACAATTGACTTGGTTGCGACTAAATTAAACCCTAGATTGTTCCAATCGATGGTAGCTGGATCCACTGGCTGTATTGGTAACATTTCATTTACACGGGTGCTCATGTCACCGATTACTGTGGTGCGAGTGGGGGTTGTCGTGCTTAAAGCGCGCGTTAATACATATGCGGGTAAGGGCAAACTAGGCATTGCGGTGAGCGGGTTTTGCATGGGCACAGTTGGCACACGGTGTGGCGCAGACCTGGCGGCTGCATGCGCGCGAGGTGCATGCCCAGATAATAGGGCTCTATTTACTCTAAACCCTACCCGAATGGCGGATTGCATTATAGTTGCGGCTGTTCTTTCCATGCTGATGACTCCTTGTATGATGCGATTACTCTATTTTGTGGGGGCAATACATTTAGATTAAGGCAAATCTAATTAAAATCAAACTAAATTTTTTGATATTCGAATCTTTTTTAACATTGTTTATCTGAACCAAATGGGTTTAGAGGTGAGTTGTGAACCGTGCCATCTTCATATGTGCCCGTGAATTCGACATGATATTCCACTTTTTCGATATATCTAGTGTGAATCTTTAAATCTTTAGTGGAAATGGGCGCGATTGATTACTGCTGTTTTACCTAATGCTACACACCATCCTAATCAAGATTAAATTAAATCTGTCAAAATCGCCGGCTTTTGATTGATTTCAAGTACGGAATATAATCTCGGAGCCTGTTAAAAAAGAAAAACTAACTCGCCAGGACAGTCCATAATCCTCTAGGAGAAACTATTTTGGTTTTTTGAATCTTTTTGAGTGCCAGCAGGGCCTTGTCCCCAGTCACTAATAAATCTGCTTTTGAACTAACTGCGGTTCCAATCACTGGCAAATCATCCGGATCTTCAAATATATCTGGTGCCATTACTGTAGGCTCAACAATTTCAGATATTTCCTTTAAATACAAAAGAACGTCTTTGACCTTTTTTGGCGGCAGCTTGACCTTCTCTCGAAACTTTTCTGCACATTCATCTAATATAAACTTGCTCAAATATACGTCATGTTCCAACACACATAACTCAAAAATTTCCGCACATAACCCACGTGCCGCAAAAGCAGCAATAATGACGTTTGTATCTAAAACGATCCTCACTGAATAGCCTCAAATACATCCTCGTCTGTTAGCAGCCCTTGTGATTCTGCAAATGGCAAGACCTGTCTTCGTAACCTGCGAAATTTTTCACGCTTCACATATTGTGTTAAAGCATTTCTAATGAGTTCACTCCGTGAAACTGTTGGACTTAATAATATATTAATTTCCCGATCTAGTTTGTCTGGTATTCGAACACTATGGATAGACATTCTTTCACCTCCGTTTAGTATAAAAAATATTGTATCACATTGTAATACATCTGTCATATATATGCCCTGAATTTCATTTTTTCAAACATCTTTCTCCCTCGGATGACTTTTCCGATACCCTTCTTGACTCTTTCGGATTCAGCCGGGCAGCCTCACTGCTGTCGTTCAAGACTTTGTCTTTCACTCAATATCAATGCATCCGTTGGCTTCTTCCTACTTTGCAATTTGGGCCGCGTAGGCCGGAATCTGTGCCGTAACTGCCACCTACGCTGACGTGCACGCCCACGCTCATGGCGTCTCGCTCGTCCTTGTCTTTGATGTCTGATACTTCGATCTTATCGAAATTCATATCCATGTTACCGCCATCCGTGCCGTCTGGGTTAATTTGGGCAATTACCGCGCCTTTGTTACTTAGGGTTTTACCCGCCATGTTCACGCTCTCGGTGCCTATGATTTTACTCTGCTCGCCCACCCATGCCTTTTCGGCCTTCTCGTAACCATAGCTAAAGCCCACTTGCGAACCGATACTATAAGATAGGTGGCCTGACTCGTGCGACTCTTTATCTTGCACACTTTCTACTATGGTGTCGCCCGCTACTGTAAGTCTGGGTAAGCGATGACTTTCACTACCATTCCGCTCGCAATGCGTTCACTATGAATACAGAGATAAAGTAAGTCAATACGATTAAACCTGTTTTCCACCATTTCCATTTCTTTTTAGACGACATCCAAAATACACCGCTTAGAAAACTCATGGAAATCAACGTAGATATTACAAATCCAAAAACGCCCTTTATCCCGACTCCTGGGGCTAGTGTAAGGGCCATAAATAACCCATACACAAGCACCCAGTGATTCTGTGGGAAAAAGTCGTTTATTACGATACTACCTAAAAACGCCATGAAAATGCCATTTACTATAACTAACGTTTTCCAATATTTACTCACCTGCATTTTGATTGACTGCATCCGTGAAATCTCTAATCTCTCCACCCGAATTCTCCTTTTGAGATTTTTCCAATGAATTTATTGTTCTTGGTCCACCATAGATTTGAATTTCTTCTGAGGAAAGAAGTCTCGCGCCATCGGGTAGTGATTTAGCGGCCCTGATAATGTAGAGAGTTAAACCAACCAACAAGACCAAAAATAGGGCTAGCGCCATTATTCCTGAATGCTGAATGTTCATTCCTTTAAAAAAAAGGTAAAGAACAACAGAAATTAGCCCTAACAATATTATTGCGGAAATCATTAGTTTTGACTTTCTAACCTGTGGTAACTATCTCTGACAGCATCAGCCCAATCTTGGCAGTTGTTACCAACCAAACAATATTTTTCTACAGGCGTAACTCTTACTGCCTCACGCATCAATTGATCATCATATCCTTGATCGGTGATGCGATACCCATTCACGGGTTCTTCCTCAACAAAAAGCCCTTCAGGTGAATACCCTACATTCCCCCCTTGT
>JAQBTH010000119.1 GCA_027623425.1 bacterium | reverse complement strand
TTAAATGGAACACGTACAGGTCTCTCCAGGATCAGTTGGCGCCTCTCCCAAAGCGGTGGGGCATGTAAAACGACATTTGCCCATTATTCATACGACAGTAGGCCGTATGCCCGATCAGATTTTGGTGGGAGATAGGTTGCTGCCGACTGCGCAAATTCAACAAGTAGCTCCGCCTCGGCCAGACTTGTGGGAAGTGGGTTTGATAGACGATAAAACGCTGGCTGAACTTCGTTCAGGTATGTTCGATGTGGAACTTTTATTTAAATATTTGGAACGTTGTTATACCAGTGGTGGTTTTGGTGCAGTATTTTGTTTGTTGAATTGGTATTTGGGAATGTCGCCGATTTGGCAGGATAAACCGGCTCAAGCGGCCACGTTGCGGTCTATTTCTTTGAAAGCACTTCGCCAATTATTTGATAGGTATTCACCTGAAATAGAGTCTAAACAGCGCGCTGATGCGGATGTGATGAACCGAGACGAATTTTATGAAGAGTTTAAGTGTGAATCTGGCTTAATGGAAGCGCAAGATGTCTCTCCGTCTCGGATAAAAATGGCGCAACATTTTTCACTTTCCCGAGATCTTTTGGAACGTAAAAAAGACTTTGATTTTATTGAAGACTATAAGGCGTCGGAAAGTCGTAAGGAATTGGCGCGTACGGCATTGGTTAGTGAATTATACATTGTGTATTTGAATAGACAGTTAAACCATGAGTGTGGTGAGCTTGTAAATGATGTAATGCGCCTTGTTCCGTTGAAACCGTGGAAGTCTATTTTAAAAAAAGGCCCTAATGCGAAATTGTATTTTAAAGAAATTGATCAGGCTTCGGCCAGGCAGATATATAGCCGTTTTTCAGGCAACGCCGCTTCTTCGTACCCCATTAAGTTACAACGTGCGTTGAATGACAGAAATATCTCTATTTTACGGCGCGTGTTTGAAACGTTGCTTGCTCGGGATTTGGTTGGCTTGTCGTTTGGGGATAAATATCCGTTATCCGATACTGAATTTGGCGGTTTATTTGAGACCGTTGCCGTGGGTGCGGGTAAGAAAACGGGTGCTACAGACCAGGGGCATACCTCTAGAGAGCATTACAGTACTAAAGAAGGTGCCGAGCTTACCATGGGTATTGTGGCAGGTGCAATGGGGCCAATGGGGAAATTGCATGGTGTTCACAAGAAACTTGACGACTTAATGGACCCTATTGTGGTGCCAGAACAGCGCATTCGCGATTTAGAATTAGATGTGCATCAGTATACTAAGGCGGCCGAGTCTAATGGGCTTCTGGAAATGGAGGCGCTGGATCAATTTAGCGCGCGTGCAGACCAGCTTCAAGACGAAATGGCGGCGTATTCACTGGATATGCGTGCGGCTCAATTGCGTGAAGTGGAGCAATCAGCCGCTGGGTTAATTGACGAATATGAGCGCTACGAAGGTCAATATGCCACTGTTTCCGAGCGTTATGATAAGTTGTTGGATGGGTTACTACTAAAAATGGAGGCTACGCTTACTGCCGTTAAAGCGGCAAATAGTAAGGCAGAGCGAGCTAGAAATTTACGCCAAGTACGTGACTATTCAAAATTGGTAACAGCATTAAGTAATGAAATTACACTTTTAAACCTAAAAAAAAGATATGCTACACAGGTCAAAGAAGAAGACCAAAGTACAGAGAAAGTCCGCGAGTCGTTGTTGCTTTTGAAACAGAGAATTAATGCTTTTGAAAAAAAGTTAAACCCAACGAACCCAACGAAAATGCAATATTTTCAACGTATTGGTCAGATTTTTCAGAACATTTCTATCGATACATCTGATGTGCAGAATATGGTGGGAGAGTTTGAGCGTGTTGCTCGTGTTAAATCAACGTTTGAATCTGAATTACGGGATTTGCAAGGGTGTTTCGGACGGTTAAAAGCGCATATTTTGGCAGCTAGAAACCTGTTATATGTGGCGGCAATTCAGTATTCCCAGCAAATGATTCGGTTGGGTTTTATTTATGCATTAATTGATTCTTTTTCCGCGATGACGCACCGTATGGAAACGGGTTTTGTAGCGCTTGGAAAGTCCCTTTTGGAAGGTGATTCTTATAGTCAATTTATGGAAACATTAGAATTAGAAGAATCGGGTGAAAATGGCGTTAAAACCCATTTAAGTGACTATTTTAAGATGGCGCCAGACACGCAGACTGTAGTCGAAACAGCTGTGTTTGGTGTGGAGGATGCTGACCCAGAGACCCAAACGTCGTATCAACGGGTGCAATCGCATATTGGTGTGTTGTTGAGTGCGGTGGCGGAAACGCGTGCGTTACAGGCGAAAGAGTCGTCTTGGAATCGCGAATTTTCAAGTGGTGTGGATGCGTCACGATTGCAAGCGATCCGTGAACAAATACATCACAATGATCTTTTAGCGAAGCAAAAATTCGCACTTGTGCTTTCTACCTACCATGATGAATGGGAATTGTTGTGGGAACAGGGCGTTGAGGCCCTTAGACAAGAAAAAATTACGGTGATGGCAGTGGCATTTCGTGAAAATGTGGAACGTAAAATGGCAGGGCGTCAGGCGGACTATGAAAATGATTTTCGTGCTCAGCTGGATAGGGGCGTGGCCTTGGATGAGGTCGAAGCACGCCGTTTAGACGCAGTTGAAACCTTAAAAGCAGAGATCGAAGTTGAGCGGCGGCGATTGGTCGTCGGGGATGGTACCAGAGACTATATTGTTTTAGATGGAGTAGCAGAGGCTTTAATCGCAGACTATGCTACCTTAAGCTTAGAGGGTGGTGCACATGGAAATACGCAAACAGTTGGTGAAAATCAGTTGTTTGGGATGCCGTCTCCAGACTCAATGAATGTAACTGCACGCCCTGAAGATTTAACATCTCTGCAGCAATTTCATCCGGT
>JAQBTH010000035.1 GCA_027623425.1 bacterium | reverse complement strand
ACCATGTTGGGACCACGATCGCCACGGCCAATTATCCAACTTAACCCCTTACAAACGCCTCTACCGAGTTGAGTTAATAGATAACCAACACCAGTCACAGCGCCAACAACGCCAGCCCCAACGGCATGCACCGATTTAACAGCAAGCGCTGCACCACCGGCGGCAAGGCCAACCCCTACACTAGCAGCAGCCGTTGCAACACCCACAGACCCAAGAACCACCCCAGTCACAGCTGTAAACACGCTTCTAGCATAGCTGCCACTTTTCCACGCATTACCAACATCTTTCGAAAACACGGCTGGCGAGGAAATCCCCTTCGCAATAAATTTAGTGGTGCCTATCGCACTTGGCGAGTCCTTTTGCCATTTTGATTCATACACCACAGAGCGTGCAGAATCAACATGATTGGTTTTAAATTTAGCAGCACCACGACGCACTTGAACTAAGTTAGAACGATTACTTTTGGGACCAGTTAATTGAGATTGCGCAAACTGGGCGTATTTTGAATGTGGCAATTTAGGTGTCATATTCCTAGCCCTATTCAGTAAATGACATCTTCGCCTCGTGGTTGTAACTAACCCATCCGAGTGGGATTTTACAGTTGCACTAGATCCCTGTTGTGTTGAGAGTTCATACCGTGCGGCTGCTGCTCCACTTGTGGGCTTCAGTCTATCCATTATTGTCCCTCCAAATTGTCTTTGGTTCTATTATCGGTAAAATTAAGATAATCTTTAGTTATGAATAAGGTCGCATCAATACTCGTGCATCGCAACGTGCCAACCCATTACAGCTACAGCCTTGAAAATGGGGCTGAATTTAGCGTGGGTGAACACGTGGAGGTACCAATAGGAAGAAGCAATGCAAAAGGTGTAATCGTGCGCATAGACGATGAAAATGAAATCGAAAAACCGTCCTACACGTTAAAAGCCGTACTCAGCACAGTTCAAAAAAAGCCAATTCTAAGCCAAGAAATCCTAAATTTAATCCAATGGTTCAGTGACACCTACTTAATTAGCCCATTTCAAGCCTACCAATGCATTATTGGCAATATAAAATTAAGAAAAGATTGGAACAAATCTGCTGAGTTCGGGCCAGAGGAAATACCCCACCACCCAAACAAGGAACAGTTGGATATCATTTCAGCGATATGTGACACTTCAGGCGAGGAACACCTGATCCAAGGCGTAACGGGAAGTGGTAAAACCGAAATATACCTGCAAGTCGCCGCTAAACATGTTTCAGAAAATAAAGGCGTTATTATGTTACTACCAGAAATCGCCCTAACCCCCCAAATGAGACAGCATTTTAAAAAGCGCTTTGGCTCTCAAGTGGCGGTTTTACACAGTAATTTAAGCGTAAAAGAACGCGAAATCGAATGGAACCGCATTTATCACGGCGCAGCAAAAATCATTGTTGGGCCGCGCTCCGCAATCTTTGCTCCAGTCGAAAACCTTGGGTTAATCATTCTAGATGAGGAACACGAAGGAAGCTATAAACAAGACAACCAACCTCGTTACCTTGCCCATAGTGTGGCCCGATTCCGCGTTCAGGAGACTGGTTCAACCCTGATTTTTGGGTCTGCCACACCATCACTAGACACCGTTATTGCCATCAAAGAAACAGGTAATCATTATCATTTGCACCACCGTGTAAACCAAAAGCCCTTACCTAAAATCACACTAATCGATAAATGTGACTCCCTAATAAACGATAAAAGCAGCGTATTTTCGCAAGTACTACTCGATAAATTAGAAACTATTCTAAGTAAAAAAGAAAAGGCCATTATTTTAATGAATCGCCGTGGATTCGCCTCATTAATCGTGTGCCAAAAATGCCAAAAAGTGCACACTTGCCCTGGCTGCGACTTAAGCTACACCTACCACAAAAGCCGAAAATTCCAATGCCACCGTTGCCACACCACAGCCCCAATCACACACACATGCAGCCATTGTGGAAAAAATACCCTGGCGTTTGTGGGACAAGGTACTCAAAAAGTAGAAGTCGAATTGCAAGATCTATTTCCCAACGCCAAAATCATCCGAATCGACCGTGACAACACGAAAAAAGAATCCGATTTAACCGAGTCATTAAACGAGTTCGAAACCAATGCAGACATTATGATTGGCACCCAAATGATTGCAAAAGGCCTTCATTTTGAAGATGTTACCCTTGTAGGGGTTCTCGGCATAGACACAACTCTAGCACTACCTGATTTTCGGGCACCAGAACGGGCCTTTCAATTAATTACTCAAGTGGCTGGGCGTGCAGGCCGTGGCAGAAAAGAAGGCGAAGTAGTGGTTGAAACCCGTCAAATGGAACACTATGCCATTGCCTGCGCACAGCACCACGACACCATGCGGTTTTTAAACCAAGAAGCCCAGTTCAGGAGCGAGCTATGGTATCCACCGTTCTGCGAACTGACCAGCATCATCATGAGCTGCACCAACAAAGGGCAATTGGCCACCTACGCCGCTCAAATCAAGCAACACCTAAACAACGTGCTACCAGAGGTCCCACGGGAAGTCGAAATTCTAGGCCCACAGGCAGCCCCCTTCGAAAAAATCAAAAATCATTATCGGTTCATATGCCTTATCAAACATAGTAAAGCCCGTACAAACGACGTACGTCTTGCGCTACAAGCACTGCCGCCCCACCCCACCAGCCTACGGTGCTTCATCGACATTGATCCCCGATCAGTTTTATAATAAGCTTTTAACATACAGGAGACCCAAATGCCCGAATTCCCACTATTAATCTGGATTATTATCATGTTAGTTGGTTTTTACGCCCTAATTAAAGGCGGAGATTTAACCATCACCCATGCCATTAATATTGCCAAGAAATTTAATCTATCCGATGCCATCATCGGACTTACCTTAGTCGCAATAGGCACGTCTTTACCCGAATTAATAGTAAATATTTTAGCGGTATTTAGTGGGCAAACTGAAATCGTGTTTGGCAATATTATTGGAAGTAACATCACGAATAGCACGTTAATACTAGGCGCAACGGCGGTAGTTTCTCCGTTAATATTCACTCGTAATATCATTAAAAATGAATTGGTATTTTGCCTAGGCGCCACCATTATTTCGACACTACTTATTATTTCGCCAAGATGGACAACCCTATTTGGTGTAGAACAAGGACTATCACGACTAAGTGCCTCTATTTTACTCGCCATACTAGCGCTTATTATTTGGCGCACACACAAAACTCACGACACACCACCAATAGAAAATGTAATCGAAACACCCACCCACTCATTAAAAAGCATGTTCATTTTCCTAATTGGGTTAGGTGGCCTTATGATAGGTGGAAAATTGGTCGTAATGGGCGCGACTGAAATCGCGGCTGCACTTCACATATCTGAAGGTCTAGTGGGTTTAACGCTAGTCGCATTAGGCACATCCTTACCTGAACTAACGACTTGTATTATCGCTGTCAAAAAAGGGGCTCATGGCATTGCAATCGGCAACATATTAGGTTCAAACATAATGAATATACTCTTTATTTTGGGCGTGTCTGGGCTAATAAAACCCATCATATTTCCAATTAATATGACATCTGATTTACGTATGATGCTACTCAGCATCGCCCTTGTAACAACTGCAATTGTGACAAATAAAAAAAGCACCCTTTCACGGGTATCTGGATATATTTTGATTGGAATATATATCGCCTATCTCATTAGCCTAGGAGTGTCTTAATGAATAAACAATACGCAACACCGGAAGGTACACTCGCTTGGTTTAATAAATTTGAAAATATGCCAAGTAATACCATTGAAAAGTTGGGCATTTCTTGTAGTGCCGTAGGATTTGGCACTTACCGTGTAAATGAGTACGATGAAAATCATGAAGAAGCATTAAAAGAAGCGCTTTCAAACGGGGTAAACCTGATAGATACCAGTAGCAATTATGGGTTTGGGCAGTCCGAAACCGTCATCGGAAATGTAATTAAAGAATGCATTGGCAGCGGCGAATTTCTACGAGAAAACATCATACTAGTAACAAAAGCAGGCTATATTCAAGGCCCGCTGATAGACGATATTAAGGCCAAGAGTGAACGAGGAAAAGTAGTGCCTGATATTGTAAAACTAGAAGACCATTTATGGCACTGCATACACCCCGAATTTTTAGCAAACCAACTTGATCAAAGCTTAAAACGATTAGGAATGGAGACCATAGATATATTTTTGCTTCACAATCCAGAGTATTTTCTTGAATCAGCGAAAACAAAACACACGCCTCATGAGGCCGCATTATCCGACTATTACGATCGCATAAAAAAAGCATTCGATTACTTAGAAACCGCAGTCAAAGAAGGTAAAATACGTTCTTATGGTATCAGTTCAAATACCTTTGTAACCAGCAAAACTGAATATACCCATACCAACCTAAGTCGTATTTTAGAACTAGCACCTGCAGAACTGTACCCCAGTTTCAGTACCATTCAATGCCCGTTTAATATGGTTGAAAATGGGGCCGTCACCTGTCCAAATCAATCAGACAATAAAACATTACTAGAATGTGCGAATCTAAATAAATTAGCGCTACTTGCTAATCGACCTCTAAATGCGATTGTTAATAATGCCCTAAATCGACTAACCGATAAACCCGTCGAGCAACCCGTATACGAAGACGATTTAAATGATACTCTTGAAAATCTAAGTGGGCTTGAAGACCGATTTTTAAACCATGTTCTTCCTGTTTTAGACTGTGACAACACGTATGAAGAACGCGTACGAGCAGAAATCCATATCTCACAACGGTTCCACCTTGCCAGGCAACATGTAGCGTCGTCACAAGGATGGCAACTCTATGTGCAAGGCCAGGTGCTACTGCCATTTGAAGAGTTAGTGGAAACACTTTTTTCAAACCTCACATTTAGCCAAATGGATAACGTGTGGTTTAACGAATATGTCACCACACTGCAGGAAACGCTAAAACTCTTTCTGGCTTACTACAACAATATTGATGCCCCATTTGCCGACAGTATGAACGTAATGATTGATCATTTGGCACCAGAATTTTCAGAACTTGAGACGCTCAGTCAAAAAGCCATTGCCCTACTCACCCACACCAAAGGAGTAAGCTCTGTATTAATTGGAATGAGACAACCCCAATATGTTGAAGACGTGATAAATGGCATAAATCAAATCGAAGATATTGACGTTAATATCACGAAATGGATTACCATTAAAAATGCAATTACAAATTCATTTACACAAGGTAATTGATATATACCACTGTTATAGGTAAAATGAAGACACTATGAATCAACTAATGCAGGGAAAAAAAGGTATTATTTTTGGCGTAAGTAATAAACGCGGCATTGCCTATGCAATTGCAAAGGCAATAAACGATGCCGGCGGAGAAATTGCATTCACCTATGCTAACGAGGCGATGGAAAGCAGAGTGCGTCCTCTAGCAGAAGAAATGGGTTCCACCTTCGTTGAAGAATGTGATGTAACAAAAGAAGAACATATAAATAACGTATTTGAAAAATACGCTAAGCAATATGATGGGTTGGATTTCATCATCCATTCTGTTGCGTTTGCAAACCGTGAAGATATTTCAGGTAAATTTGTAGACATCACATTAGAGGGATGGAATTTAGCGATGCACGTTAGTGCCTATTCCTTAATCAGCATTACACGAGCGGCAAGACCCCTACTCAGAGAAAAATCATCCATTATCGCCTTAACCTATTTAGGCGGTGAAAAATCCGTTCCAAACTACAACATGATGGGCGTCGCCAAATCCGCACTGGATTCAAATGTTCGTTACTTGGCAGCAGAGTTGGGCCCAGATCAAATTCGAGTAAATGCAATCTCAGCAGGCCCAATTAAAACATTAGCAGCAAAAGGTATTAGTGGCTTCGACATTCTACTAAAAGTGAACGAGGCTAGATCCCCAATGAAACGTAACGTAACGCTAGAAGAAGTTGGCAATGCTGGCTTGTATTTTGCGTCAGATTTATCAACCGCTGTAACAGGTGAAATTCACCACGTGGATTGCGGGTTTCATTCCATTGCGCTTTGCAAAGAAGACGCAAAGATTGTGGGTATAGAGCCTCATTAATGAGGTTTCTTCTTTACGATGCCCAGTGTGGATTCTGCAAAAAGTGGATTATCCATTGGAAGCGCTTATCTGGGCATGCCGTTTCAATAATACCGCTGCAAGACTATGACTTGTCAAAAACACAGATAACAATAGAACAATTAAAAACACGGATTCACTTTATAAACACCGATAACAGTAACCCACTGGTCTATACAGGAGCAAAAGCAGTGCTTTATACACTTTATTTAGGTGGGCATTACAGATGGTTATGGTATTTATACCGTTGGGTCATGCCATTTCGGTGGATTTGTGAAAGTGTTTACTGGCTAATTGCGCGTAACAGAAACGTTTTCACTAGGTTGAAATAAATAAGGGTAGGCAGTACTATTCTTCTTATGAAACTAACCTCTCCACGCGGTACAAAAGACATACTACCTGATGAGATCTCACTCTGGCATGAAATTGAACAGGTCAGCAGAGACTTATTCGACCGCTATAACTTTGATGAAATTCGCACACCCATATTTGAATCAACCGAGTTATTTACCCGTGGAATTGGCGATAACACCGATATTGTTGAAAAAGAAATGTACACCTTTGAAGACAAAGGCGGTAGAAGCCTCACATTACGCCCAGAAGGCACGGCATCAATCGTACGGTCATACTTAGAACACAATTTAGAACACACACAAACACACACCAAATTCTATTATTCTGGCCCCATGTTTAGATACGAACGTCCACAAGCAGGACGGTTTCGTCAGTTTCACCAAATCGGTGTGGAACACCTAAACACAACGGATCCTATTTCAGATGCAGAAGTCATCGCTTTAGGCATACACATTTTTGATGAATTGGGGCTACCAGACCTATCCGTTACTATTAATTCGGTTGGATGCCCAACATGCCGCCCTGTTATCGAAGAACGCATAAAACAATTTCTAGGTGATAGCATCACTAAATTATGCGGAGATTGCCAACGCCGTTATAACGAACAACCGCTTCGCATACTAGATTGTAAAAAGGAAACATGCCGCAATTATCTATCAGGCATGAAAGACATACGAAGCAGTCACTGCCAAGAATGTCGGGACCACTTTGAAGCCGTTCTCGAATATTTAGATGTTTTAGGTGTGGAATTTAATATTGACCCTAAATTAGTGCGTGGATTGGATTATTATACCCGAACTACCTTTGAGATCGTGTCTAACAAATTAGGTGCTCAAAATGCCCTATGCGGCGGTGGGCGTTATGATTATTTAGTAGAGTCTTTAGGTGGAAAACACACACCTGCTGTTGGCTTCGCTTTTGGTGAAGAACGCACCGTCATGCTATTAAAGGATTTAGTTGAAACCTACGAAAATGCATTAAAAGTATATATGATTCCATTAGGCCAGCCTCAGCGTTGTAAATGCTTTGTATTGGAAAACAATTTAAGACGCGCTGGCGTAAAATGCGAATTAGGAACCACTGATAATTTGAAAGCGCAATTTAAGAAAGCCGACAGAATGAAGGCGCAGTACGTACTAATTTTCGGGGAAGAAGAAGCAGAACGAAACATCGGAATATTAAAAAACATGAAGACAGGCGAACAAACCGAAGTACCCATCACTAAATTAGAAAAGACGATTAAGGGATTATGAGCAAATTTAGAACACACACTGCCGCAGAATTAAGCATATTACAACCAGAAACAGAGGTCACGCTATCCGGTTGGGTACACACCGTTAGAGATTTAGGCGGCTTGGTCTTTTGCGACATTCGCGATCATTCTGGAGTGATTCAAATTACCTGCAAAGAAGAAAACGCTGCCATAAAATCTGCCTTGCAAGAGCTAAAAAGCGAATGGGTCGTTACATTCACAGGTCAAATTCAAAACCGTGAAAACCCCAATAAAAACCAAGTAAATGGTGCAATTGAAATAATAGTAGACAAACTTACCGTACTCAATAAAGCCATTTCACCTGTATTTCCAATAGACAAAGAAGACACCACAGCCGATGAAATCACCCGATTAAAACATCGATATTTAGATTTAAGGCGCCCAAAATTAGCCCACAACATTAAATTGCGTCACCACATTGTGCAAGCCATTCGAAATGCGCTAAACAACGCAGAGTTTCTAGAAGTTGAAACCCCAATGCTAACAAAAAGCACGCCAGAAGGCGCTAGAGACTTTATTGTACCCTCACGCGTTCACCCAGGCACATGCTTTGCCCTACCCCAGTCACCGCAACTATTCAAACAGTTATTAATGATGAGCGGTATTCCCCGTTATTACCAAATTGTGAAATGTTTTCGCGACGAAGATTTAAGAAAAGACAGACAGCCAGAATTCACTCAAGTGGACTTGGAAATGAGTTTTGTGGATGAATCAGACATAATCGCCATTACTAACATATTGCTTAAGGCCGCTTTTGAAGCCGCTAAACGGCCGTTCCCGGCTGCAATACCCAGTCTAACTTATGACGAAGCCATGGCGTCTTATGGCTGTGATAGACCCGATTTAAGAAGCCCTATTGTACTTAACGATTTAACACCGCAACTCAAAACCACTGAATTCAAGGTATTTAATGCCGTTGCAAACAGCAAAAGAGGGTTAATTAAGGCCCTAGTAGCACCAAATGCGGCCTCACAATTTAGCAGAAAGGTAATGGACGAATTAACGGAACAAGTAAAGCCATTTGGCGCAGGGGGCTTAGCCTATATTCACTTCGAAGAAAATGAAGTGCGGTCTCCAATTGCAAAATTTCTAAGCGAATCAGAACTAGGTTCCATTAAAGATGCCTTAGGCGCTAAAACAGGAGATACTGTACTGATAGTTGCGGATGAAAACCCCCACATAGTAAATCAAGCGTTGGCACACATCCGATTGGTTGTATCTGAAAAACTAAATTTATTTGCCGCAGAGGACCGATTAGTGTGGGTAACAGACTTCCCATTATTCGAAGAAACAGACAATGGCGGGATAACACCCATGCACCACCCGTTTACATCTATAGCGCCAGAAGATATCGACAAACTAGATAGCGCGCCACTAGAAGTGAAATCTCGGGCCTATGACGTGGTATTAAATGGCGTTGAACTTGGTGGTGGCAGTATTCGTATACACGATCCTGAGTTCCAATCTAAATTATTTTCTGTTTTAGGTTTAACTGAAACTGAGATCAACTCAAAATTTGGATTTTTTATAGACGCGCTTAAATACGGTACCCCACCCCACGGCGGTCTGGCGCTCGGTTTAGATCGAATCGTCATGTTACTTACCGATTCCGCATCCTTACGCGATGTTATTGCCTTTCCGAAAACCACGACCATGTCATGCCCGTTAACCGATGCACCATCGAAAGTAGACTCAAGCCAATTAGACGAAATTGGATGGAGCCTAGTGAATGACTAAAGTACCGGTTATACCGGCTATCGATATCATTAATGGCCAAGTTGTACGTTTAACAAAAGGTGACTACGGACAAATCGAGTACTACGAAACATCAGCAGAACAATATGCAAGAAATTTCGAAACAAATGGCGCAACACGTATTCACATCGTAGATCTAGATGGGGCTAAAGTCGGCAAGGTAGTAAATAGTGAGCTTATACGAAACATCAGAAACGCGGTAGATTGCACGTTAGAATTGGGTGGTGGAATTCGAAATGAAGACACCATAAAGCAGTTGCTAGAATTGGGCATCGACCGTGTTATTTTAGGGTCGTTACTTATAAAAGATTATGAACAAGCCATCGCACTAATCCGACAGTTTCCGGGTAAAATAATCGCAGGTATCGATGCACGAGATGGGCAAGTGGCCACTGAAGGTTGGATTGAAAATTCTGACACAGCCGCCACAGCACTCATCGAACGTATGCAGAACGAACCAATCGAAAGTATTATTTTCACAGATATTGATAGAGATGGCACCTTAGAAGGGCCTAACAGAAACGCATTAAACACAATCTGCAAGGTAACGTCCCACCCTATTATCGCATCAGGTGGCGTTGGAAATACAGATCACTTAGCCGAACTCGATGCTTTAGAACTACCAAATTTGATGGGCTGCATTGTGGGGAAAGCAATCTTAAGTGGGCAACTGCCTTTATCTGTTTTAAACAGATAAAATAAAGCGAAACATCGCCCGACGTTAAAAATATTGGTATAATGAATATCAACTTAGAGGGGTACCTCATCTTCCAACTGTCAGGCTAAAGTATACTAAGTTAGGTTTAGTAAGAGCTAATGAGATTAAAGTAGGAGAAGAAAATGGTATTAGATAAATACTTCGGGTTTATGCGCATTCAGGATGAAGGCTCCGTATTGGAACTATTTATAGATCATACACTAATTGATGAAGAAGAAATTCATTTACTCCATCATATGATTGAAGCAATGTGCGGTGGAAAGTATGATGACATTCAATCTTTGTATATGAAAATTAGAACTATTGCAAATGATTCAAAACGCATTTACGAAACCATTTCCGATCAAATCATACAAGCCAATTTTAATCATCAGCGTCAGTACGATTTACTACGATTGCAACAAAGAATTGAAGCCATATCTGTACTCATTATTGCCACGGCTAAACGTATTCTAATTTTATATCGCACCAAAACACAATTACCAGAAAGCATGTACAAACTATTACTTGAATTGTCAGAAAAAACAGTGGAAATACATAAAACATTCAGTAAAGCATTGACGCTATTTACAGGCAGTAAACAAGAAGTAATTGAGCACATACACAAGATAGAACATCAAGAAAACTACATTGATCATGTACGCTCTGAATGTTTAGAAAAATTATATTTAATAGGCAACGAAGGCGAGATTAAAATGGGTTCTTTTATGATTATCCAGGAAATAATCGAACATATCGAAGACATCTCCGATAAAATAGAAGAATCGGCCCGATCTTTAGACTGGCTTCTTTTAAGTTAGACTGGCACTCTCATTATTGAGACGCAATAACCTCTTCAACCTCTGGAATTTCTTCTTTTAGTCGATTTTCAATGCCCATTTTCAAAGTCATGGTAGATGCCGGGCAATTGGAACAGGCACCTTGCAATTCCAAGGTAACAACGCCATTTTCGAAGCTTTTAAATGCAACATCGCCACCGTCCATAGCCACAGCAGGGCGAATTTCTTCATTTAAAATAGTAATAATACGTTGCGCAATTTCACCAGACGCTTCTACCGACTTAGCGGCTTCTGCTAAAGACGAATCAGACACAACCTGCTCACCAGAACCCACGATCTCATCCAAAACACTTCTAATATCTTCTAACACATCTTCCCAACGTGCCGCACCATCTTTGGTTACTGAAACAAAATTACTACCTACCATCACGCCCACAACACCATCTATAGAAAATAATTCCTCAGGTAATAAATTACCCTCAGCCTTACTACGCGTTGGAAAATCGATAGTCCCACCATCAAAGAACGATTCTGGTGGCATAAACTTAATCGTATTCGGATTAGGTGTTGGTGCCGCTGTAATATTAATTTTTTTAGTGTTGCTCATAATTGTTTCCTCCATATATATTCGTTTATTCCGTGCAAACTGTTTCAGACTGTTCTAACAAAAGACTCGATTCAAGCGCGCGCCAAATCAATGTGGCACACTTTACGCGAACGGGGTATTCTTTCACACCTTCAAAGATACTCAATCTACCTAAATTCTTTTTCTGTTCCTCAGACACGTCATCACGCGTCAATAAAGCGATAAAATCATCCTTCATACTCAATACATCATCCACCTTCATGCCTTTGATTATGGTAGTCATAATAGACGCCGAGCTTTTAGAGATGGCACACCCTACCCCCTTAAATCCGATATCTTCAACCACACCATTATCGACATGGAGAAATACGAAGTAATCGTCTCCACACAACGGGTTTTTTCCATGCGCGCGATGAGTCACTAGTTCCAAATCCTTGAAATTTCGAGGGTTTTTATTATGATCAAGAATCATTTGCTGATACAGATTTCTGACACTCACGTCATAACCTCCAGCACAAAATTAATACCATCAATCAAGCGATCAACTTCATCACGGGTGTTATAAATAGCAAATGAAGCGCGTGCTGTTGCCGACACACCGAATCGTAACATTGCAGGCTGAGAGCAATGATGCCCAGCTCGAATAGCAATGCCCTTATCATCTAAAATAGTGCCTATATCATGGGGATGAACATCTTCAAGTATAAAGCTAATAACACTTGCTTTATTCCTAGCTTCACCAATAATATCCACTCGCGGATTTTGTTTTAATGCCGCTGTTGCATATAACAATAAATCCATTTCATGTGCATGAATGCGATCAAACCCTATCTCTGTAACAAAATCGATTGCCGCACCCAACCCCAACACCTCTACGACAGCCGGTGTGCCCGCCTCAAATTTTTCAGGCAACGGGGCAAACGTTGTTTCTTCCAAGGTTACAGACTCGATCATATCGCCACCAAATTGATATGGGGGCATTTTTGTCATAATCTCTTCTTTACCATATAACACACCAATGCCCGTAGGCCCATATAATTTATGACCAGAAAAGCAGTAAAAGTCGCAATCAAGCGCTTGAACATCAACGGGCATATGACTAACAGCTTGCGCCCCATCAATTAAAACCTTTGCGCCAACTGCATGCGCCTTTTTAATAATCTCGTTAACAGGAAATATAGAACCCAAGACATTTGAAATATGTGCGATAGCAACCAATTTCACATTTGTCGTAAGTAAGGCCTCGAATGCCGTCATATCCAATTCACCAATGTCATTAACTGGAATTGTTTTTAATACCAGTCCATTGGAGTTAGCGAGTTGCTGCCAGGGCACAAAATTAGCATGGTGCTCCACTTCAGAAATCAAAATTTCATCACCAGGCTTAAAATAGGCCTTTCCTAATCCATTTGCCACCAAATTAATAGCCTCAGTCGTTCCACGAACAAATACAATTTCACGAGTCGATTTAGCGTTCAAAAACCGACGCACAGACTCTCGTACTGCATCGTAGCGATCAGTCGCACGCTGAGACAACCCATATACGCCGCGATGAACCGTTGCATTCTCTTTAGTTAAAAACTCATACATCGTATCACTGACAATTTTGGGTTTTTGAGCAGTAGCAGCTGAGTCTAAATATGCAATTTGACTGTTGGAGATTAAAGGAAATTTAGCGCGGAGGTCATCATTCATGCGGGCATCTGAAGGTTCATAAGAGCACTTCGTATATTCTCCTCTGCATAATATTTAAGACGATCGTTTTTAATATGATCGGCAATTTCCTCGGCAAACCCACTAATTAGTAAAGCGGTTGCCTCATTACGTTCAATACCACGACTCATCAAATACAAGAGCTCTTCACCCTCTAATTGTCCCGTAGTAGACCCATGAGTACAGGTTACATCATCCGCATAAATTTTAAGCTGCGGACGAGAGATTGCGCGCGATGAGTCATCAAGCATTAGGTTGCGATTCAATTGATCACTGTTTACTTTTTGTGCATTCGGCGCCACATAAACAAGGCCAGAATATTCATTAACACTGTTAGGTCCCAATATAGATTTAAAAAATTGCTGAGAATCCGTATTAGGCGAATTTAAATCCACCGTTGTGTTCGTATACAATTTATTACTATCAGGGCAAATACCAACACCCACCATATTAGAGGTTGCTTCTTCGCCATTTAAAGAAACACGCACTTCATTACGATTGATATTACCGCCTGAAACCACATAGGCCCCATTAAATTCACCTTGTTCCGCAATGGACACCTGCATCGTATCAATCACATTAGAGCTACGACGTGTCGCCTTTAAATTCAAATAATCCAAGCGACCAGACTTCGAAATATCAAATAACCAATTTGCGTTATCCAAACTTGGAATACCAGAACACAAGGAAACATGAGTCACAACAACCGATAAGCTGGCACCCTCGCCAATTTTAATCACCAAATTAGGATACGCTACCACAGGCGTTTTAGACGCAACAATCGAGACAATGTGTAAGCTCCGCTCACACACAACACCATCAGGAACAACCCCAAAAACACCATCTTGGAATTGAAAACTATTAATGCGTTCAAATGGGTTACGTGGCGCAGACCCTGAATCCATAACACCTTCCAACAAACGAGAATCCTCATCGTTTAGGTTAGAAAATCGATTAAAACGAACATCTGTTGGTAACAATGAAATATCAGATAAGATATCATCCATCACACCATTCACCAAAACGATACGAGCCGATTGGCTTAATTGGCCAACAAAAATATCGATATCACTATTTAAATCGGCAGGAAGCGATGTTACCGCCTTTTTAAAAGGAGTCTCAAGTAATGAATCTATATCCACATTCTTCCAGTCTTCATTCTTAGAAGTAGGAAAGCCCCCTTCCGTTTTAAAGGCCTCAAATGCTTGTTTTTGAAACTCTAAAATATAAGGATTTTTAGATTCGGAATCAATGATGGTTAATGTTCCACCATAAGCACTATGCTCACCCAAAAAATCCATTTCCATATCCTCTTTAGACATTGGCAACCCAATCATACCCCTGTTTATCTAATTCCTTAGCCAATTCTTTATCACCAGACTTCACTATTTCCCCACCCACCATAGCGTGAACAACATCTGGAACGATATAGTCTAAAAGGCGTTGATAATGAGTAATAAGCAAGAAGGATCGACCTTCACTGCGTAATTTATTTACTGCTGCACTTACATCACGCAAAGCATCTACATCTAAACCTGAATCCGTTTCATCCAAAATTGCAAGTTTTGGTTCTAAAACAGCTAACTGCAATATTTCATTTCGTTTCTTCTCACCACCAGAAAACCCAAAATTTAAGGCACGATCTTTAAAAGATTCATTCATATCAACAAGGGCTAATTTTTCATTTAAAAAATCATCAAATTCAATTGGATCAACTTCTTCTTCGCCGTTGTATTTAAGTTTGGCGTTATAGGCCATGCGTAAAAATTGAGCGTTATTCACTCCAGGAATTTCAACAGGATATTGAAACGCTAAAAATAATCCCTTTAAACTGCGCTCTGTGGCATCATCGTCAAGAATACTTTCACCATTAAAAAGTATCTCACCATCTGTAACTTGATACTGCTGATCACCAGCTAAAATTTTGGAAAGCGTACTTTTACCAGATCCGTTTGGACCCATTATGGCATGCACTTCTCCTGGCTGAATCACTAAATCTAGTCCCTTTAGAATTGAGGTATCATCCTCGGCTATGGACGCGTGTAAATTTTTAATTTCTAACATAAGTAATCCTTTCTATCCGACACTATGTTCTAATTGTAAACTAAGTAATTGGTTTGCTTCTACCGCAAATTCATCTGGTAGCTTATCAAATACATCCTGACAAAAGCCACTTACTATTGTTCCAAGTGCATCATCCAAGCTAATACCACGACTCATAAGGTAAAATAATTGATCTTCCCCAACCTTAGAGGTAGAGGCTTCATGTTCCAATTGAGCAGTGGCATTGCGAACGTCCACGGTAGGTAAGGTAATAGCGGAACACTTATCACCAATAAGCATGGAATCACATTGAGTGTAATTTCGTGCATTCCTAGCACTTTTATTTACTTTCACCGCACCCCGATAAGCATTCGTTGCTACCCCAGCAGAAATACCTTTTGAAATAATCGTAGAGCGGGTATTTTTACCAATATGAATCATCTTAGTACCGGTATCTGCTTGTTGCCTATGATTGGTAACAGCAACAGAATAAAATTCACCGATAGAATCGTCACCAACCAAAATACAACTCGGATACTTCCATGTAATAGCCGAACCCGTTTCGATTTGGGTCCAACTAATTTTGCTGCGCTTTCCTTGGCATTTGCCTCGTTTAGTCACAAAGTTATAAATACCACCCTTACCTGTTTTAGGGTCACCTGGGTACCAATTCTGTACGGTTGAATAATTGATAGTCGCGTCATCTAATGCGATCAATTCTACAACGGCAGCATGCAATTGATTCGTATCGAACATCGGGGCAGTACAACCTTCTAAATAAGTCACTGAACTACGTTCTTCACATACAATTAACGTACGTTCGAACTGACCAATTTCCTCTGTATTAATTCTGAAATAGGACGATAAATCCATCGGACAAATCGTATCCTTAGGAATATACACAAACGATCCATCAGAAAATACTGCCGCATTTAGAGCCGCATAAAAATTATCTGTGTACGGCACAACAGATCCTAAATACTGTTTAATAATATCAGGGTATTTTGTGACCGCTTCTGAAAACGAACAAAAAACAACCCCTTGTTCTAGCAACTTATCTTTGTATGTGGTTGCAACCGAAACACTATCAAATATAGCGTCAACTGCCACACCAGCCAATCGCTTTTGTTCAAGTAACGGAATACCTAATTTCTCAAATGTGCGTTTCAATTCTGGATCCACTTCATCCATGCTACCCAGTTTGGCTTCTTTTTTCTTCGGAGCACTGTAATAATAAACATTATTAAAATCAATATCCGGATAAGTTGCGACAGACCACCGCGGTTCGGTCATTTTTAACCAATGGCGATAGGCCTTAAGCCGAAACTCAAGCATAAACTCTGGTTCTTCCTTTTTGGCACTAATAAAACGAACAATATCTTCACTCAAGCCTTTAGGGGCCTGTTCCATTTCTATGTTCGTTGTAAACCCAAACTCATAATCCTTAGCTATAAATTCATGTATCGTTTTGTCATGGTCTTGATTAGACATACGCGTTCTCCTTCTTAACAGTTAATTCCAAAATAGAGGCAATTGAAATATCGTCCAGCATGCCATTTATATTAGCCTGCAAGCGTCCTAAAACTCCCTGTAACAAGCAACTAACACGTAGCTTGCAATACGTGTCATCCGTCAAACATTCACTTAAGCGTGTTGGCCCATCAATGGCATCCACTATAGTACGAATGCTAATTGCACTAGGATTAAGCTTTAGATATACACCGCCAGACTTACCTTGTTTAGCAGAAACAATATCGGCACGCCGTAACTTTTGAACAATTTTAATAAGATTGTTGTATGGAATAAACAGCTCCGTGGCCACAACAGGCATGGGAATTGGCCCCGGATGCTGGGCCAAATAGATGACAGTGCGTAGTGCAAAATCGGCAGATTTAGTAAACTTCATAAACAAAACACTCCTAAACTTGCACTCATTATACTAGTTTAAGAGTATTGTGCATAGTGTACGGGACTATTTTTCACAGACCGCAGACACACCCACTTGAACACTAACGCGAAAACTAGGCTTATCAATAGCACCATTTTGAGTACGAACAGAACGATTTACTGAGGAATGAAAAGTGCCCCTGTGCTGACAATTATTCCAAGCACCATGATTTCTAAAAAAAACAATAGTCTCTGGCCCCGACCGATAAACTCGCTTAACATACTTAGGTACGTTTACCTCTCGAGTAAGAGAAGGAATAGCGCCCTCTTGCCCACATAATGCGGGATTGTAAATAGACAACTCATGAAACCACTTTGAAGAGGCAAACGTCGCAATGGCACAATTCATCATGCCATCTAAATGCTGATGTTGGGCTCTATCATACATATTAATATCAGTATGAACAGGAAAATTCATACCTGTTTTATCCATAGCAATCGATATGGCTACCAATGCGGATAATCCTTCGAATTCGGGTTCACCAAGTACAACCAAAGCGATCATTGGCCTTAAAGATGCCCAAATAGCGGGAAATTCGCCTGAAAGCTCGCTCGGAGAAATATACTTTCTAGGCTGGTATTTTGGACCCGCTTCAATTACATGAAGATCAACTCCCTCAGGTGTTTCCTCCTGCTCCACGACTAAATGTGTGTGACGAAACTCAATTGCCATCGGAACTTTATGACGTATTGACGGCACACTAGAGGTAGAAAATGGGAACTTACCTAAATCGCCGAGTAAAGTAGTCGGCACATCAAAAAAACTAGGCGGCAACGCCACGAATCCCTGTTCAGAGATGCGCTCTCTTACACCTGTATAAGGTGAATAAACTAAGGAAATCGTATCTGAAAAAGAAGTCGTTATACTGGACTTACTCATAGCACGAGAAGTGACGACCCGTATCTCAGGAGAAAACGCTCCCTTACTCAAGGCAATGCGACTAACTCTGGATCCAACCGATCTCAAACAGTGCATAGACATGTCTCCTAGACCGACACAATAAAACAGAATTAACAAAAATTCAATAAAAACAAAGCGACGCGATAAGCAAAGTGAAGACAGCAAGAACCGCTTGCGAAAGAATGGAGTTTGAGTCAAAATAATGGGCATGTATGACGAATTAAAAGGAAAAATTGCACTCGTCACTGGTGCAAGTAGAGGGTACGGTCGAGCAATTGCCATTCGCTTAGCGCAAGAAGGTTGCGTGGTTATCATTAACTATCGCAGAAGCCGATCTGAGGCCGAAGCCGTTATGCACGAAATCGATGAGATGGGCGGAGTGTCTATCGCAGTCAAAGCCGATGTGGGCAATGAAGACAAACTAGAC
>JAQBTH010000118.1 GCA_027623425.1 bacterium | reverse complement strand
ACCTTGCCGATGTTAAAAGTGAAGACAAAAAAAATAAGGAATTACTAGCTTCCGTTCAAACCAGTATTGAAAAATTGGATGAAAAGCAAAACCAAATAATTCCATTGGCCTGGGTTATATTGATTGTTCTGTTTGGAATAGCTGGGAAAGTTTTTGGATTTCTCGAAAAGTTACCATTATAGTTTTTTCATTATCCTATTTAAAAAAGCATATGCAGGGAGGCTCAGATGACAAAGCGTTTTAATGTTTCGAAAGCCAAGGATATTCCTGGCCGTGATAAACCTGTTTGGCTAAAGCATGGTATTGCGTTTGAGAAGGACGGTAAGATCCGGATTAAATTGGAGAGTTTGCCTATTCCTAACAAAGATGGTGAAATATGGCTTAGCTTATTTGAGGATACCGGCAGAGAGAATTATTCCCGCACAGAGGTTGGAAGTGCTGATCCTTCGCATGAGCCGTTTAATGCAAACACTACTTTAAATGACGATATACCGTTTTAAGTTTGGGATATTCATTCGTGCGTTATATTTTATAATATAGATTAAGGCCTGTTTGGCATTCGCTTGTAAGGTCTACTAGCAAGGATCCAAAGATATGCACTATGCTCCCTCTACCGATGATTGTCCGTTACCTTTTTCGCCATTTAAAAGCTGCACGGTGCCTCGACCTATTGGTTGGCTGTCGACGATCAGCAAAGATGGGGTTCATAACCTTGCACCATATAGTCAATGGCAAAATCTGAGTTTTGATCCGCCCTTGGTGATGTTTGCCGCTAATCAATATCCCGATGGTCGACGCAAAGATACAGTGATCAACAGTGAGGAGACGGGTTGGTTTGTGTGGAATATGGCTACTTATGCCCTGCGTGAAGCGGTCAATATCTCGGCTATGGCGTTGAGCCCAGAGGAAGATGAATTTGACAGTTCAGGTGTTACGAAGGCCGATTGTATTGATGCCCCAGGCGCCCGAGTAGCCGAAAGCCCGTGCCACTTTGAATGCCGCTTCCTGTCGACCCACCGCTTGCCCGGCAACAGTCCCGTCGGTACGGTTGATGTGGTTTACGGACAGGTTATGCGCATACACGTGGCTGACGAAGTTATTTTGCCGTCCGGAAAAATTGATATTCCAAAAATTCAACCGTTGGCAAGAATGGGTTATTATGACTACGCAACCATCCGCGATACTTTTGAGATGCGCATTCCAAGCGCTACGGAGCTAGCTGAAGACGGGCTAGAAGGTAAACCAAGCGTCCAAAAGCCTCGTTAGAGCGAGCATATGGCTATTTGGTGTGGTGATGAAAATGACCTCAAAAGACTATTTTTTAGAGCGCATTTCATTCAATGCCCGTCGCATAATATCATTAGTTGGTTCAGTTATTGCCCAAAACATAAGCCCGTTTGGTAACGGAGCTGGAGCAGTCGATACCGTTTGGCACAGCAAAAGGTGGATCGCTACAGGGTCCGAGATATGTAAATCTCGACGAACTTAGGGCTTCAGGCGATTTGGGGAAGGTCTTGTAGAATAGAGCTTTCAAAGCACTTAATGCCTAGTGCAAAAAGACTAATCGCGAACTAATATTAAATGACAGGGTAGATGTTTCTAAACCAGCTTTGTCGCTTCGATAAGGCGTCAATGCGATCGGCGCAAGGCGCACAAGTTGGTTTTAAATGCCTTGAAAAAAATTGTCCTGTTCGGATTCAAAATGCAAGGTTTTTAACAAAGTAAGTAATTTCAGTTCAGGACTTGTAGTCTATAAAATACTAACTATTTATTAGTTGTGAGTGCTGCGCACAATCTCCATAAAATTACGAGTTTGGCGCTGCAAAAATCATTGAGACGTTTTCACGTCCATTTACTTCAAAAATCAAAAATAGGAGGGTCCATGAGTGACCTAATAAAACGCGCGGAGCGGTTTGCCCGTGAGCGTCATGCTGGCCAGTTTAGAAAAGGCGCAGCACAAGAACCATACACTGTTCACCTCGAAGAAGTAGCAAACCTCACTGAACGTTGGGGGGGAGGAGAGAATGCCATCGCAGCAGCTTGGCTACACGACACCGTCGAAGATTGTCCGCCAATATCTTCCGCTGACCTAGCTTCGCTCTTTGGTGATGAGATCGCCAGTATTGTTGCCGAGCTTACAGATGATAAATCTCTACCCAAAGCTGAACGGAAAAGAAAACAGGTGGAGAATGCACCCCATAAGAGCAACGATGCGAGTTTAGTTAAACTTGCAGATAAAACTTCCAATGTTGGTGCTATTGGCAAATCACCTCCAGCTGATTGGTCGCTCGAACGGCGACTGGCGTACATAAGCTGGGCAGATGAAGTTGTGGAGCGCTTACCTTTTGCTCCCAAAGAAGGCCTAGACGAATTTTACAAGCGTTATGATATTGCTGAATTGGATACCTATGACGATTTAGGGACTATTCGTCAGGGCGAAAATGCGGGCCTTCGCGTGATAGAGCGACGGGCTAAAAGGCTGGGCGCTAGCGATGAGAAGATCAGGCAAATCATGCTTGGCTTTATGGAGGGAGCTTTTCAAAAATGATTAATCAAGTTTCTTTGAAGTTGTTATTAAGTACAGACAGTGGCGATGTTCTCAAAAACCCTTTGGATCAATTGGCACATATTCTACAGCGTGAATTAATCGATCGATTAAGGTTAGGTGCCGATTATGGAAACATTCAGGATGACAGTGGGAATGTCATCGGGGCTTGGAATATTATTTTAGATTAAGTTTTCAGGTTTTTTTAAATGAACGGTAAAAATGTTTTGTGTCGTGAGCGTGACTCTTTAATTACATCTCATCAAAAAACAATAAATAATTTTCGTCTAAGCCATTGATAAGTGGCGGAGAGACAGTCCGTATAATTTTTTATTCCACTAAATTCCGTAGATGTCCAAGTGCCTAGTAAAT
>JAQBTH010000034.1 GCA_027623425.1 bacterium | reverse complement strand
GGGCAATTAATTGGCGATCTTCGCCCATTTTTGCAAATAAGCCTATCCTCAACGTATATAAAATACGCCTCCGGAAGGCTTTCCTTAAAATGACCAAAGCTCCTCCAATTTATTACCCAGGGTCTTAAATTAAAATCTGGAATGACGGCCGGAAAAACGTGTCATTCCGCACTTGATGCAAAATTCAATATAATACCTCCTATGGGGGACAGATATTATTAC
The DNA here is from genome assembly GCA_027623425.1 of bacterium. GTDB lineage: Bacteria > Margulisbacteria > Marinamargulisbacteria > UBA817 > JAQBTH01 > JAQBTH01. The sequence continues at coordinate 19,276 of JAQBTH010000034.1, read as the reverse complement.
GTATATATCATGACAAATAAGCAGAACGGAACGCTTTATATTGGCGTAATATTATCCGAAGATTTTACGCCATCTTCTGACTCAGTGCTTCCTTAGACATACTCAATCCATTCATCGCTGATAGCATAAGCGTCAATGTTGTATCGACACCTCTAACCGTAACAGCAGATGTTAAATATCTAGAATCAGCTCTACGAACCAACACAGCTAAGGCCTTATCCACCTGTTTTTCTTTACCGTGCTGATAATGAACATACAACTCATCAATCACGTCTGCACACCACTTATTCCCAGACAAACACACCCAATTTATCGGCATTTTCTCAAAAACACTCGCCGCCCCCGACAAGTCAGTCTTCACCATCCATGCGGCAAACACTTCAGAATCAATAACCGGATGTTGTGGCGACTCATATATGGCACTAAACAACAGTTGGGCATTAAACGCGCATCCCGTTTCGTGTAGATAAGTCACCCAATGAACCGCGTGCAACGGCTCTAGTTTCAGCTCACCCAATTGGCAGCGGCCCAACATGTGATCCGCCAAGTTTTGAAGAGCATGATTTTGATAATTAGCCACATAAAAATCTGCGATTTTAAGCAAATCTGACATACCAAGACTAGCAAATTCAAATTCAGAAAGACCAGCCAGAATATCGGACAGTTTTTGCTGCCATACCTCTAACAAACTATCGCGAACGCTGCTTGCAAAACCGTCAGGAGCATCAGACTCAGCCCCTTCATTAATAACATCATTAAAATCAAAATAGCCCCGCAACCGCTGCGTAATCTCATCGGACCGATCAAAAAGGTTAAAACTAGCCTTTGCCCCTTCTTCAAAGTGCTGCGAAATCACATCAAAATCAACACCGTCTTGTTCACAAATCACATCAACCAAGTTTATGGCTGCGGCCAAATCCCCTCGATCAATTAAACGCTCAAGGTTTTTAATACAATATCGTTCGTCAAAAGGTAGCACAGACGTATCAATAGACAGGTCGCCTATGGCTTTAGCAAACTCCGAACAGCCCGCATTACGATCAAAAGGGCATGTTGGTTGATCCCCAGCCCTACAAAAACCGTCTACATACACACTCATTGAGTGTTGCGTAACCAAATGGCCATGAAGCTCTGCAACAGGTGCATTAGCAATATCCGCACCAAAAAAATCAACATCACTTTCCCCCAAAAGGGCAACCCTTTTAAACATGGTGGAAAAATACCACAGTTTCTCGAAAAAAGAAAGCGCTAAGCGCAAGGCTTAAGCGCTCGTTTGATTTAAGCCATGCTGTCCAATAAACGCATCTCTTGCACCATCTTTATTAGCCTGGAGACACCAAAGAAAATAATTGGCCTTCTGAAAATTATTCACCAAGCTATCTTGTGCAAGCTCTGGATTCGCCCTTAAAAATACATCTGTTTGAATTCCGCTATCTTTAAAATCAGGACGAAGTGTCCCCAAATATTCTTTGAGTGAAGCATCTACACGAAGCCTCAAACTTTCAAACGCCACAGCAGCCCGACCATCTAAACTCGCTAAAGAAACAGCGTCGAAGATGAGTCCGATTTGCCTTGCTCTAGAATCATTTCCTGATAAAACCCCCTTGTCTTCAGAATACGACACCGCTCTGGCAATAAATTCAAGGTTCTGTAGTGATATATATATCCTTGGATTATCCCAATTATCCGCCCCATCATCACCTTGCACATACGCAAGCCGACGCAAAGAAAATGGCGTCGCTTTTAAATTCTTCGTGCGATCTGTGACATCCAATAATTTAACAACTGTAGATTCAGCATAACCTTCCCATGTAACCGGAGCTTCTTCGTTAGCCCGTGCGACACAAACTGATTGAAACGCTGCTGGAGTACCGAAAGTTTGAGTAAAAATAGTTGCCCCACCGTTTTCATTTGAAGCCAAAGCGTTAGCAAAGCTTAGACAGGAAGATACTAATGGAAAAATAGCCTGAGAACCATCATTCGCTCGATCAGGGTGAAACAACAAAGTCTGACGGACAGTATGCCACAAGCCCTGTAAATACCCCTTTTACAGTCGTCTCTACATCCTTAGGACCAGCAGAACAAATAAGGGTTGCCAGTGCCGTCTGCAAACCCACGATATCGGCTTTAACACTTTTACTAAGTGAAGTAAGCCCACCTTTAACATGAGTAAACGAAGATCTCATATCAGAACTCAACATCGCAACCGATTTTACCGCACCATCAAACATTTTAGGTTTACTAGCATTAGCAACAACAGAAGATACCAACAAGCGTTTAGCACCTTCTTTATCTTTAATGCGACCATTATTAGAATCCCGCTTATCTCCAACATTCGCACTAGGAGCAGCTGAAGCTACTTGCCCTGGGCGTAGAATACCTGCCATAACATATCCTCCATAAAATTATATTTAATGGATATTATCGATAGCAGCCGAAGAAACTTTAGCCGGTCGCCAAATTATAGGATCTTATAGTACCTTCTCGAGCCCATAAGTAAGCCCCGTAAGACTTGCCACCTTCTTAATAGCCAAACACACGCCCGGCATAAAGGATTCACGGTCAATAGAATCGTGACGAATGCGTAGCGTTTGACCAAGCCCGCCCAAAATAACCTCTTGATGGGCCACATAACCAGGTAATCGCACTGAATGGATGGGAATATTTTTATAGGTTCCGCCGCGAGCACCTTTTACAAGCTCTGTTTCAACTAATGGAATTACATTTACCTGAGGATTAGACTCTGCGATCAAGTCGGCTGTTTTTATCGCCGTACCAGATGGTGCATCTGCCTTTTGGTTATGGTGGTATTCAATAATTTCAACATGAGGCATATATTGCGCGGCTTTGGCGGCAAATTCCATCATCAACACCGCACCAATCGCAAAGTTTGGGCACACCAAAACCCCAACCCCCTTGACCTTTGCTCGTGCGTCCAGTTCAGCTAAGTCTGTTTCACTTAACCCAGTTGTACCCACAACCGCATGGGCGCCCGCATCAATAATCGTTTCAACATTTTGACGCACCACTGTAGGGTTCGTAAAATCTAAAACAACATCTGCCGCATGTTGAGAAATCGACAGGGCTAAATCTGCCCCGACATCCAAACCAGCCACTAAATCCAAACCTGGGTCAGCATCAATTGCACGACCCGATTCAGCACCCATTTTACCTAAAACACCATTTACTATTACATTAATCATAGTTTCCATTCTACTTCCCTTCTAAAAGACCTTCAATATGTGGCCTTACTAAATCAAACACGGCTTGCGGGTTTAGCCCCGCTACGTCACACACTTTCATACGATCAGGGGCCTGCTTAGCACGATGCAAAAACCCCGTTCGAACCCGCTCATGAAACCCAATCGCCTCTTTTTCAAATCGGTCCAAAGCCGCTCTATCCTTTGCACGCTGCAAGCCTTGCTCAACAGACAAATCTAACACCACCGTGATATCAGGCAATAGCCCAACCATATCAATTAAGAACGCCACATCGGATTCTGGAAGCCCCCTACCGGCATGTTGGTAGGCGTAGGTCGAATCCACGTAACGGTCACAAATCACAATCGCACCCCGTTCCAAGGCCGGACGCACCACACGACTCACGTGCTCCAACCGATCAGCGGTAAACAACAAAATCTCCGTTTTAGCATGGCTAAAGCCATAATCAGGCGATAGCAACAAACCTCGGATAACCTCACCCTCTGGCGTGCCACCAGGCTCTTTGGTTACCACGACTTCGCGCCCTTTGGAACGTAAGAATGCCGCCAAATGTTCCACCTGTGTGGATTTCCCGCAGCCCTCAACGCCTTCAAATGATATAAATAGTCCCTTGGTCATTTATTTCGGATACACCCTAACCCGGCGAGTCGGCTCTTCGCCCACACTCATCGAATTTAAGCCATATTCACTTACAATTTGGTGCTGACGACGTCGCAAATACGCGTTACGTGGAGAGCCTTCAACAGCCTCCCCTTTACTTAACACCTCTTCGCAAATATCTTTAATTTCAATATCCGAGTCCATTTCTAAATCTTCATCCGAGTCTGAAAGACTAAAGTAATACCGTAAAAAACATAAGATATGCCCCATTACATTTCGTTTAATCACATGAAGCGGAATATCACGCCCCGCTAATATTTGCTGGACCTTTGACTTTGATTTAGCTTGCGATTTAGTCGTAAGCACAATATCTGCAGTCCCAACACTATGGGACACCGCCGCTGACACACGTAAGCCATCTATGGCCGCATGCAAACGCGCCACGTTAATGCCTACTGGAAAAATCTGCGTCACAGTCTTTTCCGCATCCGTATCCAAGGGCAATTCAAACTGGTGCATGGCAGTGGGCATCGCATCTACTGTAGGAGACATATCATGTGGAGGAGGATTTCCTCGTATCAACGGACGCACTGGAATACCGCGTAAATAATCATCCACCGCTGATTTGGTATCATCATACACGCCAAAACTATTTAACCCATACAATTCCACCAAAACCCCAAAAGTAGGCAGGTTTTTCCGTTCCAAAATTGTTTTATTGGTATTTCGTAACTTGGCCTCCTCATCACCTAAAGTAACCGCTTGAATACCCCCCAACAAATCTGAAATAGTAGGGTTTTTAATAAGGTTTACAATCGTGTATCCATGCGCAGACGCCAATAATTGAACACCGCGCTCGGCAATGGATCGTGCTGCTAGCGCCTTTTCCTCAGTTCCAATTTCATCCACAACAATCACTTCTGGCATATGGTTTTCAACAGCCTCGATCATCGCAGCGGCTTGCTCAAAGGAATTTTTCACCTGCATACGCCGGGAGTATCCCACACTATGATGGGGAACATCTCCTTCCCCTGCAATCTCGTTAGAAGTATCAACAACCATAACATGACGATTCATCTCAGTGGATAAAATATGCGCCATTTCACGCAATTTTGTGGTTTTCCCCCGTCCTGGAGGGCCTAATATCAATATATTTTGGCCAGATTCTAAAATATCTCGAATTGGATCCACACAACCTTCAATATGACGGCCAATGCGAAGTGTTAAACCAACTATCTCACCTTGGCGATTCTCTAAACATGAAATCCGATGCAAGGTGCCATCTATACCGGCTCTGCGATTGGCATTAAACTTGCCACATTTAGCAACAACTTCTTTAATATCGGTTTTTGTTACCCGTTTTTCATTGGCAAATCGCAATATTTCATCTTGTAATTTTAACGTCAACGGCGCCCCGTAATCTAACACGATTTCCACCAACTCACTTAAATCATGGCGATTCTCAATCGCCGCATGATAATGAGACGGTAAAATATCAATTAAAACCTTCAATTCATTTAATTTTTTGATCATACCCTTACCCTTCCTATTAGTGCTTTTTGAAGCGTTAATTCATCCGCATAATCAATATCCCCACCCATGGGTAAACCGTGGGCCAATTTTGTAACCGACACACCACATCCCTCTAAATATTGTTGCAAATACAATGCGGTTGTATCCCCTTCAACAGTGGGATTAATCGCTAAAATCACTTCAGAAATATGTTCAGACACAAGCCGTGAACGCAGTTCTGAAAATCGCAATACATCCGGGTGAATACCATCCAAGGGTGAAATTAATCCACCAATAACGTGATACCGGCCCTTAAAGGCCCCCATGCGTTCCATGGCAAAGATATCTTTAGGGTCGGCAACCACGCAAAGCGTACCCGGCTCGCGATTGCTGTCTAAACACACATAACATTCCTGAGCCAAAGAGATATTAAAACAACGCTCGCAATACCGAATGCGTCGCCGTGTCTCAAGTGCTTCCCTGGCAAACTCAGCAACCTCTTTTTCAGAAAGCGACAGCAAAAAAAACGCCATGCGTTGAGCTGATTTCTCACCCACACCAGGAAGCTTTTTTAATTGTGCAATTAGTCCCAATAAAGGGTTTGCTTGCATCCCTTATTGACCTGGCATCATCCCAGCAGAAATCTCAGACAACTTCTTAGTTGCGATATCCTTGCTTTTCTTGATACCATCTTCAACCGCCTTTTTAAATTCACTTTCAACAGTGGACTTTTTTCGTGGGTCTAGCAATTCTTCATCAATAGACACTGATAGAACACTTAGTTCACCGTCAAAGACAAGTTTAATCTTGCCACCAGCTGAACTCACTGGAATCTGAGTTTGCTTTAATTCCTGTTGCACTTTAGCCATAGAAGACTTCATTTCTTGTGCCTGTTTCAATAATTTTCCCATATCCTGAAATTTCTTTAACATATGTTGTTTACTCCTTTACAAAATAACACTACGTTTATGATACCAAGTTCCCCTCAAACAAATCTACAATTTGATTCAACGTTGTTGGTTTATCCGAAGCGGCTGCTTGAGAACTAGACTGCGCAGTAGCTTGAGACGACTGAGCATCTTGAGGGGCTGAGCTCGCGGTAGAACCAGATTGAACAGCCTCTTCAGCAGATACGATCTCAATACCCATATTACGGCCAAACTCACCCGCCACAACATCTCTCATGTACGTCGCGTGTTTTTGTTCTTTTAATTTTTCAACAAAAAATTGAAACCCACCAGCAAGTGATATCGTTAAACCAGAAGAGGTTTGTGTAACAGAAGAATCCGCTAAAATACTGTATAAACCGGGTCGCTCTGCTTTTACTTTTTTAAGCACTGTGTCCCATGACCCATTTGCTGAAGCAGACGCAGTTTGAGCGGATGCGGGAGCTGGAGGAGTTGAAGTAGATTGAACTGGAGCCGCAGGCGGAGCCATCGGTTTCGCAGGTTGAACAGGTGGAGCGGAATACGTTTGCGCCGGCACCGGTTGAGTTTGTGAAGGTGGCGCCGAAACAGGCCGCGGAGCCGCTTGCGCAACGGCTGGCGCTTGAACTGGTGCTTGAACTGGTGCTTGTGCGGGATCATCGTCTAATACTAAACCCAACAACGACACTTGCAACAACACTTCAGGCATAGGAAACCATCGTAATTCATTACCTAATTTAGCCAATTTTTCCATCCACACCATTAATTGGGGTTGCGTTGCCTTTTCTGCCAATTCACGCAGTTGACCAAGTTCATTTTCATCCACATCCAATTCGCCTAAAACGCCTAGTTTTACATAAAGCAAATTGGTTACTATTTCAGTTAAATCTTTCGCCACTTGAGCCGGGCTCAACCCTTCATCTATAAGTGATTTGGCCTTGGTAAGCATTTGATTTTTATCGCGTGACAGAGCAAACCCAAACAAACTAAATAAAACTGAGCGGTCGGTCGCCCCCAAAATAGTACGTACATCTTCCAGTGAGATTTCGGTGCCTTTAAAAGAATAAATTTGATCCAACAGCGACAAGGCATCACGCATACATCCATCTGAATTACGAGTAATCAACATCAATGCCGCGTCTGACACTGTTAATTTTTCTTCACCTGCCACATAGGCCAAGTGCGAGCGAATTTCGTCGTGTTTTAAGCGACGAAAGTTTAAACGTTGGCAGCGCGAATGAATCGTAACAGGTATTTTTTGAGGCTCTGTTGTGGCCAAAATAAATGTAATTTGAGGTGGCGGCTCTTCTAAGGTTTTAAGAAGCGCATTAAACGCCCCCGTAGATAACATGTGCACCTCATCAATAATATACACCTTGGTACGGCACTCCACAGGCACAAAATTCACCTGCTCGTTTAAGTCGCGAATATTATCCACACCTGTATTTGAAGCCGCATCAATTTCAATCACATCAACAGAGCTACCGGCTGTAATCTTCCTGCAAATACCACAGGTACCACATGGCATCGCCGTTGGGCCTTGCTCACAGTTAAGTGCACGCGCCAAAATGCGTGCCGTGGAGGTTTTACCCGTGCCTCGCGGACCAGAAAACACATAGGCATGGGCCATTCGTTCATTCGAAATGGCATTTTTAAGGGTTTCCACAATATGGGTTTGCCCCACTAATTCATCAAAATTAGTTGACCTGTATTTTCGGTAAAATGTTAAACGTGACATGGCTTAATAGTATACGGTAAATCACCTGTTAAGACCACCGTGAAAGCAGCACTAAAGTAAGGGTTCATTAAAGTCTGAAAATTTAGTAAAATAGTATAGTTTTAAAAAGGAGATTACTATGGCCGAAATGATACGGGCATGTTTACACATTTGTTGTTGGGCCATGCCGAACGCCTGCGCGAGTGGCTCCTGACTCAGGTAGAAACACATCTGAAGATAATCGAGCATCAGTTCCCATAACCGCTCAACCTGCTGGTTTAGCGGCGGCAACACGAACACCGCAATCCGACATAAAACCCGAAGATAAATTTGAACATGAAATCTCTACCCAAAGCTCCCCAAGAAAACAAGAGCTATTGAATCTACTCATTTCAAGAGTAAATGGGTCCTTACAAACGGAGGGAATATACCGAGTATCCCCATCGCAAGAGTTAAAACGCAAAACAATTGACGCGTTGTGCAGCCAAGCAACAGAAGATAGACCATTTAACATCGATATTGAAACTCAGGGCCTACAAAATGAAACTGTCGCAATATTAACCGCCTGCTTACTAAAGGTGGTCTGCAAAACTATTTTAGCTGAAGCCGAAATGGACGCATTATTAGAGGCGTATTCGGCTGTATATGAAAGTGAAGACGAAAAAATACTCGCACTTCGAACAACAATGGCCAATTTCCCAGAAGACACCCAACACTTGCTCGTCGCTTTAATCACCCATCTATCACAAGATGTTGTTAGTATGGCAGCAACAAATAAAATGACTGCACCAAACTTAGGAGTAGTAATCGGTCAAAATTTATTTAATTTTACAAATTTAGATAAATCATTTGCAAACATGGGCAACGCAAATGCAGCAATATTATTTCTTATTGCGCACGCTATTCCAAATGCCGTACAGCGCCCGGAGGGTGACTCTATTCATAGTGTTGAAAGTAGCGTTGGGTCTACCTCAGACAGCCCGCCACCCTTACGGAGACTCTTTTTTAGGAACGCTCTTGAAGCTGAACAAAGCACACCCATTCGAGCAACAAATGCAGCAACAACCGCGGTAACCCCAAGTAGAATACAAGTAACCCCATACGAATTAAGTGACGCGACACTCTAATAAAGTAGAGATTACCTGACCTTGCGTGATACTATTGAAATCATGAATAAATCCTTTAGCCACCCCATTGAAGACGTGTCCAAACAAACATTCTGGGAAGGTAAGTCGTCCGTACTTACCATTGGTCAAACTAACGCACCATACCCCATTAATCCCATATCCACCGAAAACGCCGCACTAATCATGCCAAAAATGCGAAAAGAAGGGTATTTTCACTTTTATAATGCAATAGCAAACACAGACTACCATGCGCTAAGAGATACAATCACACAGTTTCAAAATGATGGTATTTTACCCATATTTGCAGCGCTGTATGATGAATTTTGGTCGCTGATTCAGGCGATTCGGCCTCACTGCGAATCAATTTTAGGCAAAGAGTGGGCGTGGCTACCCGACATGTGGGCGTGGCACGTAACGGCTGGAAGCCGTGGATGGGCCGCACATCGTGACCGAATAGACCCCTGCTTAGAAGCAGATGGGTCGCCACAAAGCCTAACACTTTGGATTCCTTTAACCGATGCCTCCCCCACAAATGGATGCATTTACCTTGTGCCTGCCGATTGGGACGAGCATTACCCTGCCGGGCCTGCACGCAGCATTACCGACTACCAATCCATTCGAGCCCTGCCCGCTAAAGCAGGGGACGTATTGGCCTGGAACCAAGCAGTATCACATTGGGGAGCCAGAAGCGCAGATGACAACACACAACCACGCATATCCATCGCAATAGAAGCCCAAAAAACAACAATTGAGCCCTTTCGCGACATACTATTAAACCCAAACCATGTGCCAACATTCCAAGAACGAAAACAACTTATCGGAAGGCAACTACTTCAATACCAACACATGTATAATTTAAGTGAGTATTATTTTAATCTTGGCGAAACGTGGACCAAAGGGAATTAATTCCCTAAATAGCCTAAGTAATATGGGGATGCAGCTGATTCTGAATCTGAACCATTTCAACATCCCGTTTTTTTCGCCACAATTCAGAACCAACCATATAGCCACCAAACAGTTCTTCCCCCTTACGAATATGAGTCGTCGCAAAAAACCATAAACTGGGTAAGCCATCCACAAAATAGGTCATCCACGCCACATTATTCGACGGCGATGAACCAGAATCATTAAAAAACATTAGTGGGCCAGGTGCAAATTCAGGAAACGTATTAATCAGAGGCGCTAACAACGTACCATGATAATTCAGCAACACCGATTCCAACGGAAACAAGTAAAAGGCGTAAGGCGACACATAACTCTTCAACACCGAATCCACATCAGTAGCCATGTCGCTATCATCTTTAATACAAAATTGAGTGTACCCATTTAACATGGTAATCATATTTCCAGGCGCCCTATTTTCGGTCGCAAATACGCCCAAAGAGTCAGGCCCAAGCGCCATGTGCCCGTGATTTGCAATACCAAGAAGTGGCGGCATATCATCCCATTCGGGCACAATACCAAAGGCATCCTGTGCCAAACCCGTCTGCCTATCATTAAATTCAGCCACATCAAACTCTTGGGCCACGAACAATAACAGATAGGCCAACACCTCAGGCTCAATTATACCGTTATGCAAACTCACATCACCACGCCCATAGCCACGCTGTAGTACCCTTTGAAACTCAGATTTACTCATCATATCGTGGGCCACACCCGCTTTATCATACAATCGCGCACCACTGTATCCCCATTCGGGGAAAAAACAACCACAAAACGACTTGCCCAACTGAGCAGCCCTGGTTTGCGCTGTAGCCCCCCATTCATCTTGAATATCGCTTGCCCCGGCCTTGATTAACACATCAATCAATGGGTCACTAACCGCATCTCGTTTATGCAACACCACCGCATAGTGCAACAGCGTCATGCCACGGTAACTGGTCAATTGCAACACATCAATAAAACGCTCGCTAAATTCGGTCTGCCCCACCACCAACAACGCGCTTAACTGTTCCGCGTCCCCCATCTCTATTAATGCCAACGCCGCGCCCCACCAACGCACCACGGCCTCATCTGTTATAAATGCACTAATGCGCTTTTTACCCCGCAATACCAAGTTCAAGCGCATGGCTTCAAACGGAAAATGTTCAAACACGTCTCGCTCAGGCGCCACGCCCAATTTTAAATGGTGTTGTATAACATCCATATTGGCCAGATACACGTCACCATCCACAGACCGATACACAGGTGGCAACATTCCAAGTGGGCGTGAAATCGTCACAAGCTTAAGCGTTTACCGATTCTGATACAGGAGAGGCACTGTAACGCAGCTCCCCATCGATGATGGTATGTTCCACGACACCAAACAAGGCTTGCCCCATAAACGGGGTATGTTTACCATGAGAATGAATAGTGTGAGCAGTAACCTCAAAGGATTTTGCCATATTTATCACGCTAAATGACGGCGATTGATCTAGACTCACTTTTGGACGATCAAGCCCTAAGATATCATATGGATTTTTACTCAACTTCTCAAACACACTTGGCATATCCATACCCAATTCCTTAATTAATTTAGTCACCACCAACGGAATCAGTAAATCGATGCCCGTCACACCAAATTCCGCCGACTGAAAATCAGTGCGCTTTTCATCTATTGTGCAAGGTAAATGATGAGACGCAATCACATCAATGGTGCCATCTTTAATCCCCATTAAAATACCTTCCACGTCTTTATCGGTGCGTAATGGCGGGTTTACTTTTGCCGAGGTATTGTAACCCTCAACTTCTTTCTGGGTAAAATTAAAATAAATGGGCGAAGTACCACAGGTAACGGCCAAGCCCTCCGCTTTGGCCTGTCGAATTTTATCAACTGCGGCCACCGTACTCACATGTGAAAAATGCACACGGGCACCCGGGTTAGAGCGTAACGCTACCAATACACGCTCAACGTTTAAGGCTTCATCTGATGCCGATATGCCCTTTAGGCCGAGTATAGTTGCCATTTCCCCCTCATTCATCGCCGCCCCAGTAGCTAATGTGCGAGAATTAGCGCCGAAAATAATCACCTGTCCTGTCATTGCCGCATAAGCAACTCCATTTTTAAGCACCGCAGAACTTAAGTGAGCCGCATCATCAGCAACCGCAACCGCACCTGCCCGTTGCATTAGGGATACTTCTGCCAATTGCTCCCCTTTTAAACCACGGGTTAGTGCTGCCGCTGGGTATACATTCACATGGGAATCGCGCGTCGCAGCACTTTTAAAGAAAGATACCGTTTCAGGAGTATCAATAGGGCAAGGCGTATAGGGCGAGCATAAAACGGCGGGAACACCTCCCTTAAGGGCGGCTAAAGACCCACTTGAAATGGTTTCCTTGTCTTCTCCACCAGGTTCGCGAAAATTCGCCCACATGTCTAATATATTCGGCACAATAATACAGCCCTTACAATCAATTTGAACTAAATTATCTTCGTCCTCGTCAGGCACATATCCCATGCCAACTAATTTTCCACCTGTAAATAGAAAATTACGAGACTCACATCGTCCTAAAACGGGGTCTACAAATTGCCCATCTAATAAAACGAAATTTTTCATGGTCTCACATCCTCCGCCTTATCGGTTTTTTCACGCCCATTATTCCCCGATAATAAGGCATACAAAACAGCCATTCTCACAGCGATTCCGTTGGTAACTTGATCTAAAATCACATTTGAAGGGCCATCGGCTACCGCGCTATCAATTTCAATGCCACGATTCATCGGGCCAGGGTGCAACACCGTCACAGTGGGCTTCGCCGCTGCCATTCGCTCTTCTGTTAATCCAAATTGCTGGCGATATTCACGAATAGAAGGAAAGTAGATACTATCTTGGCGTTCAAATTGCACCCGTAACACATTGATAAAGTCCATTTCAGGAATAGCCTTATCGATATTGGGAACCACATACGCACCCATCTGTTCGATTCCAGGTGGAATTAATGTCGGTGGGCCCGATACAAACACATTAGCGCCAAGCTTGGTTAGCCCCCAAATATTTGATTTCGCCACACGAGAATGCCGTATATCACCCACGATTAAGACATTTTTACCTGATAAATCACCGTCTTCGCAGCGCTCACGCATTGTATATAAGTCCAACAAGCCTTGCGTGGGGTGTTCGTTATACCCATCACCGGCGTTAATCACTGGCACTTTTGCGGTTTCAGCAACAAAATGAGGCGCACCACCATTGGCATGTCGAATCACAATCGCATCAACGCCCAAGGCTTCAAGGTTCTTTACCATGTCGTACAACGATTCGCCCTTACTCGCTGAGCTGGTGGAAATATCCATGGTTAAGGAATCCGCACCTATCGTACGCACAGCCATTTCGAAGGATAACCGGGTACGGGTAGACGGCTCACAAAATAGGAGCAATACTGTTTTTCCACGTAGCGTAGGAACTTGCTTTACTTTGCGGTCTAATACATCGCGCAATGGTTTGGCTTGATCTAACAGGTGGGTAATCTCAGCAGCGCTTAGATGTCGCAGTCCCAATAGATCCGAGTGGCAAAAATTCATACTAAAGTGAAAGTATAGCCTATAATAGACAGATTGGCTAAGGTAAAGTTTGGTATACTGAACCCACATGGAACCACAATTAAGCGTTAGCGAATTAAATTTACTGATCCGAAACCTTTTAGAAGGCGAACTACTACTACAAAACGTAATGGTATCCGGCGAAATTACCAACATGCGATTTTATGGCAGCACGCTTTATTTTGAGTTAAGTGATGGCATCGGTTCCATAAATGCCGTCATGTTTGATGCCGAGAAAAAACTATCTAAATTAAACGTAGGTGCGGGTCTAAAAGTACAAGCCAAAGGCAGCGTGAAGTTTTACGCCAAAAAGGGGAAAATCACCTTTCAAGCCAACTATATGGTTCCCGATGGACAGGGCGATTTAAACGCTGCATTTGAAGCATTAAAGTCTAAACTCGCTAAAGAAGGCCTATTTGACGAGACTCGCAAACAACCACTCCCACCATTTCCGCAACACGTGGCAATTGTTACGGCCCATCAGTCCGCTGCCATGTGGGACTTTGTCAGTATTATGAAAAACAGAATGCCACAGTGCGCCATTACCGTTTGCCCGGCCACAGTGCAAGGTACGAACTCCCCTCGGGAAGTGGTGGCTGCGATCAATGCGGCAGAAGGCATTCCAGACATAGAATGCCTCATCGTGATGAGAGGTGGGGGCAGCCCCGAAGACCTCGCCGGTTTTAACGACGAATCGATTGTGCGGCGAGTGGCGGCCTGCGAACTACCTGTAATAAGCGCTGTGGGCCACGAGATCGATTTTACACTCTGTGATTTTGCCGCCGATTTTAGAGCCCCCACCCCTTCTGCCGCCGCCCACCACTTATCCCAAGCTTTCACGTTAAAAAAAGAATCACTTATCGACGCGATATTTCGTGCCGGAGAACAACTGGAATTGCGCATTGAAGATGCAAAGGAGCGCACACAAGATGCCACATTAGAAATAAGCCGTGCAGCAAACACCCTATTTACCCGCCATGCCGACACCCTATTCCAAGTAAAAAAGCGCCTTATTTCAGCAAACCCACTACACAAATTACAACAAGGCTATAGCATCGTAAGAAATAAAGATGGGGCTGTTTTACGTTCCACAAAAGACACCACATCTGGTGACACGCTTTCCATTCAATTTAGTGATGGTTACGTTCAAACCACAGTAAATTAGGCACGAAACAGCATTCAGCCCCAAACCCAACGCAAACCCAAGTTTTATGATAAAATAAGGCAATCATGACTATTGAGAAAAACATCAACAAACTCGAATCACTTTTAGATGCGATTGAAACATCTGATATCGACTTAAATGGCGCAATGGATAGCTATGCAGAAAGCCTAAAACTGGCAGAAGCAACCTTTAAGGATTTGGAAAAAACAGAACAAAAATTAATGGTACTCAACCAAAAACGAGACACGCTATTTGATTTGGAAGATAATGAGTAGTATTTCCAATTTCTTCAATTACCACATCCCCATTATTGACGATACATTATCGCAATACATCACCTTTAATTTCACTGATAACCGTCGTATTTTAGAAGATGCCATTCGCTACTCCGTCACCGCAAAAGCAAAACGCATTCGCCCACTAATTGCTATCGCTACACACCAACTATTCACCGATAACGCCGAAAGAATCATGCCCTTAGGTTGCGCAATAGAAATGGTGCACGCCTATTCCCTAATTCATGACGATCTACCCGCAATGGACGACGATGATGTAAGGCGTGGGCAACCCACCTGCCATGTGAAGTTTGGTGAAGACATGGCCATTTTAGCCGGAGATGTGCTAAATACATACGCGTTTGAAATCGTCGGAAAACACCTAGGTAGCCACTATAATGCCGAACAAGTGGTGCACGTGATCATTGAATTGGCAAAGGCCTTTGGAATTCAAGGCATGGCTGGCGGTCAGGTATTAGACTTAAAATCTGGCACGATAACCCCAAATGAGACCTATTTAAAAACAACCCACGCGCTAAAAACCGGCGCCATTTTAAAGGCCTGTGTTACCCTACCTGCCTATCTTGAAAAGGCCAGCAGAATAGAGCAAGAAACCCTGGCCGATTTTGGCGATAAAATGGGCTTATTATTCCAAATAGTCGATGATATTTTAGACGTAAAAGGCAGCAGTGAAGAATTGGGCAAAACCCCAAATAAAGACGCCGATCAAAACAAACTAACCTATGTGACGTTATGGGGCCTAGAAAAAGCCGAAGTCATGGCCACAGAACTTGCCAATTCCGCATTATCTGACTTAGCCAAACTCACAAATCGCAACACCACACGCTTAGAACAAATCATTAATTTCATACACAATAGAGAGAATTAAGACGGAGCACTAAATATATGGTATTATTTGAGGTTATGAATACGCCCGAAAACTTGCCTGAGAAAGCCACGTTATTAGACACCCTAAACCTTCCAGGTGATTTAAAGCATTTATGCAAGCAAGACATGGAACAATTGGCCCAAGAGATTCGGAATCGATTAAAAGCCGTTACCGATGATGTTGGTGGGCATTTAGCCTCAAATCTGGGTGTGGTAGAAATCACATTAGCACTTCATTCACTCTTTGAGAGCCCTAAAGATAAATTTATCTGGGATGTATCGCACCAATGCTATGTGCATAAAATGTTAACCGGGCGACTTAATCAAATGTTCACCATCAAACAATACGGGGGCCTTTCCGGGTTTGCCAAAGCCAAAGAGTCTGAACACGACATATTTGGAGCAGGGCACGCATCTACTGCGCTTTCCGCAGGTCTAGGTTTAGCCCAAGCAAGAGACATGCAAGGTGAAGACCACTCTGTCATTTCAATTGTAGGAGACGGGTCGCTATCTGGTGGCATGTGCTACGAGGCCATTAATAATATCGATACCATGAAGGGCAACTTCATTTGTATTTTAAACGACAATGACATGTCAATTTCCCCGCCTGTCGGCAGTATGGCCAATTACATCACCTCGGTACGCACCTCGCCCATATACAACTTTGCACGCAATAAATTTGAACGCATCGTAAATCGCATTCCAGGAATCGGCGAACCGCTAGTGCGAAAAGTAGAAAAAGTGGTGGATTTAATGAGAAACACCATCGTGGAAACAAAAGCTGGCGTATTATTTGAAGAGTTTGGATTTAAATACCTTGGCCCATTAGATGGGCACAACATTTCCGTTGTAATGGGGGCACTAAAGTATGCAAAAAGCTACCCAGGCCCCATTATGATTCACCTCATCACAACCAAAGGAAAAGGCCTATCAGAAGCCGAAGCCGACCCGGTAAAATACCATGGCGTTAGTCCACAAAAGAAAGTGGTTCCTGCCGATGCAAACCAACCCAATACAACCACACCTGAGCCGCCAAAACGGTTAAGCTACACACAAGTATTTGGCAAAGAAATCATTAATGTGGCCAGAACAAACCCAAAAGTATGTGTGATTACCCCTGCCATGCGAGAAGGTAGTGGATTAGTGGAATTCGAGAAGGTATTTCCTGAACGTTACTTTGACGTGGGCATTGCTGAAGAGCATGCGGTAACCTTTGCTGGTGGCGTATCTAAGGGCGGCATGGTTCCTGTTCTTGCCATTTATTCAACCTTTTTGCAACGTGGCTTTGACCAGTTGATACATGATGTGTGCTTACAAGAATTACCAATGGTATTGGCATTAGATCGCGCGGGCCTTGTGGGTGCCGATGGCCCTACCCACCACGGCGTATTTGATTATTCTTTTTTAAACCTGATTCCCAATATGGTGGTCTGTGCCCCAAAAGACGGTGAGGAATTACGCCAAATGTTAAATTGGAGCGTGAATAGCGGCAAAATCGTCAGTATTCGTTACCCTAGAGGGTCTGTGCCTGCTGAAGATGGAAGCCTGCCCGGTGCCGCAATTGAATTAGGCAAAAGCCAACTACTTTTAGACGAAACTGCCCAATCTGGTAAATACGACATGGTATTGCTTGCCGCAGGCACAATGGCATGGCCCGCTCACCAGGTTGGAACAGCCTTAACTAAAGAGGGGCACAAGGTAGCGGTTATCAACCTTCGTTTTACTAAACCGTTGGATGAAGAGACTATTTTGCACTATGCGAAGAATTGCGCGCAACTCATGGTATTAGAAGAAGGTAACCGGCCTGGCGGCGTACATAGCGCGATACTGCAACTGCTGCACGAGAAGTACGATGGGACGTTACCTAAGGTGCATTCCGCGGCGATCGCAGACGAGTTTGCAAACCACGGCACACAGAACGAATTACTGTCTGACTATGGTTTGCAAGCGGAACAATTACAGACTAGGTGTGAATTGCTGATTAATGACAGCGTAAAAGCATAGCCTTTATAGGAAGGCTGTTCCTCTATTGGCCATAGGAAGGGCTTGGTGCCCAGGCTGCTGGTCAATAACAGTTTCAGGGGCCACAGTGGCTCTATTTCCCGAGCAGCAACCATTCGGATAGGCCTGTTGATAGAATTCACGAACACCAATAAAATCCACTCCGCCGCCAATGCAAATACCGACCCAAGCGATAACCAAACCCGGTTCAGTTATTATTTTACTGGCAGAAAATAACCCACCATCGCTAAATCCGTGCCCTAGTGCACACGCCGTAGCCATAACAGCAGTACCTAATCCACAAAATGCAAAAGCGCGTTTCCATGCTGGTATTTCTTTGTCCGAGGTTGCCGTAAACATATCCTTAGCGCAGGCAAAAACAGGCACAGATTGTTTCTCATCGCAGGAAGGAAAACAAAATGCATAAGGTAAACATTGTGTAACAACCTTAACGCAACAATTAGCGCTCTTTGGTGGCATTTGGTCATACTTATATTTACTAATTTGCTCACGCATCGCAAGTAGTTCACTCGCGGTTGGGTCTTTGACAACAAAATCATGTAACGCCTGAATTGAAGAGCCTACAATAAATTTATTGTATAAGACTTCATGACTTTGTTTTAAGGTAGTCAACCGCGCCACAACTCTAAGATCAGAGGCAATACGGTCAACAACAGAGACAGGCATTTCGCTGAGACGGTTATAAAAACCAGGATGCTCATGTTGTAACCCATCTAAATTAGCTGCCATGTCTTGCTCAACCTGAGTACCTGCACGTAAACCCTGATGCAATGCAGGATTAAACCGTTTTGGCTGACCATCTACTGGTACGTCACAAAACGCACCTGCTAATCGTGGTGAATTAAATTGTAATTGACGATCAGCGCCCGATACTTCATATATAGAATGAGCCTGAAGTAGGCCTGGATTGTCACTCATAACCGGACCAGCAGGATCATGTTGTACAAGTTCATAACGCTGCTGAACACCACCTGCTTCAACCCTTGGAGCAGCATCATACTGAGGCTTCCCTACTTGAGCAGACGCTGCATTATAATCTTCACATTGAGGTGCATCAATTTGCACCCAATCTAATCCGCCTGAGTCTCTATCCGACTGAGACTGATACCAAGCACCAGAAGAAACACAAAAATCACCGGCTGCAAACTGAGGCGGTTGTACCGCTAAGCGCGGCACTGGTTCCAGTGTACTACGCACTTGGGCCAAATAAGTAACGACTATTGAACCACCTATACCACCACCAGCAGTGGTAGGCATTTTGTCTTCATATTCGGCATATAATTGTCCACCTACAAGATAGTGT
>JAQBTH010000117.1 GCA_027623425.1 bacterium | reverse complement strand
TTGATTAACAGTCAACTGCTTTAAATCATCAATTTAAGTTAATTCTCTATTTTTTCTTAATTTAATCCAGTAAATTATGATACTTGACTTCGCTATCTAACGCTAGTCAACTCAGTTCAACGCCCAATTGTCTCGCTGGATGTCTCGCTGAAATGTTAAATGAAAAAACAGGCCAAACCTTAAAGGGTAAAATCGATCGCAAGTTGATAGATAGCGCTGTGAAAAAACAGCGCTTAACGGGGAGCCGTGTAGTATTAGCGGACACGGAATGTTTTGGCCTGCGTCTGGTGGTCAATTCAAAAAGCGCCAGTTGGACATATGCATATAGATGTCGAGGCTTTGTAGATGGTGGCAAGCGGCATCCTCAAAAAACTATGAAGCTTGGTGATCTTGCATCTTTGAATGCGATTGAAGCGCGTTTTGCTGCGGAAAATGTTAAAGCTCAAGTTAGAGAGGGAAATGATCCCGCAAGCGAAGCTCGCGCACAAAAGAGGGTTTTAGCTCTTATTGCCGCTCGACAGAAAAGTTTAGAACAATGGCTGGTGGAATATGGATTGAGCTTTGGCACAAACCCGACCAACCACCAACAGTCTGAGTTGGCACATGTGCGAAGAGCCATTCACGAATTAAAAATATTTGAGGCCAGTCCCGATGATATTGTCACGGCCGACTTCAGGCGATTAATTCAAATGCATTTAGGCCGCCCGTCGACTGCGCGACACAGGTTTGGCGCATTTAGTCGTTTTTTCGATTTTTTGTTAGATAACGATGTGATTTTGAAAAATCCAGCTGATGGAGTTTCAAAAAGCAAACGACCCAAACCATCAAATCCGCGGGAAAGATTTTACACCGAAGAAGAGCTAAAGTGTCTTTGGCATCCTAGCGGACCTATACATGATAAATACCTTAGGTTTCTTAGGTTCATGATTTGTGTTCCCTTTAGGGAGGGAGAAGCTTCGCGTTTGCAAGCAAAGCAAGTTGATTTGGTGCGTAAAGAAATAAGACTTCATTGGGAGGATACCAAAAACAAAGAAGCTTTTACCATGCCGTTGCACGATTTAGTTCAATCGGTCATCGGACCTGAGTTGGGATTGCCTGACGCTCTTGTTTTCCCGCTATCTAATATAATTGGTAAGGAAATGACTGCTTGGTCATATTTCAACAATGCTGTTCGTCGAGCTTCAGGCGTTTCTGATTTTAATTTTCATGATTTGCGCAGAACATTTATGACATTAATCTCCGAAAAAACAAATTTTATTGAGAGCCATCTGGATGGGCTTCTTAATCATAAACAAAGTGAAACCAGGTCAGGTGTAATGCGGTCATATCAACAGGCCAAACACCTAAATCAAAGAAGACAGGTAATGCAGTTTTGGAATGAATTATTAATAGACATCGTTAACTAACTTTGGGACTTAAGTATGACAGATATTATTTCGTTTGAAATTGAAGCTTCTGCAAGCAGTATCGCTCTTGCCAGTTATTTGAATTGCAATCCGGAATTGGTAGAACATTACGTTGATCTTGCGGGCTGTTGGATCGAAGCAACTGCTGAAAACATCAAAGAAGATAAAAGGGTTGCTGTGATTTATGCAGACGCTTTGAAGTTGGTTGAGCGTGCTAAAAAGAAATTAGCTACATTGCCTAATGATGAACTACGTATTTTAGAATTGGCTGGTTCGAATATGCTTAAGGTTACCGACGCTCTTGAACTGGAGTTGAGCTCAATTTCCAAGCATAGAAATGAAATTACAAAAAGAGAAAATATCGTCGGAAATCGAAATCCACTTGCTTATAAGTTGGCGGATGCGGTTTCTGCTATTTTTAAATACCTCGAACGGCCAATTACTTTTGGTGTTTCACCCTCGAACAACGATGAGCCATCCACTGAGTTTGGAAGGGCAGTGCAAAAAGCGTTTGAATTTTTCTATGTTTATAAGCCAACGCGGCCGCTAACCGACGATCAAAAATCAGAAAGAAAAAACGGCGGAAAATGGACGCCTGTAATTGCTAGTTGGCGCGATCCAGCTAAAGCCGCATGGAAAAAATATAAGTAATACAAAGTACATTATTTTTTTTTCTGTTTCTGCATTTTTACCCTAAATTAACTCCCGGTTATTCTGAGAGCCTCGACGTAGCTTAGAGGTATTTCCGTGAATATAATTCAGCCCCAAAGTTGGTCTCCGGGTCAACCAGTGCCTGTTAATGCCAATCGGATAACATTAGCGGCAATCATCACGCATCTATTTTTCCCAATCAGTCCGCGAACTATTGAGCGCTGGCCCTTGGTCGTAAGGCGTCCAAACAGAGCTGCAGTCTATAATGTAGAAGAAGCCCTGAAATACGCGCAGAAGCTTTACGACGCTGCTTACTGTTATAAGCAAACAGCGGTTATTCAGCCATGAAACAGTTTTTAAACATTAAATTTACTGAGCGCCGCAATGCTTCAGATGCTGTTGTTTCGTCAACAGAACTAAAGCACCTGATTACAAACTGGCCTTATGTCATGCGCCAAGTGACTGATGATTGGGCTCGTAGGTTTGCATATGAAATATGGGAAAAAGCAGCAAAACCTTATTGGTGTCCGACCTTAAAGCAGGCGCATGTGATGCAAAAGATGGTGCGTGAACTCGCAAGAGCGTGCACAGACGAAACGGTGATCCTAATCGAGTGATACTGGAGGCTCTTGCAAGCCTTAATTGCAGGTTAGGATGATGGATCGGTGATACATTAACGGTGGCGTCATTCTAAGAATTTCCTACCACGGGACGGGGGCACAGGCAAAGTGCAGTCCTAAAGACCGAAGCACGCCCCCCAGCACCAATGACCGACGGTGTTGCAAGTAGCGGTCAAGCGTCTGATCATGGTCATTGATACAGACGAGCCTGAAGCGACGGCCCGGCTCCGCTGAGCAAGATCGTGAGGGATTAGGAACAGCCCCGTCTATATGATGGGGACTGTCTTCCTATGCCTTCTCTCCAACCCTCACCATTGAGCATGGTCGCTTAAGTTTTGCGTCAGCACAAAGTAAATTAAGTTAGGGGCTGTCCTAGATAACCAACATTGAGGTTATTATGGGACACATGAGAAAGAGTCGT
>JAQBTH010000033.1 GCA_027623425.1 bacterium | reverse complement strand
CAGCTGTATGCCCACCCCCAATATCCCGGGCTGTAATAATTTTTGCTAAGAGACGCGGTAATTTTAATTGGCGAGATAAGCGGCCGATTAACTTCGGATTATCTTCTACCAACTGCCACGTTTCTCTTCCTTCGGAAAACATGTGCATTAGTCCTATTCTTTATTTATTTGTTGAGCGACTCAACTGTAACTCATACAACCTTGTGTACTGCCCTTTTGGGTTTTCTAACAATGTTCTATGAGTGCCAGTCTCTACGATTTCACCTTCATTTATAACAATGATCTTATCGGCATTCTGTATTGTTGACAAGCGATGAGCAATTACAAACGTTGTTCGACCTTGCATTAACTTGTCCAATGCCTCTTGTACCAAGTGCTCTGATTCTGAATCTAATGCAGATGTCGCTTCATCCAAAATCAAAATCTTAGGGTTCTTTAATAAGGCCCTTGCTATAGAGATGCGCTGTTTTTGGCCGCCCGATAACAATTGCCCTTGGTCCCCAACCTTGGTAAGTATATTATCGGGAAATTTTTCCACAAATTCAAGTACATTTGCTTGGGCCATCGCTTTTTGTATGTCTTCCTGGCTGGCTTTTAAATTTCCGTAGCGTATATTTTCAAGTATGGTTCCGCGAAATAACACCACATCTTGCGGCACAATTCCGATGTTAGAACGTAGGCATTTTAAGCTCCATTCTTTTATATTTACATCGTCAATAATCACTTCACCCTCTTGCGGATCATAAAACCGAGGAATCAAATTTACTAGGGTGCTCTTGCCGCCACCCGATAACCCAACAAGCGCGATACGCTGCCCCGACTCTGCTGTAAAATTAATGTTATTAAGGGCGTTATCATCTTTTGTTGCATATGAAAAACACACATTACGAAACTCTACCTTACCCATTACAGGCTCAATAATCTTGGCATTTTTGATTTCTGTTACAGAAGACTTTACATCCAAAATCTCAAAGATCCGTTCAGCAGACGCCATGGTTTGATGGGTTTTAGTTACCGCCTTTGACAGCCCTCTTGTGGGTTCCGCCAACAAAATCACGCCCGTAAAGAAGGCCCCTAGCTCAGCCGACGACATGACATCGGTTACCACTAAAAAACCACCGTACCAGGCTAAACCTAAAAATACGATAAACTGCAAAATTGCCAAAAGAGGCTCTTGGGTGACGCGGTATCGAATTTCCCTCATGAACGCATTAAAGTTGCGATTGTGTTCATGTTCAAAGCGCTGCATTTCGTGGTCTTCCTGTGCAAACGCCTGAACCACTTTCATGTTGGATACATTTTCCTGCAAAATATGAGTGATCCCCGCAGTTTGGCGTTGTATTTGCCCTGTTACCCGTTTTAATCGCTTTGAAAAATAGACCAGAATATAAATAAATGCCGGCACACCCACTAACGCCAGCGTGGCAAGTGGCCAATATAGCCAAAACAGATACCCTGAAATGCCCACCACGGTAACGAAATTGGGTAAGATAGACTCAAAATTCAGCATCACGGCCATCTTCACTTTATCCACATCCGATAAGGCACGCGTGACGATATCACCTAATTTCCAACCGGAATACTGATCCATAGACCACTGCTGTAGGCGTTTAAATAGATCTAAACGCAATTGGATTAGAATTTTATAGCTCAAGCGCTGCATTAAATAGACTTGCGCATATTTTGAGCTGATCCAAATTGAAAACAAAATGGCCGCATTAATGATGTGGTTGGTAAAATATTCCAAGTTTTTATCGCCTAGATGAGACAAGATGTCTTTCACCAAGGGCATAAAATACACGTTAGCCATGGCAAACATGATCGTAAATACGATGGAAAGCACAAGTGACGGGGTGTGGGGTAACAAATACCGAAGTAATCTAATATATGGGGATCGTCGTTTTTCTGGACTCATTAAACTTCCCTTGGGGTTGGTACCGAGGGCCGGGATCGAACCGGCACGGATTTGCATCCACTGGTGTTTGAGACCAGCACGTCTACCAATTCCGCCACCTCGGCATTTTACATAGTGTAACGCAGTTCACTTAAAGATGGAAGTTTGTGCGTTTGAGATAGTATACTGTAAGGTATTGAAATGATCAAAACAGATTGTCGGCATTACGTTGGCGCTAAACCATGCGCCCCTCATAAACGAACGGGTGTTACTTGCGAAACCTGTGTGAATGATTATGACCCCATTACCCAACGCATCTTAATTATTAAATTAGGTGCAATGGGAGATGTGTTGCGTACAGCAGCCATTTTACGGCAATTATCTGGTACCGGCGCCGAGATAACGTGGATTACAAAATCGAACGCTGTTGGCTTACTTGAAAATGGCCTTGTGGATCGCGTGGTGCCCTACGGCTCACCCGAAATGCTGCCTATTATTATGTGGGAAGAATTTGACGTGGTGTATTCACTAGACAACGATTATGACGGCGCTGTGCTCGGTAGTATGGCAGAAGCAGCTGTGCATTTTGGCTATGGCGTAAACGAGTCTGGAAAGATTATTCCTTTTAATGGGGCGGCAGATGCATGGCTACACGTGTCTATAAATGATGACTTAAAGAAAATTAATAAGCGCACTTACCAATCTGTTCTATTTGAGATATGTGAGCTTGAATTTGATGAAACACGCGATACGATTCCTGTACTAAGCGACCTAACTAGCCCCTATGCCGATGCGCTTTTAGCCCACTGCGCACATACAGATTCTATTACTGCTGTTATGGTGGGCGCTGGGCCCCGATGGCCAGAAAAAAGCCTCTCAATGGGCAAGCTGCGAGACTTGTTAGACGGACTGCATAAACGTGGTGATACCATTTTATTGATTTCGGGGCCAGAAGAAGCCGCACGAATGGCTGAAGTGGCCACTTGGGGCATACCCACAATTAATACGGATGGCGCTCAAAGTGTGAAAGACACCTTTGCCATTTTAAACCGTTGTGACCGCGTTGTAACTGGTGACACGCTAGTGATGCACATGGCCGTGGCCCTTGAAAAACCCACATTTACCTACGTAGGACCCACTAGCGCAGCTGAGCTGGCAGAGTATGGCGTGATGACTAAACTCGTCCCGGAAGGACTAGATTGCCTGTGTTGCTACAACACCAAGTGTCCGTTTCCAGAAGCGGAACGCTGTAATAATGTTGTGGATTTATCCCCCATTTTCACGTAGTGTCATCCCGGACTTGATCCGGGATCCATTAATTTTTCTAATTGGCAGCGTTAGAAGTACTAATCCGGGTCCGCTCAGATAAAAACAGGTTCATTCTCCAATTATAAAAAGCCTAGATTTTAAGATGAGACTTGTTCATTTTGAGAAAAGTCTACCGGAGGCGTATTTAACATACGTCGAGGACAGGCTTATTCGCTAAAATGGGCAAGGATCGCTTAAAATCTAGGCTTTAAAGGGAGTTTTTAGCTGTTTCTAAGGAATCGTACAAACCCAAATGATCGCCCATTGCATCCACAATACCTGACGCCGTGATTAACTTCACGATTGGGGCTTTTGTGCAGACAAGGTTCATCGACCCATTTAATTGTACAATTTTCTTACCTGCTATTGCGATTGTACCAAGGCCAACACTGTCAATAAATGTAGCCCCTTCTAGATCGACGACTAGCTTACTGCATTCATCGCTGTCGATTACCTGAGAAAAAGTGTCGTTTAATTTTGGAGCATGGAAATCATCTAACTCACCACTGATTGTGATAATGGTAATGTCTCCGTCTTTACTTGCATCAATATTTAAATCCACAGATTTTTCCTTCCCTCGTCTTTTGAATGAGATTCAATCTAGATTATAGCGCAAATCATTTTAGATTGGCGAGTTGTTTTTGTACGTCGTCGTGTATTTTGCCATTACTTGTAATCAGATTTCCTGAATAAGCGGTGGCAACACCGGCCGTATCTGTGCAAATCCCACCGGCTTCTTCAACAATGATTTTCAATGGCGCGATGTCCCACACTTGCAGCTTGAAATCCACGGCAAACTCGCCCAAACCTTGGGCGACTAGCATATGCGGGTAGTAATCGCCAAAGCCCCTTTGGCGATAAGTTTGCCGTAGCAGTGCTTCCACGCGCGATGGGTCGTCTGAGGCTTCCGATCCGTACATACTGCCGTGCAAAGCAAGTGCCTTATCGAGCGAACTGATCTCAGATACGTGGATTCGGCTTCCGTTATAAAACGCGCCTTGGCCCTTTTGTGCCCACCATCTCTCGCCTGTTGCCGGCGCACTCACTAAGCCCGCCGTCACTTCGCCGCCCTCTTCGATTGCCAATAAAGTAGCAAAGAAAGGTAAGCCGCGAATAAAGTTTTTCGTGCCATCGATGGGGTCGATAATTAATTTAATATCGTCGCTACCCTTTGTTTCGCCGTGCTCTTCACCCACAATACTCATATTGGGGTAACGCTGACCTACCAATGCGCGAATGTGATTTTCAATTTCCAAATCGCCCTGGGATACGGGTGTCATGTTGTCTTTTATTAACACTCCCAAGTCGCTTGCCTTGAAATATTTGAGGGCGATTTTGTCGCTCTCGTCCACTATGTCAGTTAAAAATTGGATCCAATTGTTCATAGACTGGAATTGTATCATAGACACAATACGCTATAATACCCCATATGCAACTTATCGGACTTTTAATGACCTATAACGAAGAATTCATCATCGAAGAAATGATGAACGCGAATAAGCCGTACTTTGACAAAATACTGGTTTTGGATGGGTCTACGGATAACACACCTGAAATATTAAAAAGTTTTGATAATGTAGTGTATTACTTGCACGACAATGATATTTACCCCAAACGCAAAATTACGGATGGCGCGCGGCAATTCTTATTGGAAAAGGCCTGGGAACTATATGGGCATGAGGGATGGTTTCATTTGATGCATGCCGATGAGATGGTGGTTGATGATCCGCGCGTCATTGCAGCGCGCGCTGACAAACAGGGGGCTGAAGTCGTCAACTGGCATAGTTTAAATTTCTTTTTACACTTGTCTCAATCGCCCGATGACTATGACTTTAGTAAATCAGTCCAAGACAATGTTCCTTTTTACCAACCAGGTGGCATGGAAATTCGTCAGTTTAAAAACAAACCGGGTATTCATTATGATTTGAACCAGGTGTACCGGGTAAGACCCCATGGATTGAAAGACAAAATGTTGTGGGACTACCCGATATATAAGCACTACGTAACCTACCGCCCTGATCAGTTTGAAGCAAAACCATATAAGGGATTACAGGTGGTTCGTGATGAGGATCAAAAAACCGAGAATAAGCAGTTTAAAGATAATAATGTGTACAAAGACAAGGTAGAAGATAGATTGAAGCAGGTGCGAAGATTTGAAGGTGATTTTGGGGAATTTACTCCCGGTCGTCGCCCATCATTTTTGCGGCAATATCTAAACTGGCATAAATACGCCCCAATACGGGGTTAAAGCTTAATTGGAATTTTAATTCGCACTTCTTGCACGCGTTTTTTGGATATATTGGTGATGATGGCTTCTGAGGATTTTTCGGACCCTTCTTTTAGCACTTTTCCCCATGGGTCTACTATCAATGAGTGTCCGTACGATTCCGTTGCGCCAGCGCCTACGCCACATTGGTTCGGCGCAATAATATAACATTGTGTTTCAATGGCTCTTGCGCGCAAGAGGGTTTCCCAATGGGCCTCGCCAGTGGGTGTGGTGAAGGCTGACGGCACTACAATCACCTCTGCGCCTGCTCTTCTGTACTCGGCAAAAAGCTCTGGGAATCGCATGTCAAAACAAATGGCCAGGCCAATTTGCCAACCGTTAATCTCCACTAATGTTAAGTCTTTTCCTTTGCTAAATAGGCGCGATTCCTTAATAGGAGGATTGCCCACTTGCGCATCAAATAAATTTATTTTTCGGTAGGTGGCAGCCACAGCGCCAGAGGCGTCTATAACGGCACTGGTATTGTAAATCGCCCCGTCTTCTGATTTCTCAATTATGCTACCCGCAATTATTGCCACTTCATTTGAGACCGCGAATTCGCTAAGCGCATCGGTTGTTGGCCCGGGTATTGGTTCGGCACGTTGCTCGAGTTTGCCCCCGTCGCCCCTGGAATTAAACACTTCAGGAAGCACGAGTAATTCGGCGCCCTTTCTGACGGCTTCTGTCATTAATTCTAAGGCAGATGCGATATTGGCATCTCGATCTAAGGTTGAGTTCATTTGTATCGCTGCAATTTTCATAGAGTTATTGTAACAGATTTAATTTAAGTCGTATCTTACCTATCTGCTATACTGAGCCCATGGACAATACTGAGGCTTTGGTTAGGTGCGCACTCGAAGAAGATGGTGCATGGAACGATGTCACTAGCGCGTTTTGTGGTTTAGACCAGCATGCTGGGCAGGCTCAGATTATTGCCCGCGAATCGGGAGTGTTTTGTGGCAGCCATGTGATTTCTGCCATTCTGGATATTTTCAACGATACAAAGCTGGCCATTCAGCCTATATTTTTGGATGGGGATGCCTTTAAAAAAGGCGACGTAATACTACGACTTTCTGGCCCGGCAACAACGCTATTGGCGCTGGAACGCACCCTGTTGAATTTTCTGCAGCGGCTATGCGGCATTGCCTCAACGACAAAGGCCTATGTAAACGCCCTTTCAAATTCATCAATCGCTGTTTTAGACACACGAAAAACCACCCCTGGATTGCGTCCGTTAGAACGAAAAGCCGTTGTGGCTGGTGGTGGAAAGAACCATCGGTATAACTTATCGGATATGGTACTTCTAAAAGAAAATCATTTGGCGGCTCTGGCGGCGGCTGGAAAATTAGAGCTGTTTGCCGATACTTGCCGTGCATTTAAACACAATTGCCCAGGAATACAGATTGAAATTGAAGTGGAAACCTTGGCGCAGTTGGGCGATTTAGGCTTATCCGAAGTGGATATTATTATGTTGGATAATTTTGCGTTGGAGGATATCCCCAAGGCTAAGGCCATTTGTGAGGCTAAGGAATATGGCGCGTTACTAGAAGTATCTGGTAATATAAGTCTTGAAACCATTTCGCAGTATCGTACGCTACCAGTGGATCGCATCTCGATAGGTAAATTAACGCATTCGGTAAAGGCACTGGATTTAAGCATGTTAATGGAGGACGCCTAAAATGATAGATTTTAATATTCCAACCGAATATGATGATATGAATTATGACACGTTTTATGCAAAGTGCCGTGAGTGTACGGGGTGCAAATTATCGGAAACACGCACGCAAGTGGTGGTTGGTGTTGGAAAAGTACCAAGTAATTTAATGGTGATTGGTGAAGGCCCGGGCGCGCAAGAAGATGAGCAAGGCGAGCCGTTTATTGGGCGAGCGGGTCAGCTATTAACCAAGATTTTTGAATCGGTAGGCATTAACCGCGCAGAAGATATTTACATTACGAATACCGTTAAGTGCCGCCCTCCCAAAAACAGAGACCCTGAACAGGAAGAAATTGATGCCTGTAACGGGTTTTTACGCCGTCAATTGCATTTGGTACAGCCAAAGATTTTAGTATTGCTTGGAAACCCCTCGCTTAAAACTATTTTAGGGGCTGAGCACAGCATCACTAAGGTGCGAGGTCAGTGGTTTAAACGGGATGTTTCCTATATGGACGAACCCCTTTACATCATGCCCTTGTTTCACCCGTCTTACCTGCTACGCTATGCCAGTAAAGAAAAAGGAAGCCCGAAATGGCTGACATGGAATGACATGAAAGAAATTAAAACTGCGCTCTCTTATTATGGGGCCGCATCTACGCTATAATAGTCGTTTAAGGAGAAAATCACACACATGTCTGAACAAAAACCCAGTGAAAATCGCAATCGCAACAGAAACCGTAACCGCAATCGCAACCGTAATCGCGGTGGTGGGGGCGGTGGTGACAATGAGACTAATTCCAAAAGACGTTCTGGAAAACGAAAACGCAATACCCACAAAATTTCGGATCATTTTTCGAAACGGGACTTTGCAGATAAAGATGCCAGTGGCACAGGAAATTTTCGCCTAAGCTTGGGCTTAGTTGGCGCATTGGAAATGCTACGGTCCTTATGTGACAGCAACCGCATCACCATTGTAAAAGGATACGAAGACCCTGAAGGCAAAGAAAATGTCAAAATCAAACGCAACTACCACGCCATGGGATTGGCCGCTGAAATTACAGTGGAAAACCTCACGCCTGAACAAGTATTTATAAAAGCTGAAGAAATTGAAGAAATTAAATCTTTAGGTTTAAAAATCGAAAATAAAACGGTTTATTTGGATACGCGCAAGGCCGATGAACGGCTCACATGGGTGGAAGTTCATGGGCAAACACTGCCGGTAGATGGGTCTGTTCGGGCTAAATACTTACGGGTGGATTAATTTGCTCCGGTATAGTGGCGATTTTTTAACATTTCTCGAAAAAAATCGCCACTATTCCCAGCACACCTTAACAAACTACAAACGCGACATTGATCAATTCATGGGCTTTTTAGCCACTGAGAAGGTGTCAACTTTAACCGCTTGCGATGTGCAGGTGGCTCGGCGATTTTTGCGCCACCTTAATGCATCGCAGTATGCGCGCCCTACTGTGAGGCGCAAGATCGCGGCACTGCGCTCGTTTTGGCGTTACCTAAAAATGGAAGAAGTGGTGCGCCAAAACCCTTGGTCGGCTTTAGACCTACCGCGCATTGAGCGCCGCCTACCCACCGTGATCAGCGCACAAGACCTGGGCGTGTTTTTGGATGGCATTGATGTGAGCACCCCCATTGGAGTACGGCGGCGCGCCTGTTTTGAACTGCTGTATGCCAGCGGTTTGCGTGTGTCTGAACTGGTGGGTTTGAACCTGTCGGATGTTCGTTTAGACGTGCAAGAGTGTCGGGTGATCGGAAAAGGAACAAAAGAACGTGTGGCATTTTTTACCCCACTGGCCGCGACGTGGCTGAGACGGTATGTGGATATTGCGCGAACGAAATGGGCAAGCCCTAAGGATGTCGCGCTCTTTGTGAGTCAAAAGGGGTGTCGGATCAGTACGCGCAGCATTGAACGGGACTTAAAAGACGAGTTGGCCCGCTCTGACCAAGGGTTGTCGTTCTCGCCCCATGATCTGCGCCATAGTTTTGCCACCGGCTTATTGAATAATGGCGCCCAGCTTCGTAGTGTGCAAGCCCTGCTTGGGCATGTTAGTATTGCAACCACACAGTTATACACACACGTCAGTGAGCACTTGGTCACTAGCACGTACAGAAAGGCCCATCCTCGCTCATGAGCATGCTATTAAAGGGACGTCACGCGATTGAAGAAGCGCTTGCAGCTGATGCGGCAATGACACGGATTATTGTGCAGGACGATAAACGCCACGATGGAAAGTTGCGCATCATATTGGATGAAGCCACTCGTAGACGGATTCCTATTGATACGTTGAGCGCTATGGATTTTGGAAAGACGTATAGCGGGGCCCACAACCAAGGCATTGTGGCAGAAGGTGAATTTGGAAAGTTTCACCCCATTGAATCCCTTATAAATGCACCAGACAAGCACCCACGTTTGGTGATATTAGATCATATTGAAGACCCCTTTAATTTTGGGGGTATATTACGAAGCGCAGAAGCCATGGGTATTAGCGCGGTTGTGTTTCCTAAAGACCGCAACAGCACCTTAAGTCCAGGTATGATTCAAGCGGCATCAGGGGCTATTCATCATATTCCGTTGGTGCGTGTCACGAATATTGCCCAAACCATCAAGCAACTTAAAAAGGCAGGTTACTGGATGTACGGGGCTGATTCGAATAATGGCGTTTCAATTTCAGATGTTCGGGTTAACACTCCCTATGCCATAGTGATGGGAAATGAGGCAAAAGGCCTTAGCTCTTTGGTGCAAAAACAATTGGATGAGGCGGTTATTATTCCATTGCAGGGAAAACTATCTTCTTTAAATGTGTCTGTTGCCACGGGTATAATGGTATATGAATTCACTCGGCGGGAAGGATAAGCAGGGAAAATGGGTAAACGGTCATGGTTAATGCCTGCGGGTTCTATCCGAAATAAGATTTTAATGCCGTTTTTCCTAATTACGGTGTTTATGACGTTTAGCGCCATGTTTGTCTCGTTAGATTATATTGATCGCAATTTGCAGAGTCAGTTACGCCAACAACTTAATGAACAACTGCACTCGTTGAATAATGAATTAGCCATCGTACGCGCCAAAGCCGATGCGTTATCGGGCCTTATCAAACACCGCTATCAAGACGGGTTAAACTTAGAACACCCCACCGGCTTAAAGGTTGTTTCTGGGCTTACCAAATCGATATTTCCAAACACCAATGCTACCGTGCTTCCTTTGGAGCAAATAAACACACAATTTCGAATTGCCACAACGAAACTAAATCAAGATGGAATAGTACTTCCTCAATATGACTTGGGGACCGAGGCTCCCCATTCGATTAGCTTTGTCATGCCAGTACCGGGTGTATCGCCTGCGCGCTTTATCGTCGTTCCATTGCAACACGCATTGTCTGAAAGCACGTCGTTTTTACCAGAGTCCGATGTTTTATTGGTGACAAATGATTCTAACGGCAAATTCATCACCTTATTCACCAGACATGCCGGTTCTCAGTTCGCTGAATCACCCACCGCGTTTAACGGTCTGTTAGCCGCTCAAGATGAGTCTGGCAGAAGTTTTTTTGAAACCCGAGTAAATAGAGACGGTTACCGCGTATTGGCGGCCCCTATTTCTGAGTATGGGGGTATTTTTGGTGTAATTGCATTGCCATCTAAAGCCATTGAAAAAACCAAAACAACCATTTATTTGGGCGTGGTAGTGGTGCTGGTTACACTTAATTTAGGTATTATTCTTCTCTATGTTCTAATTGTGAAACGCATCACAGATAGCCTGGGGGAATTGTCTCGCGTGGCGAAGCAGGTGGCAAATGGCGATTTGTATCAGGAAGTAAGTGTGAGTACGCGCGATGAAATTGGCCAGTTGGCGCACACCTTTAATCAGATGATTGAGAATATGCGAAATGCCACTGAGGATATTTTAACTGAAAAGAACCGGTCTGAAGCCATTGTTAGTAATTTACCTGAGGGCATTATTATTACGGATTCAAACAATGAATTGGTGTTTGCAAACCAACGGGCCGAAGAAATGTTAAATTTTTCAAATGATCGCGCCCGCGGAAAAACAATTTTAGAATACATAAAAAACGAAGATTTCTTGTCATCGCTTAAAGAGCAATTGGAAGGGATAGAATCCCATATCACTCGAGAAGTGGCCATTCCAAAAGGCAGCAATAAAAATGAAGTCTATTTAATTACATCGAGCTTAGCCAAGAATGAATTTGGACACAGCGTTGGCGTTATTACGATTATTAGAGATGTGACCCAGGAAAAGGAATTACAGGAACTTCGAGATAGCTTTTTACGGAACGTGAGTCATGAATTAAGAACCCCTCTTACCTCTGTTATTGGGTTTTTAGAATTACTTCATCGTGGAAAAGTGGGGGAATTAACCGCGCAACAGCAGGAATATTTAGGCATTGCATTAACAAATACAAAGAATCTAAAAAATCTAATCAATGATTTACTAGACCTGTCTGTTATTAAAGCCAGAAAATATAAAATGCTATATGGTTCCGTTAAGGTGTCTGAATTGTTTGATAAATTGAGTTTGATTTATTCCCCTCTTGCTGACGCGAAGAACTTGGCGATTTCATTTAAAAGTGAGCCAAAAGAATTGGTGTTAGATGCGGACCCCGAAAAACTAACACGTATATTAGAAAATTTAATTTCTAACGCATTAAAATTCACACCAGAAGGGCGCATTGAGATTGCGTGCTCAAAAGTGGCTGACAATGACAACTTAATTGCGTTTCGTGTGACAGACACCGGCATTGGATTAAAGCCTGAAGAATATAAAATAATCTTTGATAAGTTTCGCCAGGCGGATGCGTCATCGACGCGTGGGTATGAGGGTATCGGGCTCGGATTATCTATTGTTCAGGAATTAGTGAGACTGCACAAAGGCACTATTGCCTTAGAAAGCACCTATCAAACCGGTAGTACATTTACATTTACTTTGCCCGCTGACAAACCTGCCGTTTTTTTTTAAACCATGAGCCGAGTACGCGTATTAAGTAATTGGTCTGGCCCTGGCGGGTCGACTTTGATGCTCGCAGAACTATGCACTATGTTAGACGACATAGGAATAGATGCCCAATTTTTTGGCCAGGTGGACTGGCACCTGCAATACTGCAAAGGTGGGCTTATCGATGAGATATCGCTAGAAGAAAGCGACACGTTACTTGTGCATTACGCCAAACTGGATGCGCGCCCCAATGTAAAGCGTGTGATTCTGAGTTGTCATGAAACGGGGCTGTTTGATTTAAAGACGATCCACACACCGTTTTGGGATGTGGCGCAGTTTGTGTCAGAGCAACAAGCGGATTTTCAGGGGCGACCCGACCCTTATGTGGTTATACCGAATTATGTGGCCCCTGTCGCGTGTAAAGACCGAAACCCAACACCTGGTGTCGCGGCGATCATTGGGAATATCACACCGGCGAAACGCACACATCTGTCTATTGAACGCGCGCTAGCGGATGGGTTTACGGATATTCGAATATACGGGTATATTACCGTTAGTTCGTACTTTAAAGACAAAGTAGAGCCCCTATTAGCAGATTCTCGCGTGTCGTTAATGGGCTATGAAAACAATAAATCGGAGATTTACCGTGATGTGTCGGCGGTATACACCAGCTTTACGGCGGAAGCCTATGATTTAGTGCGTATTGAATGCGCTCAATTGGGTATTCCGTACAATAGCACCTACCCAACGCCTCCTGAACTGGTGATGATAGAAAAAGAAGACTATCTAAACGCCTGGCTCAAGCTGTTAGACTTATAAATTTGACGAAGGGAGTTGTCTTAAATGCGGCGCGACAATGACCAAAAGCAAAATCGCTTTATTCACAAAATTTGTGGTGGAGGAAGAAGGATTTGAACCTCCGTAGAGTAAACTCGGCAGATTTACAGTCTGCTGCGATTGACCACTCCGCCATTCCTCCACATTTTAAGTTTGACTACTATATCAGCGAGGCTGAATGGTGTCAATAATTGAGTGTGTATCGCGCTTAGGCCGCGACGCGCTCACTTCCGCCTAACATGAAGTTTTTACGCGCTTGGACGATATCGAAAAATATCAGTTCAAACGAACGGATACTTGGCGATTCACCTCTGGCGATACGATCCTTCATACGGTCTATTTTTGGCATCACTTTTCTATGCAACCTAGCGTCCGTGGTGGTTTGCTCTGGAAGCTCCAGCGCCTCTAAACGTTCTTGACCTGCCTTGTACATCATTATCCAAACGCGACCAACACCGCTAAGTACTTCCCAGTTAAAGGATTTGTACTTGGCGCCGCCAATACCTACGTTTTTGGTTTGCACTGTAAATTGCTCATATCCTGTTTCAAGCACATTGTCATAAAACGTAAAATGCCTCATAAATTTCTCATAATGCTGGTCTAGATTTTGTTTTAACGTAGCAACATTAGATTCTGCAATAAACAATCGATGTGCATCTCGTGTTGAAATGTCATCTTCCTGGTCTACCATTAACAATTCTGGTGAATTGGTGCCGGCTGCACGGGGGTATTGAGTGGTGACATCGGCGCCATCATAGGGGGCTGTATCTGTTGTGGTAAACGCCCGTGCAAATTCACTTTTCAAGCCGGTATTTGCTATGACAAAGGGCCTTGATCTGTGTGCAACTGTAGTGGCTGTTTTCGGCGCTAAAAGGCCCCCTCCTGGACTTTCCTCAAATAATGCTCCACCATAAGCGCTTGATTGGTGCATAAGCCACGCATGAGCTTTGTCCACATAGGTTTTTGCGGGGTCTTCAGCACCATCAACGCGCTGTTTCGCTTTTCTTAATGCACCATCTCTAGCACTGGTCACATAGGCACGGGCTTCGGCGTTTACAATTGAGGCGCGGTCCTTGTTACTCATGCATCCAAATATAGAGGTTGCCTTACGGCCAGATAAAATAGTCACTGCATTTATTAAGGCTGGTAATTCCAAATCACTTTTGGTGCGTTTAGGATTCATAAATCCATTTGTTTGCCATGTGCGGTTTAGCAAAAAGAGCGCATTTGATAGCGCTATATAGTCTCGGCGCAGCACGTCTAATTTAGTTAGACGCGCGCCTGGCAACACAGCAACACCCACGCCACCAGCTTCTGCTTCTTCAATTTTAGTTTTTAATTCCTGTAAGCGTTTAATCGCTGCGCGACCCACTTCCATTAATTGGGTGTTATTTATGCCCAACTCTCTCATGCGACCCAGTGGGGCCAGCATATTTACACCCGTTTGGGTGGTAACTACTTTTAGAGTGTCATGTAAGGCTTGCCATGGTTGTGCGTCTTTTCCTTCCCATTCCACGCCTTCTGGCGGGTTGGCTTTGCCACATTTCCATCTTAATTCATCAAAGATAGGACGGCGCGGGTCATTTTGAGGACAAAGAGCATCGTAAATAGCTTCATTCTCCCCCACTATACGCGATATTGATCTCGCCCATGTTTTTATAGTCTCAGCGGCTGCGGCCAAAGACTCACGGTGCAAACGGGCTATTTTGGCATCTTTTGGGTTGCCTACAGATACAAGGTTTTCTACCACCAAGACAGGATCCCCGTGATCGCCTGGATTCTCGCCCACTTTTAGAGTGTGGCGCAGCGCTGCCATAATCGCTTTCAAGGCGGCGGCTTCCGTTGTAACAGAACCTAATCTAAATACGGTATCTTCAGTGTCTTGGTATAAATCTTTAGTAACCTGAACGTGGTGGTTTGCCGGTGTATTCGGTACGGCCTTACGCTTACCAGAACACACAAACCCTTCTTTCCAGTCGATACCGATGGCTTCGGATTTGGTGTATGTTACGGCATACCCACCATCCATTGTGGGCCTTAAAGTCACGGTATGCATGGGGGCTTCACCATTTAATGGGTTAGACGTGTATGCGTATAATTCTTTTTTCTTTAATTTGCTGCCATCACCAATTGTTACCTCTAAGGCAGCGTCTAGTTGAGCTTCGTCGCCAATTTCGATACGGCCTTTTCCAACTTGTTTCAAACCTTCTTTATAGTCTTTTTCTGTCATTACGTCGTCAGGCGAATCCGCATTGCGACGCTGCTCTAGGTGATGAAAGATGTTTCCAACAATAAATCGCAACTGATACACGGCGCGTCTCATTGCCTCAGCCTGACCTGGTGCGGCTTTCTGAATCGCTAAGGCTTGCCTGCCCCAAACGGCTGCAAACTGATACCGTAACAATTGCACACGGGAATGAGGTTGAAAATCTTGTTTGGCACAGTGAAGTAAGGCTTCCTTGGCCTTATTTTTTTCACGTATCTCGGCAGCATTTGTTGCCGCAGGTGTTGCATTGCTTTTGGTTTGCAGTGCTTTTAGAATCATTAATTGGGCGTCAACCTGGCTTTGCATCTGTACGTTAATCGCACCTGAAAGCGCTTTGATTTGGGGTATAGACTCTGTGTATTCAGTTTTATCACTTGTAATTTCTAATAGGGCAATTTGCAAAAACAGCTGTAAGACTTGTAGTCTGTTGTTGAATCGTTGAATCGTTGAAAATGATTCAGCTAGTGCTTTGGTGTCTTTCGCGCCTACTGCTTCTGCGGTAATTTCATCTAATATGACGCCTGATTGCCTGCAAAGCTTATCTAAGTCGCCGGCGATTGTGCCTGGCGCACGATCCCCTACTTCACCGCCTTGTCTTCCTCTGACGTCTGGCTCTCTATAGTTTGTAGCGACTCTTTGGCGATGCATGGGCGCTCTAGTAGGGGCTGCTGCAGGGGCCGCTGCAGGCCTAATTCCGTCATCATCCAGAGTATGAATTCTCGAATGCGAAGCGGTTGTCGGGCTACCATCAGGGCTATCCGCGCTCGCAGCAAAAAGCGAGCCATCAAGCGTGCCCATGCCCATGCCCATGCCCATGCCCATATTAATTATACTCGGTCTCTCATCGCCTGCAGAAGCGGGTCTTACCGCGCTTGGAGAAGCGGGTCTCTCTTGGCGCTGAGATAATACCCAATTACCTGGTTCAACACGGTTATCGGAAACGTTTATTTTGCCCTCGTCGTCAAACACAGGGCCATACTGCCTCTGTCTTTCTACCAGATCTACAGTCCTTGCATTGCTAAATCTAGCTAAAGACCACCGTGAAGCTGTTGGAACAACTGTTGCATTTAATGTCGCTTCCATGGGAGTAAGCCGGTAGCAGGGCTCACCTGTGGTGCGTGGCGACTTCAGAGTGGCTACAGCATTAGCTCCTCTAATACGTTGTAAAAGAGTAGGTCCCTGTTGTGCCGGCTTCCAAGTTGGGGGTAATGCGTGATGTATTTGTTTAATTGTGTCCATACTTAGTTATCGCAGTTGCAATATCGGCAATTTCAAAAATTTTTCATTTTTTTATTCGTGCGATTAAGCCGCTCACTTTAAAACCGCTCGCACTGCCGTAATTACCGCCAAAATATCGGCATCCGACATTTTGGGGTACAAGGGAAGTGACAGTGCCTGCGCATAATAGCGGCTCATATTTGGAAAGTCGCCATTTTTATTGCAATGCGCCTGGTAATAAGGTTGTTCATAAAGGGGAATATAATGCACCTGAGTACCAATCCCCATACTGCGTAGTGCATCCATGACTTCAGCCCGGGTTATTCCTAGCGCCATAAAATCAATGCGCACCACATATAAATGGTGGCAGGTGTCGGCCAAATCCGCGCTACTCGGCAATATCATCTGTTCCAATGTCACAAACTCTCGATTGTATTTGGCCACAATGTCTTGCCGGCGCGCTTTAAATTGCGCCAGTTTTTTTAATTGAGAGCGCCCAAGAGCGGCCTGAATATCCGTCATGCGATAGTTATACCCCAGACTCACCATTTCGTAGTACCATGGCCCTGGATTTTGAGACATGACTTGCGGGTCTTTTGTCATGCCATGGCATCGTAACTGACACAGTGTTTCATAGGTTGCGCTATCATTCGTGGTAATCATTCCACCTTCCCCAGCCGCGATGGTTTTGACTGGGTGAAAGCTAAAAACAGTCATATTTGAGAATGTGCACGCACCGATGGCAGCACCCTGGTAGTTGGTACCCAATGCATGGCACCCGTCTTCTATAATCGCAAGGTTATGTGTGTCTGCTATCTGTTTAATGCGTTGCATATCGCAACTCACTCCCGCAAAATGCACCGGAATTATCGCCTTCGTATTCGGGGTAATCGCCGCTTCAATTTGAGCTGCGTCTATGGTGTAGTCGTCCAAATTAATATCCACAAATCGTGGAGTAGCACCTACATATAATATGCAATTTGCGCTAGCTAAAAACGTATTCGGGGTGGTGATAACCTCATCACCGGGGCCAATTCCCAACGCCAACATGGCCACATGCAACGCTGCTGTACCATTGGAAACAGCCACAGCATATTTAGCCCCTACAGTTTGGGCAAATTCCGATTCAAAGGCCATAATCTCTGGCCCTTGTGTTAGAAAATCCGATTCCAAGACCTGTAATACGGCTTGTTTATCCTCATCATCGATCCACTGCTTACCATAGGGTATGAAATCAGACATTCTTTTGTCTAATTCTGTTTCAACAAACCAATATCATGTAACAATCTCTTAATTTCATCCACAGACAACTGATCGGGGTTGCTTCCTGAATTGTATTCGAATCCAGTCTCAACAGAACGCCCCTTTTCATTTAACGGATTTTCAAAGAAATTGGTGGTTTGGTTTAATTTCATTGCCGGTTGAATGATGTAATGGTCTGGGTACTCAATTGTGAGATGGGAATCATCTTGCGGACACATGACTTCATGACATTTTTCACCCGGACGAATACCCACAATATGCGTGGGTAAATGGGGCGCCATCGCCGTTGCCAAATCAATCACTTTAGTTGAGGGTATTTTCGGAATAAATATTTCCCCACCCTGCATACGTTGCATGCATTTATCCACAAATTCAACCGCTTGATCCAGCGTGATCCAAAATCGAGTCATGTTGGCATCAGTAATAGGTAATGATTCCACGCCACTTTGAATTAAGTTATTGAAGAATGGAATAACGGACCCTCTTGACCCCAACACATTTCCGTAACGCACCACAGAAAACTGCATATCTCGGTCGCCGATCATGTTATTAGCTGCGATAAAGGATTTGTCGGATACTAACTTGGTTGCCCCATATAAATTAATGGGTGATGCTGCTTTATCTGTGGAAAGCGCGATGACACGTTTTACACCTGTTTCGATGGCTGCTTCAATCACATTTCCTGCTCCATTGATATTGGTTTTAATGCATTCTGTCGGGTTGTATTCAGCTGCTGGAACCTGTTTTAAGGCGGCCGCATGAATCACAATATCCACCCCGTAAAAGGCTTGTTTGAGGCGATTCACATCTCGCACATCGCCTAGAAAAAAGCGCATGAAGTCTTGTGGAAACTTTTGCTGCATTTCGAACTGCTTGAGTTCGTCTCGCGATAATACGATTATTTTTTTTGCGTTGTAATTTTTTATTAAATAGGTGATAAACGCGGTTCCGAAAGACCCGGTTCCCCCAGTAATGAGAATGGTTTTACCATTAAACATGAGATATCCTTTAGGTTAAAATTTTCCGTTAATATGTGCATTTAAGCCTAAACGTTTATTGGTGTTTATGCAAGATTTAAGCCATATGATAAAGTGGAGTAGTCAGTGTAAAAGCATAGTAAAAGAGGGTATAAATGGTTACGGTTATTCTTCAAGCACGCACTAGCTCGTCTCGGCTACCTGGAAAGGTATTGAAACCCATTCTGGGGAAACCCATGTTGTGGCACCAAATAGAACGGATCAAACGGGCCAAGCGCGTGGATAATATTGTACTAGCCACGAGTACAGACCCTAGTGACGATGCGATTGCAGACTTTGCCAAAGCGCTTGGCGTTACCTGTTTTCGCGGTAGCTTACCCAACGTGCTCGAGCGGTATTATGGCGCAGCCACACCCTATTCGGATGGATTTATTGTGCGCCTTACTGGCGATTGTCCGTTTAGCGACCCGGCGCTATTAGACCAACTGATACACTTTCATATTTTTGGTGGCTACGACTATAGTTCCAACTGCCAAACACGTACATTTCCTAAGGGGTTGGATATGGAAATTTGCCATTATTCAGTGTTAAAAGAGGCCTACGAAAACGCCACAACCGATTATGAAAAAGAACATGTTACGCCTTATATATATCAAACAGCGACACATTTTAAATTAGGGGTATTTAAACAACACGAGGATTATTCCCACTTGCGTTGGACTGTGGATACCCCTGCTGATTTTGAATTAACCTGCCGCTTATACGGAGAGCTTTACCCTAATAAACCAGATTTTTTGTGGCGCGATGTGTTATCGGTTGTGCAAGACAAACCAGAATTACAAACACTTAATCTATGAGATTTGCAATTCGAGTGGATAGCTCAATGTTAATAGGTAGTGGTCATGTAATGCGTTGCCTGACATTATCCAAGGCACTTCGCTCTAGGGGGCATCATGTTACATTTATCTGTCGAGAACTGCCTGGAAACCTTATTTATTTGATAAAGGAAAATGCCTTTGATTGCGAAATACTTGCCTTTTCCAAAGAAGAGACAGATCTCTATCTGACACAAAAAATTGCTGACAACTATTCAGAGTGGCTTGGCGTTACTTTGACACAAGATGCCACGGAAACATATATCGCCCTAAGCACAATTTCTGTGGACTTTTTGATAGTGGACCACTACAGCATAGACTCCAGTTGGGAACATTTTGTAAAACCGCTCGTTAAGCATGTTTTAGTAATAGATGACTTAGCAAATCGACACCATGATTGCGACATCTTACTCGACCCAAATTTTTACAAAGAGTTTTCCAGCCGTTACCAGCCTTGGATTAATTCGGGTTGCCGCGCTCTATTAGGCCCGTCATATGCGTTAATTCGCAATGAATTTAATGCGGTTCGTCTGCAAAGGGCACAAAAGAACTCTCAAAAGTTTTCTGTTAAACGGATTCTTGTTTACATGGGCGGGGCTGACCCTAAAAACATCACCAAATCAGTATTATGCGCTCTTCACCCTGAGTCTGATAAATTCGATCATATTGATATTATATTGGGCTCTATCAATCCCTGGAAAGAATCCCTTCAAACTGAATTTTCAACTCAACCGTTTCATATCCATGTGCAACCTTCTCATTACGTGAACCTACTTGCGCAAGCGGACTTGGCTATATCGGCGGGAGGCAGCGCCTGTTACGAACGTATATTTATTGGTTTGCCGAGCATTGTGATTCCAATAGCTGAAAATCAGATGGCGCTGTCCTCTGACCTTCATGAAATAGGGGCTCATTTAATGTGTCCAAATCTTGATGAGAATTTGCAATTTTCACGCTTAATTGCCACAATAGAAAGGCAGTACGAACCCATGCAAAAATGTATGTCTGCATTAATTGATGGGAATGGAATAGAAAGGGTTATTTCTGAAATTGAACGACATTAGAATTCGACATGCCAACCAGAATGACGCTCTGCGAATGCTAAAATGGCGAAACATGCCTGAAATACGAGCATTTTTCTTTAATTCTGATGAAGTCACAA
>JAQBTH010000032.1 GCA_027623425.1 bacterium | reverse complement strand
GTCTTTTTCAGAACAATCCGCAAGTTTTCCAGGTAGTGTTGTAGACTCTAACGCCGATTTTCGTCGGGCTAAATCTTGTGCTTTACGAGCAGCTTCACGTACACGTTGCGCTTCTAGCGCTTTTTGAATGACCAACTTACCTACTTTAGGGTTGGTTTCAACGTAATCACTTAAACCTTCGTCTAATAGGGAGTCTACGATACCTTTTACTTCACTGTTGCCTAGCTTTGTTTTGGTTTGCCCTTCAAACTGAGGATTGGCAAGTTTTACTGAGATAATGGCTGTTAAGCCTTCGCGAAGGTCATTACCTGTTAACTGTACGCCCTTGTCTTTTTTCATTAGGTCGTATTTTTTAGCGAAGGAGTTCATAACGCGGGTTAGTGCGGACCTGAATCCGGAAAGGTGGGTTCCGCCTTCTTTTGTTCGAATATTATTGGCGAACGTAATTACGTTTTCATCGTAATAATCTGATACATATTGAATGGCCACTTCGACTTCATAGTCATCACGGCTTTTTTTCAAATAGATTGGCGGTGTGAACAGCTTTTCTTTTTGTTCATTCATGTCATCGACGTACGATTGAATGCCACCTTC
Organism: bacterium; assembly: GCA_027623425.1. Taxonomy (GTDB): domain Bacteria; phylum Margulisbacteria; class Marinamargulisbacteria; order UBA817; family JAQBTH01; genus JAQBTH01. The sequence continues at coordinate 20,631 of JAQBTH010000032.1, read as the reverse complement.
ATAATTATAGGTGTCATCAATGATGTTTTCGTCATCACGTTCATCGCGGTATTTAATGGTTAATCCGCGGTTTAAGTAGGCCAGCTCTTTTAGTCGATGAGCAATGGTTTCGCCACCAAATACCACTTCTTCGAAAATCGTATCGTCCGGTTTAAAACGCACCATTGTTCCAGATGGCGCGTCTGGTGCGTCTGTGAGTTGCCCAGAAAGGTTGTCTGGCTTTCCGCGTCTGTAGGTGTTTGTGTATTTTTTTCCGTCTCTGTGGACTGTTACTTCTAGCCACTCACCAAGTGCGTTTACAACCGAAACACCTACTCCATGTAAACCGCCAGATACTTTATAGCCCTTACCTTCAAATTTTCCACCCGCGTGTAGTGTTGTTAGAACAACTTCAACGGCTGGAAGATTTTTGTCTTTATGAATATCAATAGGAATACCACGACCGTTGTCTGATACGCGGCAGATATTATCTTTTTCTATTACCACTTCCACGGTATCGCAATGGCCAGCCATTGCTTCATCGATACTATTGTCGACCACCTCATATATAAGATGGTTTAAACCGTTTATTCCAGTGGTGCCGATATACATGCTTGGGCGCTTACGAACCGCCTCAAGTCCTTCTAATACTTTGATGTCATCCGCTTTGTAATCTTGTTGAACTTTAGTACTCATTTGAGTGTACTTCCTTTGCTATTTGATATCTATGGTTTAGGTTCAAATATTATAGCAGATTTTGACGCTAAGGTGAAGCAATGTATGGGTGTTTATTTTTGTTAAAATAAAGTAAAATTAATTGCTATGACTGTTTCTTTTTCCTTTTTTCTTTGTGTGTCAGGTTTATACCGCAGGGTTGCAATGGCGCCGCGCGAGCAAGTGGGGTGTTTTCCGTTACAAGAAGAATGGGAGCGTTCTTATATTTACGCGTTTATTCATAATCGCCTAAGTGAAATGCAAGGATGTTACCGTTTGGGTGATTTATCAGGGGAAGAATGGGGTTGCGTGGCGGCATGTGTGCAGAAGTGCCGTGATGCTAAAGAGGGAGGTTTTCCTTCAGCTATGGATGTTGGTCCTGGTTTTGGAACGATGATGTGGCCATTGCTTGCCTATCATTTTCGGGTAACGGTAATTGAACCTAATTCATTGCCGCGTCACTTTTTAGGTGCCAATTATGACCGATTAAAGAGGGCTAACCCCGATGGGTTGGGTGAACTAAATGTGCTGTCTCAGCGCATTGAAGATGTTGATTCTGATAGTATGACCATGGATTTAGTGTGTGCGAATTTAGTGTTGCATTTTATTCCCAATGATAAGCGTCGTTTAGGTTTAGAAACCATGTTGGCTGTAGTGAATCCAGGGGGCTTTTTTATTACCCGAAATTATGTGACGCATTGCCCAGCTGTAGGGTATCAAAATGAACCTATCGTTGCGGTTGATTTCGATTGGATGCGGGAGATATTGGAAGAGTGTGGGTTTTTTCATCGCTCTACAACCTGTGTAAACTCGGCGCTTTTAAGTGGCCAAATGGCTGACGTTGCTATTGATGTGTGGCAGTCACTTTAGGCAAACTGATAAAATTTTCGCTTTCCCACTTTTAGTACTTGCCCAGTAGTGGGGTGTTGCGGTGTTGTTGGGTCTGTGATTTTTTCGTCGTCGATGCTTACCGCTCCTTGTTCCACCATTCTGCGGGCTTCCTTTTTGCTCGGTAAAATATTGTATTCGGCGATGATATCCACAATCGAGATTGGTGAAGGGGGTATTTTGATTTCAGGAATGGTGTCTGGAACGCCTTTGTTTGCAAAAATTTCTAGAAACTCACTGTGGGCTGCGTTGGCGGCATCTTGCGAGTGAAGGCGTGCGACTAGGGTTTTCGCTAGTTCTATTTTGAAATCCCGTGGATTTGCCCCATTTTTCATTTGAGTTTGCATTTGTTCAATAGTGTCTTTTGGGGTGTTGGTTAATAGGGAAAAATATCGGGTAATCAGTTCATCTGGAATGGACATTGTTTTACCGAAAATATCTTTCGGGGAATCGGTTAGACCAATATGATTGTTTAGCGACTTACTCATTTTTTGAGTGCCGTCCAAACCTTCTAAAATAGGTAAGGTGATAATCATTTGCTCAGGTAGGCCAGCGTCCTTTTGCAATTGTCGGCCCATTAGTAAATTAAATGTTTGGTCGGTGCCGCCCAATTCGACGTCTGACTTTAGCGCAACGGAGTCGTAACCTTGTATTAGCGGATACAGAAACTCGTGGATACTGATGGCGGTGTTGGATTTGAAGCGCTTTGAAAAATCATCACGTTCTAGCATGCGCGCTACCGTGCTTTTGGCGGCTAACGCAATCATGTCTGTGGCGGTTAGCTTATCGAGCCACTCGGAATTGTAAACGACCTTTGTTTTGTTTTTGTCTAATATTTTAAACACCTGTTCTTGGTAGCTTTTCGCGTTTTCAATCACATCGGATTTGGTAAGCGCTGGGCGGGTGGTGGATTTGCCTGTTGGATCACCAATCATGGCGGTAAAATCACCGATAATAAATGTGACGGTATGCCCTAAATCTTGCAATTGTCGTAGTTTATTTAAAATCACCAAGTGGCCGAGGTGCAAATCAGGGGCCGATGGATCTGCACCAAATTTAATGTTTAAACCGCCTTTTTCCAGTTTGGCTAAGGCACCGTCCTCGGGAATGATGGTATCGATTCCGTGTAGAATAGTCATGCTAATTAACTTCGAAGAAATCCAAGAGTTCGTTTTGTTCCTTTTGGACTTGCGACCGTTCTTCTTTTATTTCCTGTTGGGTTTCGGCGCTATCGTACTTTTTGGGTTCTTTTCCAGCCCAGTATTCTAAGTAACTTACTTTCGCTTCTTCTGGGGTGTATTTGGACGCCAGTAAACCCGTTTCCCAGTTGACTTTGCGTGTGACCATTCCGCGTGGACGTTGGAAAGCCTGGGCTTTTTCGTTTCGCAGCGCATCTTTCATGTAATCTCGCCACATACGCGCTGGTATCCAGCCGCCAGTGACATTGTTCATTGGCGTGTTATCGTCATTTCCAACCCAGGTGGCGGTGACCATTTGCGGTGTGAAGCCCATGAACCAGGCATCTTTGTAGTTTGATGTGGTGCCCGTTTTGCCAGCCATTGGGCGCGGTAGTTTTGCACCACGGCCCGTTCCGTAATTTACAATGCCTTCCATCATATCGATGAGTGCGGCGATTAGGTTGGGGTCAAATACTTTGCGCTCTTGCACTTGGTGTTCGTATAGGGGAATGCCGTTTCGATCTTCAATTCTTACAATCGCTGTCGGCTCTACTTTAACGCCCATGTTGGCCAGTACCATATAGGCAGATGTAAGTTCCATCATGGTGACTTCGTTGGCGCCCAGAGGTAAGGATAGTACGGGTTTAAGTGGTGAAGAAATACCGAGTTGTCGCGCTACTTTCACCACATTTTGTGGACCAACTAGATCGTTAATTTGTACGGCAATGACGTTGATGGATTTCTCTAATGCTTTTTTCATTGGTATGCGTCCGGTGTAGGTTAACGTGTAATTTTGTGGTGAATAGGGGCCTTCAATTGTATTAAAGGTTACGGGCGCGTCGTTAAAAATGCTGCCTGGTGAGAACCCTTTTTGCAGGGCGGCTAGATAGACGAATGGTTTGAATGCGGAGCCAGGTTGACGCTTTGCTTGAATGGCACGGTTAAATTCATTTGATGTAAAGTTAACACCACCTTGTAAGGCTTTGATGTAGCCTGTTCGCGGATCGATTGAAAGTATGGCGGCCTCTTGGTAGTTTAAGCTTGGTACTTTTTCACCTTTGATCCAATAGGGTCGGTTACCCAGTTCGATGTATTTATCGATGGTATTTTTGGCGTGTTCTTGCAAACGGTAATCGAGGGTTGTGTAAACCTTCATTCCAGAGGTGAAGGTGGATTCTTCTCCGTACATTTCAACAAGCTGTTCTACAACGTAACTGGTGAAAAATGGCGCTTTGTAGCGGTGCTTTTTTCGAACGCTTAACACGATTTCTTGGTTATAGGCGTTATCGCGATCTTCTTCCGTGATAATGCCAAGTTGTGACATGCGTTGTAATACTGTTTTTTGGCGTTTTTTAAATCGTTCCATGCTACGAAATGGACTAAATAATTCAGGGCCTTTTAACATACCGACTAACCCAGCGGATTCACCCAAGGTTAGTTCGTTAGCATGTTTACCAAAGTACATTTGAGAGGCGGATTCAATTCCATACGCATTATGGCCCCAATACACTTGATTTAGGTACATTTCTAATATTTCTGTTTTGGTGTATTGGCGTTCAATTTGAATAGCTAAAATCATTTCGGCGAGTTTCCGAATGAGTTTCTTTTGCTTATATAGGAACAAATTTCTAGCCAGCTGCTGGGTTAATGTGGAGCCGCCCTCAACAAAGCTCATTGCTAAGATATCTTTATATAGAGCACGTAAAATACCTTTTATATCAATGCCGTGGTGGTTGTAAAAATTCGTATCTTCTAATGCGGTAACTGTTTTTTGCAGGGTAGGCGAAATGCGTTCGATGGGAATCAGAATGCGATTTTCTTCTCTGTGTAGTTCGGCTAGAATCATACCGTCTGCGGAATATATTTTTGTTGTTTCTGCTGGAATGTAGGTGCTAATACCTTCTACATCAGGTAGTTTTTGAGAGATATTGTATATTAAAATAGCGAGGGAAATTGCCCCGATAGCTCCTAAGACCGAACCGATCATGAACAGTTTTTGGAGCACACCGTAAAATCGTTGCCGACGCCTACGCCGCGCTTGATACGCTGCGCCTACGCTTCTCCCTGATACAGGGGACACTCTGCCGATATGGTGTTTGGATCTGAAAATCATATTGTTCCATTCTAATGAACCTGGGCTTACACATCAACTTATATTTATTTTTTACGTCTGTTTGAGTTAACCCTACCGCTTTTCATAAAATTTTTACTATGTTATTCTTGGGGGGCAATTTAGCGGATTTATTTTTGTACGTTTTATGTTGAAAGGAAGAGACATTTGGACACGCTTTTAGGCAAAGTTCATAAGGTCGCCATAATCGGTTCTGGCCCAGCGGGTCATACGGCGGCTATTTATGCAGGGCGGGCACTGTTAGACCCGATTATGTTTGAAGGGGAGTTTGCAGCAGGAGTTGCAGCAGGCGGCCAGTTAACAACAACTACGGATGTTGAAAACTGTCCAGTGTTTCCTTATGGAATTATGGGGCCGGAATAAATTATGAATATGCGTCAGCAAGCCGTTAACTGTGGCGCTAAGATCTTTACTAAAACGGTGGATAAAGTGGGTTTTTCGAAGTCGCCGTATCGATTGTTTATTGGAGATAAGGTAATTGAATCAGAAACAGTTATTATTGCTACGGGTGCGACAGCAAAACGATTGGGTGTGCCAGGTGAGGAAACGTATTGGCAAAAAGGCATGTCGGCATGCGCGGTATGTGACGGTGGCTTACCTGTTTTTCGTAATAAACAGTTGGTCGTCGTGGGTGGTGGTGACAGTGCCGTTGAAGAGGCTGTGTTTTTAACGAAGTTTGCAAGCAACGTTATTATGCTAGTAAGGCGAGATGCGTTGCGTGCGTCTAAGGTGATGCAGGAGCGTGCCTTAAATCACGATAAAATTGAGATTATGTGGCACACAGAACTCAAGGAGGTTCGGGGAAATGAGCATGTTATGACCGAAGCGGTTATAACGAATAGTCAGACAGGGGAAGAGATTGTATTGGAAGCGGGAGGCCTCTTTTATGCTATTGGCCATGTGCCAAATACCGCGTTTTTAGAGGGTCAAGTGACTCTTGATGAAACGGGTTACATTGTGGTGTCAGAAAAAGGGACGACAAAAACAAATGTACCGGGTGTGTTTGCATGTGGCGATGTGCAGGATAAAACGTATCGGCAAGCCATTACCGCCGCAGGAAGCGGTTGTATGGCAGCAATGGAGGTAGAACATTATGGCGGATAGAGCAAGAATAGTTGTAGCAGAGCTGGTTCCTAAGGCGGTGCAAGCATTTCGAATGGCGGGGCAAGCAGGTGCGCGGCGTGCGTCAGTTTTGGCAAGATATGCTGTGCCAGATCGCGAACAAGATGTGTCTCTTGTTGTGTCGAAAGGCGCTAGTTCGGCACGTGACCCTCGAGCAGCGAGACAAGAAGGTGTACGGTATGAACCAGAAGTGGATCTAGCACTTCGTTCGATGGATGCTAGTATGGCACAAGGGCAGCCAGCGTCTTTTACTCCTGAGGATCTAGTGGCTGCTAGGAAAGCAGTTTCTTCGTTGATGGGTGGTGTAGGTTCAGCTGCATCGGGCGCTCTTTCTGTTGCACGTCGGGCAGTTTCAAGTGTTGGTGGGATGTTTGAAGGTGGTAAGCGATTCTATAGTACTGCGTCTGGTTCAGACTCTCCATTTCCTGTGGATGGTAAAGGGCGGGAATTATTTAATGCAGATGCTTATATTGCAGTGCGAAAAGCATCTTTGCCTCCTGGTGCAATTTTAGAGAGACCCGCAACTGTAGTTGGTGTTGGCCCAGGGGGTGTTATTCATCAGGCTTTGATAGATGGATGCAGGGAATATGAACAAATGATGCGTAACATGGGTCAAGATCCATGGACGGGTTTCGAAGAAGCAAGAGTGCTTGCTGGACGTGTGGTTTTGGTTTTTGCGCCTGATTTTACAAAGTACCCAACAGACCCAAAAGTAGTTGGTGGACTTGAGTCGAAATTAGTAGATGTTAAGCATGGTCGTTTTACAACAGGTATGGAAACGCGACGTGGTGATAGACCGGTAGTGTATGTAGCAGCAGATATGTTTTTGGTTACTTCTGATAAAGATACGTCTCCGATGGATTTTGAACATAACCGTCAATTACTAGAACAGATGGGTGATCATAGTTTTGAGCCACAATTGAAATTTAACCCGTTTCCAGCGGATGTTAAGGTGTCTTCAAGCCCCCTAATCGCCATGTTGCGTCACCCGGGTTTGGATGAGACTGATCGAAATAACGTGATGAAATTTGATGTTGCTGCACGATGGGCGAATTGTTCAATTTATAATGCGTTGAAGCATCTGGGTACAAATGGCTTGCAAAATGGCTTGAAAATGGTGCAATCGGAAACAACCTTATTGCGTCAGGTTTTTCGTGAGCAAAATGTGTCTGTTATTACATGGCCTCCATTTGTTGAAGGGCATCGGATTATTTTTGAAACAGACTTGCATGTTGATGGTGCGCCTTTAGATAAGCCTGCTGCTGTTGTTCGATCTGAATTTGTGTATTCGGATGACTCTGGTGATCCTGAAATTCGGGCGCGTGAATTGTCTGCTTTTCTTGAAGACAAGGCGCGTAATAATATGGTTCATATGTCAGCGGAGTTTCGTTAAGAACATGATGTCCTGGAGGAATATATGATAGCTAATCGCATTGAAAAAGACACCATGGGGGAAATTGAAGTACCGGCAGACAAGTACTATGGTGCGCAGTCGGCACGGAGCTTGATGAATTTTGCGATTGGGATTGAAACATTTCCACGGGAATTTATTAAGGCATTTGGCATTTTGAAGAAAGCGGCTGCGTTAACAAACAAAGACGCGGGTGTGTTGAGTGTGGAAACATGTGACCTGATTTGTAAGGCGGCTGATGAAGTAATCGATGGAAAATTGGATGACCATTTTCCGTTAAGTGTATGGCAGACGGGTTCTGGTACGCAGACCAACATGAACGTGAATGAAGTTATTGCCAATCGTGCGATTGAAATTGCGGGTGGTGTTATAGGGTCTAAGTCCCCCGTTCACCCGAACGATGATGTGAATAAATCACAAAGTTCCAATGACACGTTTCCTACTGCGATGCATATTGCTGCCGTGATGGAAGTAGAACGTCGATTGGTGCCAATGGTGGCCCGTTTGAGAGATACCTTTGCGGAGAAGGCCGAGGCCTTTAAAGATGTGGTTAAAATTGGGCGAACCCATTTGATGGATGCGACACCGGTGACGGTTGGCCAAGAATTTTCTGGGTATGTGGCGCAGCTTGATAATGGCTTGCAGCGCGTGAATGGTTCTATGGTGCATATGTTGGAATTGGCGTTAGGTGGCACCGCGGTTGGAACAGGTTTAAATACTCCAGATGGGTATGCGGATAAGGTTGCTGCTAAAATTGCCGAACTATCGGGTTTGCCGTTTCGCACGGCACCTAATAAGTTCGAAGCGCTTTCAGCGCATGACGCGATTGTGCAGCTTTCCGGATCGCTGAAAACACTAGCGGCATCATTGTTCAAAATAGCAAACGATGTGCGCTGGTCGGCCTCCGGCCCACGGTGTGGTTTGGGCGAGCTATTGATCCCTGAAAACGAACCGGGTTCGTCGATTATGCCCGGTAAGGTGAACCCCACACAGTGTGAGGCACTTACCATGATCGCCGTGCAAGTCATGGGTAACGATGCTGCTATCGGGTTTGCCGGTGCGTCCGGGAACTTTCAATTGAACGTGTACAACCCCGTTTTGATTCATAACTTGCTTCAGTCCATTCGTCTTTTAGCGGATGGGTGTGAGAGTTTCGACACAAACTGTGCTGTTGGCATTGAGCCTAATGCTGCGACGATTGAGAAGAACTTGTTTGGTTCATTGATGTTAGTAACGGCGCTAAATACCCATATCGGCTACGATAATGCCGCTGCCATCGCCAAAAAAGCCCACAAAGATGGCACAACCTTGAAAGAGGCAGCGTTGGCGTTAGCGCTTGTGACTTCAGAGCAGTTTGATGAGTGGGTTAATCCCTCCCTGATGATCTAAATCACCATTATTTTGCTATTTTAGCTACGAATCTCATCTGGTAAAGGTTATTTGCGGGTAACCGTTAACCGCGCCAGTCGTTTTTGGCAAATAAACTCCTTTTTTATTTTTACAAGCGTAAAAAAACTGGTTTATGCCACTTTTATTTAGTAAAATTAATTATATATTCATAAATTAAAGAGGTCATAACTATGTCGGATACCTATAGACTGTATGCCAGTTCTCGTAGAGTGGGGCAGGGCCCTGCTTTTCTACCAAACTCGTGGGATCAAGGTCGCGTCCCTCGTGTCGTGACAGACACAAAACCGCAACATTTTTCTTTAAATAACGCGCATTTTCCATCCTTAGGTGAAGGTGCGGGTGCAGGCAGATCGGTTCAAACCACTGGGGCCGTAGCAGTTCCTTTGTTACAATCTGATGCGCAAATGCCTATGGCTTCGGGCGCTGCTTCCTCAGCGTGTCATGTTCAGCAACGCTCAGGCGCTACCGTGGCCTCAGCGTCTTGGCATGCGGCACCGGTTGAGTTGGATTATACTTCACCAAAAACCTATACCTGGGGATGTAATCCGGATGCATATATTGGTAGATTACATAATCTTTATTCTCAACAGACAGATGGATCCACTGTCTTTTTTCGTTGAATGAGTTGGATGCATTGTTGTCTCGCGTACAAATGAGACCACCTCTTTTTGAACTCCATTGTGATCCGGCGGTTAATTTACATCATAATTTGGTTTTTTTAGTCCGTGCAGTTTCTGCTGAAGTAATGAAGCCCTCAGCGTTGGATCGGTCTGAAAATTTTGAGCTGGATTGCCGTTTACTTGTTGGTCTATTAAATCGTATTGACGCTCATATTCAAAATCGACGCTTGCCTTTAGCTAATTTGGTACGTGGTCTTTTGGTTGATTTGCCAAAGCACTTGGACTCTTTGAAAGCGGTATCATAATGGCAGCACAAATACGAACTGGTGCAGGTGCGTCTTGGGGTGCATCTGGACTTGGCGCACCTCCGGCTCAACGTATGCAGGGTGCGGCGCCAATACACGTTCGAAACTCGGTTACATATATAGCAATGAATGGTAGGCACTTTTCAATTTTACCCAATCGGGAATTTTATACCATAAATAGTGGTTTTTCTGATCAGCGAAATGCGGCCTTTGGGTCTGATCTTTGTGCATTTTGTCGCGAGTTACATCGGTCAGACTATAATCTTACGCAGATGAACACCGTATGTGATCGTTTTATTGTGTCGTTAATTCTGTTGCATAATGCATTGCATCATCCTGATACTGTTATTATACAAAATAGCCCAGCTGCTGAATTGGCATGCCTTTTGGATGAGAATTTGATGTTGTTTGCACTAAATGGGCATGCGTCTGGACTTGGGGTGGTTCATAATCCGTTGTATGTCGCTTTACATTATGCGATTGAGCGTTTTTTTACTCCTACGCATGCAAATGATAATGTGATACACCGTGTGCTTTGTAATGCGCGTGACTTTTTGGTGAAACCAGTGATGCAACCACCTGTTGTTCAGTATGGTGTTTCTCCTCGTTCAGCGGTAGCAGTGCCTTTAGCGGCTACTATTCCAACTCAGTTGGCTTGGGCTGATCCACGCGTTCAAGGTGAACAACCTATTCAGGCGGCATTGCCACAGACACTTTTTCCTACACCTACCAGGCCAGCCGTGCGGCCAATACCTGTCAGTGCTCCAGAATCGTGTTTCCCCTCTACTGGCTTTCAAGGGGAACGCAGGATACAAATTCTTGAACGAGGCCCTAGTGCTTTTTCATCTCTGAGATTACGCACGACAACACAGCCTGAAGCGGCTAGTTTAGAGATTCCAGCTGCAAGCTCATACCGATGGGATAGAATGAACCTTGCAGATATATTACGCGTTATGTTGCAAAGAGAGCGCGAACAAGGAAGCGTGACTGTGTTAGACAGAACAGGGTTTGGGCGAGCTGAAAAGGACTGCCAAATTGTGTTGGCTGGGTTGCAACAATCGATGGAGAGTAAACCATTAAGTACTAGGTTAACGTCTGATGTTTGGGGTGATGTGGTGTTGAAATCGGCATTAGAACAGGTTTTGGATTATGGGAAAAGGATTGTCCCCTTATCTGCTGAAATGCAAGAAAATGGGTTTAATCTGCAGTCGCAGCAACGGTTGGATTTTTTGTTTGCGGGGCAATTGTTGATTCATTTTAAAGCTCAACTGCAAGAAGCGAGTGATTCTAATCAATTAATGGGGCGCGATCCGGCGCCGGTAGTGGCGCATTTGGATGCCCTTATAAAGGAGTTTAGAGCGGTTCCAGATTGGGCGAAACGGTAAAAAATGGTGTATATATCCTATCGTCGGGTTGCCGGGTATGAATCGTCTGGTGATAGAGATGGTTACTTTTCGCCGCAAGTAATGGATTCTTTTGCAGGGCGATCCTCAGTGGTGCAAACGCCGGTGGTGCCTGCTGTGTCTATTGAGCCTGAGTTGGAGGATGATTTATCGTTTGGGTTACGTTTTTTGTGTCTGGACGGTGCGTTCTCATTAAATGAGTTGGCTTCTGGTCAAATGGAATTGCATTTTACCCAACCGGCTTCTATTCAACACGAAAGGAGTCAGGGATCAGTGAGTCGATTGACTTTTCCAGTACACGCTTTGGACATGGATGCAGTGCGAGAGGGGCCTACAACAGGTGCAATATACCGGGGCAATTCAATTCTAGCGGGGACTTTTACTGTTCAAACGGTAGAGTTTGAAGGGGAGGAGCCCAAGACTTTTTTATATCTTCACAATGGGGTTGTTATTTCTTTACAAGGTGCTGATTGTCAGGTGTTTGTGGGTGAATTTTCCCTTTCCTCGAATGGAAATTTGGAATTGATGCGCGGTATTTTATATGAAAAGCGTGACATTGGGTATGCCATTTCGAAACAGGTTTCTTTACGTCTTGGTGGGTCGCTTTCATATGAGAGTCACGGTAGTATGACATTTTTTGGCGAGTCTGGAGTGCGCAGTGAATATTCAGGGCGCTTTATTTATGTGGGTAAAGGCAAGTTCATGTTATTTAATGGCCGAATAAATGAATTTGATAGAGATGAAACGGCTATAGACGTATGGATGTATCACTTAACTTTGAATCAAATACAGCCGCCCCGATTATCTGGCGAAATTAGTCACACCTGCACTATATTGCCTTCATTTGAAATGGGGGATTTTATGTTGAGTGGGAATGGTTTTTTGCTGTATAACGGTGAGTCACAACGGTCGGGGCTTGATTTAAGGTCGCATATTGATAATTATCAATTATGTATCGATGATAGTGAGGATCATGCAATGGGGTGTGTGAGTTATGATGGGATTACGACGGTCTATGATGGGGCGTTTATTAAGATCGGATGCAAGTGGGTGTTGTTAAACGGTGACGTAACTCTTAAAGGTGAACGGCGTTTTAACTATGATTTAACTATAAATGAGAGCGGTGATTGTGTGGGGACTATTTCAGATCTCGAAAAAGAGCTTACTACTACTGGGAGTTTTGAACTTGATTTGATGGGTTTTACTTTGGGGAAGTGTTGGAGACCAAAATCGGTAATTGGGGTATCTGATTGCTAGTGTGATATATCACCTTTATTTTGCCCACTTAAAATAGTGATCTAGAGGTAGGCGGGTTGGTACATAGGTGTTTATTAACGCTTGTGTGTCTGGTACTCCCACCGACAGCCCACACACCAGCCATAGCTCATCGCTCAGGCCAAGGTGTTCGCGAATGGTTTTTCCGTGCGCGGCCACACTTACCTGTGGACAGCTGCCGAGTCCTTCGCTCACAAGCCCCAGCATAACGTTTTGTAAAAACTGGCCCATATCTAGGAAGTTACCCCGTTCGGCGCCGGCAGGCAAGAAGAAAAATAGCACAACTGGTGCACCAAAAAATTCCCAGTTCAGCCGCCCGTGCGCCTTTCTGGCTGCCACGTCGTCGCGCCCGATGCCTTTTAGTTCGAAGAGTTTGTAGCCACAGTCGCGGGCGCGCGCTTTGAATGTGTCGGGCTCGGGGTCCAGTGTGTATGTGTAGTCGAGGCCGTCGAAGTCGCCCGCGTCGTGTTTTTTGAGCAAGAGGTCGCGCAGCACGTTGAGTGTATTGCCATCTAGCGCGACCACCTGCCACGGTTGGGTGTTTTTAGAGCTGGCGGCGTTGCTGGCAACTGTAAGTACCCGCTCAATGACCTCTCGGTCTACGGGGCGATCTAAAAAGGCCCGTTTACAATGGCGTTCTTTGATTGTGTTTAAAATGGAATTGCCCATTTATTGAGTGGGTGCGGCGGCCCAGGTGTCGTATGGCGCGCCGATCATATCGGATAAAACGGCTAGAGCTTCTTCAATTGCGATGTCTTTATGAATGTTTTCAATCCATTCTTTTTGCAGGTCTTTATCAATGTTTGTTGTTTTTGTTTTTACGGAAAAAATAGGGCTGATAGTGGCATTCTTAAGGGCGATCGTTCCTAGGTTTTCTAGGCTTTTATTTAACTTTTTGATGTGTTCTTTGCGTTCCCAACTTTCTTTGAATCCGATGGGATACGGTTGTTTGTTTAGTTCGCCTAAGGCGGTGGTGTATTCTTTGACGGTTTGAAATCCGTGGTGTTTTGTGATGCGTTTTTTGCTTCGTTTTTTAAGGAAGTTGATGTCGGCTTGTTTGCTCCATGCGTTGTAAGATTTACTGGATACTTGGTCCCATGGAATGGCGTAGTCTAATGTGGATTCACCCACTTCGATGTAATCTGTCACTGTCGGTATGACGATGTCAGAATGCACCCCTTTGAATTGGGTGGAGCTACCATTTATACGGTAAAATTGCTGAACGGTCATTTTAATAGAACCCATTGGTTTTAACCGAGTAAAGCTGGCTTGCAGGTGTTTATCAAAATCAATAAAGGTTTGTACTGTTCCTTTTCCAAAGCTGCTTTCGGTGCCCACAATAATGGCGCGTTTATAATCTTGCAAGGCAGCAGCTAGAATTTCCGATGCAGAAGCACTGAATGTGTTAATTAGTACAACGATTGGTCCTTCATAGCGAATTGTTGGATTCAAATCGTTTAACACTTCTCTGTATTCGTTTCGATTTTTTACTTGTACCACAGGGCCCATGCGAATAAAGTGGCCTGTAATATCCACGGCATCTCGTAGTGATCCCCCCCCATTATTACGCAAGTCTAGAATAATACCTTGCACGTTTTCAGCTGTTAGGGCATCCAGTAAATTGCCGACATCATCTGCAGCGTTTCGTGCTTTGTTGTTGCTAAAGTCGCGGTAAAAACTAGGTAAATAAATGTATCCAAATACCTGCTTTGAATCTTTAGGTGTGATTAAGGTGGCTTTGGCGTAGCTCTCTTCAATGACAACCACGTCTCGTACGATAGGGATATCTTTTATCCGTCCGTCTGGTTTACGTACCGTCAAGATAACGGTGCTGCCCTGCGGCCCACGAATATAGGTAACGGCTTTATGAACGGGCATTTCTGTTACTTCGATGGTTTCGCCGGTGTCTTTTTGGGTTACTTTTAATATAACGTCTTCGGCTTCGAGCTCTTTTTGGCGGTATGAGGCGCTACCAGGCACAATCTTAGATACTTTTATTGTGCCATTTTCTTCGGATAACATTGCGCCAATACCTTCTAATCGACCTGTCATTCCTATGTCAAAATTTTCCTTATCATCTGGTGGAAAATAATTGGTGTGGGGATCTTGGGTTTGGACTATGGAATTGATGTAATTATAGAAGAAATCCTCTCGGTTTTTTTCTGATAAGCGTTTTAGTTGTCGGGCAATACTAGAACGGGTTTTTTCCCTGGCTTCTTCTTCAATTTGCGGAGTAAGACGTTCGAATGCTTCATTTGAATTCATTGCATTTTTCGTGCCTATTTCTGTTTCTATTAAATCAATGGCGTTATTTAGGGTGTAATATTTTAATTCTTTTTGCCATTGTTTTAATAGTGCCGCTTCGTCTTTTGTCACACTCTTTTTATCACTTTTTGTTTCTATCGTGTCGCTTTGTGTAAATGTGAATGGTCTAGATAGAAGTGTTTCATAGTTGGCGTTAATAAAGGCCACTCGTTTTTGATAGAGCGTAATGGCGTCTTCAAAAAAATCGACGCGTTCATTTAGTAATTGATCGTCAATTTTATCGGCATGAGCTTTTAGTTCATTTAAGTCTTCTTGTGTGAAAAAACGCTTGTTGGGGTCTAAGGAATCCAAGAAGGATTTGTAGGACTTTTCAGATAGCTTGTCGTCTATTTCTGTGGGTGTAAAATGCCATGCACGGATGGATTTAACCGCCATTTCAACTAGGGCAAGTTCTTTTTCTGTGGGGGCAGCCCAGGCTAGGGTTGGGCACCACCATGCAGCAGCTAAAATCCCGACCAACGCTATGGTGATTCGGGATTTAATGCTGGATGGTAAATTAGGCAGGAGTAAGTTCCTCTTTGGCCGCTTTTGCAACAGCAGCAGCCACTTTGTATGCCACCGTTTTATCTAAGGGCGAGGGTATAATGGCATCCACTGTTGGGTTTTCAATAGTTTCAGCAAGTGCATACGCTGCTGCTAGTTTCATGCGGCGGGTGATACGGCGAGCTTTTGCATCGATTGCACCTCGGAAAATTCCAGGGAATGCGAGTACATTATTTACTTGGTTTGGAAAATCGCTACGACCAGTGCCCACTATAAAAGCACCGGCTTCTTTTGCATCTTCTGGCATAATCTCTGGTATCGGATTGGCCATTGCAAACACAATGGGATCTTTTGCCATGGATCTTACCATGTCTTTTGTAACAGCGTCTGCAACTGACACACCTAAGAAAATGTCCGCACCCACCATTGCATCGGCTAATGACCCATTGAGGTATTCACGATTGGTGCGTCTGGCAAGTCGCATTTTGGCGGGGTTATCAGATACATCAGGTCGTGTTTCAGAAATGATTCCTTTTGAATCGCAAATAATAATTTCTTTAACCGATTTCGGGTTTTCATCAGATGTCATGCGCAATAAAAGGTCTGCGATTGCGGCGCCTGCGGCACCGGCACCGTTGATGACTACCTTGCAATCTGTTAAATCTTTGCCTGTTAGTTTGGTGGCGTTAATCAGTGCGGCTAACGTGACGATTGCCGTGCCGTGTTGGTCATCGTGGAACACAGGGATTCCCATGTCGCGTAATGCGTTTTCAATATCAAAACAGCGTGGGGCTGCGATATCTTCTAAATTTATTCCAGCAAAAACGGGAGCAAGGTTTTTTACGATGCTTACGATTTCAAATGTGTTTTGAGATTTAATACAAATTGGGAATGCGTCAATTCCAGCGTATTCTTTAAATAGAAGCGCTTTGCCTTCCATTACTGGAATAGAGGCTTCTGCACCAATGTTACCCAATCCTAAAACTGCCGAACCGTCTGTCACGATGGCCACAGTATTCTTTTTAATCGTTAAGTCGTAAACACGCTCTGGGTGTTTTGCGATTTCTTCACATACTCCGGCAACACCAGGGCTGTATGCTAGTGATAAATCATAGGTGCTTTTGATGTCCATTTTAGATTCAATAGACAGTTTTCCACCCAGTTCTTCGTGCTTTTTTATGCTCTCTTCATAGATACTCATCTTCGTGCTTTTGTCCTTTTTTTCGGTAATATTTAAATCCCAGAAAGTATAGCAGAGTGGTGAGGAAGCATCAAACGCCGGTTTTTTGATTCCATGCGTGAATGTGCAATCGCGTGGATAATTTGACGCCCCATTTTTGACTCCATGTCGCGACTTTAGGTAGCAATTTAACTAGTGCGTCGCGATTGTCGGCACCAGGCATTAAAAATAGGTGTGATTTATGGCGGTTTAAAATTGGAAAAAATTCAGCTTCGATCTCGTCGCAATCTGATATTTGGCACACCACAAATTTAAAACACACGCGCTCACACTCACAAAAGTCGCGTAGTACGTCTTCGTTCAATCGATCGGTTTTATTCACTCCGCTGGAACTTAGTTTCGGGCTTACATTAAAGTGGCAATTCGGTCGTATCAATAATGGAGTGGGCGATAGGGTTCCATTTGTTTCAAATTCCACAAAGGGCATTACTCTGTACGTATTTTCTAGTGTTTCTAATAGATTCAAAATGCCATTGATTTGAAGCAGCGGTTCGCCACCTGTGATGACCAAATGTGTTCCTTTTTTAAGCGCGTCAATCCATCCCTTTTTGTGCCACTCGTCGCAAAGTGATGATATAGAAACCGTGGTTCCTTCACGCCATACTTCTATGGTGTCGCATCGCCACGTGGCGCGCCCTTCGGGTTTTTTGCTTTCGATCGTACCTTGTCCACCGCATAATAAATTGCACCCTTTTAACCTTAAAAAAATGGCAGATACGCCAGTGTATGGGCCTTCGCCTTGGAGGGATATGAATTGTTCACTTATTGCTAATGCAGTGTTTGTCATGAAATTAACCTTAACCCGAACTCAGGACTTTAAGCAAATTGATCGATATTCTAAGTAGTGAAATCCAAAATTCAAAATAGGATCGGTATCATGGATAGGAAGGGCATTATCTTTAGTTTTATAGTGGGCGCTATTTTGTGCCTGAATTCTGCTGTTTTAGCAGATACTATTGCGATTGTTACGAAAGACGATGTCTCTGAATTTAACGACCATGCCCTTGCCGTTGAGGCGCTTTTAAAGCCCAATCATACTGTCGTGGTTGTAAATTTAGACCCTTCAGATGAGTCTGATGCGCTACAAAAAGTGGTGGATGCGAATCCGGATTTGGTGTACAGCATCGGTTCGAAATCCACTCAAGCCATGATTCGTGGTTTACCCACTTCGATTCCACTTGTGTACGGCATGGTTTTGGATGTGGATCAGCTGGATTCTCGCCGTTTAATGGCGGGGCGTACTTTAGAAATTTCTGCTGCACTACGCTTAAATGTGTTGAAGCAATTGTTTCCTCAAATGTCACGGGTGGGCATATTAGAAGGGCCTACAAACGATACAGTTGCAATGCGGCGAGAGTATGCGTTGTTGGCCAAGACCTTGGGGTTAGAGCTTTTTGTGGAAATTGTGGGAAAACGGGGCGAACTGCAAGACGTGCTTAATGCTTTGTTTACCCGACGTGTGGATATTGTGATGTCTGCGCCTAAAGCGCGTATCTACAATGCAAACGATATGCGATATTTAATTTTATTCTTAAGTCGCTATCGTGTTCCGTATTTAGCGTTATCACCATCGTACTTAGACTTAGGCGCACTTATTAGTGTGGATGCAAATTTGGATATAGAAGCAAACGCGTCTCTTGGTTTGATAGAGTCTGTATTAGCCAAGCCAGATATGGTGGGCATTCCTAGAGTGTCTTCTCCGACGGAAGTGACTTATACCATTAACAGTTCTGTACTTAGGCAGTTTCGATTCCGGCTTACCCAAGAGTCCATTGATGGGGCGAAGGAGATGCGCGAATGATCGGATTAAAGCGTATTCCACTAGGGGTTAAAATTTTTGTGGCGGTTGTCATATTAATTTCATTTACATCTCTTGTATTGACACGATTTTTCATTTTAAGGCAGGCGCAATTGTATCGCGAGACACTGGAAATTAAATCTGTTTCTTTGGCAACTAACTTAGCGATTAACGCAGAAATAGCCGTTAAAAGTGGCGATAAAGTATTGCTTGGTGCGATGTTAGAGCAAACCCAGCAAGAAGGAAATGTGTTTTTAAGTGCGGTGGTCGACCCTAAATTTAAAATCTTAGGCCTTCGTAAGCAGGATGTTGTGGATTTACGAGATGTCAGTCGATTGATTTCTCAGCATTATTTTCGCCCAACCAAAACCAGTTATTACTCTAAGTTTTTTGATGAAACACCGTTAGGTAAGCCTGTATTGATGGTATTGCATCCGATTTTGAGCAAAGATGATGTGCGCCAAGATGAGGAAGATTTGTTGTTTTTCCACGGTGCGATGCCTGAAATGGTTGGTGAAGTTGTGGGGTACGCCTTGGTTGCGGTGTCCACTCAATCAATTGAAATGGCCATATCCGCTAACAGCCAAATGAGCTTGTTACTTACTATAGGTGTATTAATCTTGGCGGCTATTTTGGGGTATTGGTTTTCCCATTTGATAGTAAGGCCAATTAAGGCGCTTGTTTTGGGTACTAGGCGGGTATCTCGGGGTGACTTTTCTAGGCCAGTACAGGTGGATGCCCATGATGAAATTGGGGATTTGGCAACCGACTTTAATGCCATGGTAAGTAAATTATTTGTGCAACAAACGCAATTGCAAGACTATTCCCGAACGTTGGAGGAACGGGTGCATAAGCGTACGCAAGAATTGGAGCATGAAAAATTAAAGTCAGATCAGTTGCTGCGAAATATTTTGCCAGAAACCATTGCAGAACGCTTGAAATCCAATGAGAAAACAATAGCGGATACCTTTCCAGAGGCCACGGTTATTTTTTCAGATATTGTGGGTTTTACGGCTTTGTCTGCACGATTGAGCGCTCAGGATTTGGTTAACTTATTGAATCAGCTATTTACGGAGTTTGACCTTCTTTGTGAGTTTTATGGGATCGAGAAGATTAAAACGATTGGGGATGCGTATATGGCGGTGGCTGGTGTGCCTGATTTTCGTGATGATCATGCTGAAATAGTGGCTCAAATGGCCATCGATATGCGCAATACAACCGAGTCATTTGTGGCGGCAACAGGAGAAAAAATCGACATACGCATTGGGCTGCATTCTGGGCCTGTTGTTGCGGGTGTGATTGGGTTGAAGAAGTTCGTCTATGATTTATGGGGTGACACGGTGAATTTGGCTTCTCGAATGGAATCGAGCGGTGAGCCGGGTAAAATACAACTTTCAGAAGCGACGCGTCAATTATTACTGAAAAATCCGCGCTATTTAATGACCGCGCGTGGTGAAATTGATATTAAAGGAAAAGGAAAAATGCCGACGTTTTGGTTGGATGACGTGACGCCTGAGAAGAAACCAGACGCCTAGTTTTTAAGTGTGATCGCTATTTTGGGCTTGGTTTAATTTGTCTTCAATGAGTTTAGTATGAGCATGTTTGGCACCTAATGTGTCATAGGCAATTTCTAGGGCTTTGATCAAATAACTTTCAGCGCCTTTTTCTCGTTTTCGGTTGATTAATAACGTGCCGATGGCAAATAAAACCCCAGCCATTTCTGCGGTTTTTGCGTTGGGAGAGGCTTTTTCATAGGCTGCAATGGCGGCGTGATAATGGCCAATAGCCAGTCGGAATCGGCCCAATTCCCTTAATAAGGATGCCAGTCGTTCATTAATGTCTGCGACAGTAGTCCACTCTCTGGTGCTTTCGGCCAGGCTTAGTGCGGATCGGTATAGCTCGATTGCCCTATCGGGTCTGTCGCTGACTTCAAATGTTTCGGCTTCACTGATTAATTCGTTTATACTCATTGAATAATTCTAACGCGACTGTGTATAATGATGCTATAGTAAACTACGAAAATATTTAGGAGACGGTATGATGACAAGTAAGCAATTTTTTGCGATTGGTTTGGCGTTAGTATTTATTGGTGTGAGCGCGCCTGCTTTTGCAGTGTATGAGCGGCAAAATATTAAAATTGGTGCGGGCCTTGGTCTTTCAGCGGAATACGAACGATTGTTGCATGCTAACTCAAACACGGCCTGGAATTTTGGGGTGCAATTTATACCTCAAATAGAGCTGGATAATAGTGAGGCGGAGGGCTCGGATGAGACTGAGGCTGCTATTGATGCGGGGGATGATTTGACGGACGATGACTTGCAAAAAATTACGTTTGGATACACACGTTAT
>JAQBTH010000031.1 GCA_027623425.1 bacterium | reverse complement strand
ACGGCGTTTTTGTCGGCGTTAACCGTGTTGCTTTATGTCATGGTATATACCCCCCTTAAAAAGCGAACATGGTTAAATACGCTAGTAGGCGCTATTCCTGGGGCGCTTCCATTGTTGGGCGGTTGGAGCGCCGCTACGGGCACAATTCATCCGATCGCTTGGCCACTATTTATAGTGCTTTTTGCATGGCAGCATCCACATTTTTATGCGCTGGCCATCATGTATGAAGAAGATTATGGGCGAGGCGGCTTAAAAATGCTGCCCGTCATTGAAGTTGGCTACGCGCGTACATCACGGCAAACGTTGATCTATACGGTGATGATGGTTGTGGCGTCTCTTTTTACCTATTTTATTGGGTTGATGGGCCCAGTTTACCTCATCGGAATTTGTTGTTTGAACGTGATGATGGCGTGGTATGCCATTAAGATGGCAATGGATAGCACTATTAAATCTGCTAGAAAATTATTTTTCGCATCAATAATTTATTTACCGGGTTGGTTTATTCTAATCGTAGTGGATTACTATTTAATGCCCCTATTAAGGTAACGCGCTGCTATAATAAATAAAACATTAAAATTTGATGCATTTATTAACGATAAAAGAACAATATATTAAGGAAAGCAGTTGAGCTTTCTTCAGAGAGATAAATGAGGTGGTGAAATCATGGTGAATATTAATCCGCAGTCGCAACTTGGTTTTAGTAATCAATCCAACGCCTCTTGGCCAGTTGGTAAGCCTAAGCCACAGGGGCCCGAATTTCCGGCGCCGGATTCAGCTTCAAGCAGTGTGCGGGGACCAGATCAATCACCGGGTGCTCAGGCAGCAAACGCATCTCAATCCGCTTCTGCGGCAGAAGGCGCATCTCAAGCGGCCGGAATACCACAGCAAAAAACGTGGCCAGTCTCAATAAAAGATTTAAACCAATTAATGGTGCAGCAAAATGTGCCAAACACACCATTAAATAAAAGCCTTGCCATGTTTATGCTTCAACATGCAGTTGAACTGTCATCTGAAAATTTTGAAAAACTGCACAAACTAACGCGAGGACGTACCGATAAAAATGCCCTCGAATCGGCGGTATTATCATTGGCAAGAGGTTTGGGCGATGCTGAAAAATCGGTAGATTTTTTATATCCGTTTCTGAGTAATCAAGGTAAAACGGCTGAAACGATTAATAAATTTAGTCAGTCTATTGCGCGGTTTCAAAATGAATTGAGCCAAACGCTTGGTATGAACCCATCGATCATGGGCGGTTTGGCATCTATTTTAGGTGAATTAGACGAAGAATTTAAGAAATTACTGAAACGTGCCAAAGGCGATAAATTAGATTTAGCAGAATTCCGTCGCGGTGGATTAACAAAGGATCTCTATTCATTGCACCAGCTTCTTGGCGGTCTGGAAGGCAAATTGGCTGGAAAAATAGACGAAAATACGAGAATGATTTTGGCGAGGTTCAAGAAAGATATAAATGGCCTTCTTGGTAATTTTTCATCTCAAGCAATATTATCCAAAAGTTCAGAAAAACAATCAATTAAAGTGCTTGAAGAATTTGCCTATTGGCAAATACCCAATATTTTAGGTGAAGACCCATCTAGTGCCAACGTTGATATCCTTATTAAAAAGGACCCCCTCAAAAGAGGAGCAGATATAAACCCAAGCAAGACCAAGATTGTCATTAGGTTAGACACACCAGACTTAGGTGAAGTTAGTATTAATATGGTGGTAATGGATAAGAAAATTTGGTACACATTTTTTGCCGAGAAAGAATCTACTTCAAAATTAATAAATTCCTTTCAAAAAGAATTAAGGGATATGACAGAGACAATAGGCAAGGAGGCCGCTGGCTTTCAGGTTCAGCGTAAAAAGCACGACGTAAAAAATCAATTGCTACAACGGCTTAATTTAGATGACTATACCCGTGTTCATATGCAAGTATAAGAGTAAGTAATGTCAAAGAAAAATATTCAAAAGAAAAAAGCAGAGATAAAAAAGAAGCTTAAAAAAAGCATTCTTGATCTTGATGTAAAGGACCGGAGGAAGCTGCAGGCTATTGCGGTTAAATATGACGCTAAAAAGGGTGGCGCGCCAAGAATCATTGCGACTGGCAAAGGCGTTATTGCTGAGGAAATTTTGAAGCTAGCAGAGGAAAACAATATTCCAATGTATGAAGATGAGTCCCTAGCAGCCTTACTTAGTAAATTGGATTTAGACAGTGAAGTCCCACCGGAGTTATACGCCGTTGTTGCTGAGGTTCTGGCCTTTGTTTATCAATTGGATAAAATGGCTAGAAAAAGATCTAAAATCCGTCAGAAATTTGCTCGCGTTAAAGGCTAAAAATTGGACGTTTATCAAGGGCCATTCTGCAATGCCCAGATCCAGGCAATATTATTAAAGTTTGGAAAATTTTATTTTTATCGATATAATTACTATATGCGGATAAAATTTACTATCGGGGTATTGTGTCTATTCCTAACTACCAGTGTTAGCGCCGCTGAACACAACACTTATTCCCACGAGCAGTACGATACCTTGGTTAACCCAATGTTACGATTGCATACGGAATCAATGGGCGCGTTTATGGATGCGATGAAATCCTACATCATATACAGCACGGCACAAAATATACCTGGCACGGTAGAGTCTGGGGTGGGGTATTATTATGATAATGATGCCAAGCGCATGGAAAGAACCTTGTTTTATCGTATTGGCGCGGGTTACCCTAGGCAGACAAACAATTTATTAGATTGTAAGATTGATGGAACGGGTTTCTTTGTTGTCATGTTGCCTGGCGGCTGGCCGGCATATACGCGAGATGGGCGTATGCGATTAGATGAAAACAATAGGCTGGTAATGTTTGCGTACCCCTTCCCGATTATGGGTGAAAGTGGTCCTATCTACCTTCCAAGTGAGGATATTTCGATTAGCGAACAAGGTGTTATTGAGCATCGCGGTGATTTTATCGATGTAATAAAGATTGTGGCAGTGAAGAGTCGATTCGACCTTAAATCATACAATCAGAGCATATTTCACATGACAAAAGAAGATCACGACTCAGGAATTAAGTTCGTTGAACCGAAATATACTATAAGGCAAGGATATGTAGAGGACTCATCTGTCACGAAAGGATATATTGGTCTTGTACCTGAATGGAAGAACGGCCATGAGGCGCAAGTAAAATCCGTTAAAACGTATTTAAAAAGTATGACGGCGGCTATTCAGCAAGCCAACCCACAATAGGAGGTAACAAATGTTTCAACAGTTTAATATTTCAAGAACCGGTTTCGGAGCGTACCAGAAAATGATGTTTAACATCACCAATAATATTGCGAATGCCCAGACAACAGGTTACAAGCAAACGCGCGTCGAATTGGCGACCTTGTTCCCCGTGGTGCTGCAGCAAGCCGAGGCGCTTTACGCAGAGGATGAAGTTGTAAACCCATACTCTAAGAAAAAGAGGGGTATTGAGCTTGGTACGGGTGTGCAGATTGAGGCAATTACCCGCGACTTTTCTCAAGGCAGTATCCAAGTTACAAATAACGAGCTTGATCTAGCCATTCAGGGGCACGGGTTTTTTCAATTCAGAACGCCAGACGGTCGCATTCAATATGGTCGTTCAGGCAACTTAATCAAAGACGCACAGGGCCGTGTGATGAATCCTAATGGATATGCGATTGAGCCACCAATTCTGATTCCTCCCGACACACAGAATATTACGATTGACTTAGAAGGTCGGGTCTTTGCAAATATTGACCAAGACAATATACCCAGGGAGATCGGCCAGATACTGGTTGCGCGTTTCCCTAATCCTGGTGGGCTGGTTTCTATTGGGCGAAATATGTATGAACCATCCGCCGATTCGGGTGAGCCGATGATAGATACACCGGGTCGTGGTGCTGTTGGCGAAGTCGTGCAGTTCGCCAAAGAATCGTCTAATGTGGATATTATCCGTGAGATGATGGAAATGGTAATGACCCAGAAAGGACTAGAACTTCTTGGTAAAGCCATGGGTGCCGGTGAGGCGATGCTTAAAGCGGGTATGGGTGTGGTTGGCAACTAAGCCGTTACGCTATCTACTTAGTTCACTGTTTTTCTTCTGTGTTTCTACATCTGTATTTGCGGACGCGGACACGTTTTATGCGCCCGTTACCACGGAAAACATTGGCATGAGAGTTGAGCAAGAGGTACGCCAGGGGCTAATAAAAAAATACCCCTACGTTGAAGATGAAAATATTATGTACAGTGTCATTAATCTTGATCGGGTAGGAAAAGTGATGCCGGATGATGCTGAGGCATTCAAGGTTGGGATTTCTGAACGCGGCCCACTTTTGGGAAAAATAGTTCTACGGATCACATTTCACAATAAAGAAGGCGAATATATTGGGCACTATTCTCTGTTTGCGCGAGTAAATGCGAAAGCAAACTTCATTAAAACGTCACGATCTTTGAGCCCAGGAGAGATATTTAAAAAAGAAGATTTGAACACTGAGTTGCTTGAGTTATATAATATACCAAATAGCATTGTCACAGACGAAGATAAAATCTTAGGAAAAGAAGCTGCTTTTGATATTAAAAGCGGTGCGATGGTTCTAAAATGGATGCTCAAGCCTGTGCCTGTTATTCGAAAGCATGATGTAGTGACAGTGAAAAATAAAAACAAAAATGTATTAGTTGAATTAAAAGCCGTTGCGCTTGAAAATGGCGAATTAGGAGATCAAATTCAAGTGCGAGTAGACGCAACTAGACGTATATTAAGTGGAGAGGTAGTAGGAACTGGAAATGTTGAAATTAATTAAACTAGCCTTAATTGTAATGGTAGCGATAAGTCCAGTTCACGCAAATTCGTTGTGGTCTAAAGACTCCCCGACGCTTTATAACAGCGCCCGCAAATTTTATGTGGGTGATGTAATAACAATTATTATTAGAGGGCAATCAACCGCGATACAAGAGGCGGGGACCAACACAAACAAGCAGTCTAATCTGAATGCTGATTTTTATGATTATTGGGACCAATATTCACTGGATACCGATGGGAATGAGTCTACCCGGAAGTTGCAGAACTACCGCATTGGTGGAGGCGATTCGTATCGTGGAAGTGGTACAACCACGCGAAAAAGCCAGGTCAACGCTGTGATGTCAGCTATCGTGACTGAAATTTTAGAGAACGGTAATCTTGTTATTGTGGGAGAGCACAGCGTGAACGTAAACGATGAAACTGAGATTATTCGTTTGTCCGGCATCATTCGGCCCGACGATGTGTCCGCTAAGAATGATATACCTAGCCATAAAATTGCACATGCACAAATTTCAGTGAAAGGTGAAGGAGTTGTTGGGGCGAAGCAAACGCCTGGTATAATGACACGGCTCTTCAACTGGGTATTCTAAATGAAAAAATTTACACTTCTATTCTTGCTTATTATTTTGACGTCAACGACAGTTACCGCTCAGATAGCGGAGGTCCCAGTCGTCCCGACCAAATCGATCGGGCCTTCCGTTCGTGTAAAGGATATTGCCTCTGTTCTTGAAGCCCGCGATAACCAGCTGTTTGGGTTCGGTTTGGTGGTTGGATTAAGAAACACAGGGGACTCTCGAAATACCGCCTTTACTAAGGATGCATTAAAAAACTTGTTGAAAAAAATGGGTATGCCAGATCCAGGCGATCGGTTCAATTCACGAAACGTGGCTTCAGTAATGGTGACAGGTACGTTGCCACCATACACAAAAAGTGGTCAACGCTTGGATGTAAACGTATCGTCTTTAGGCGATGCAAGTAGTCTTTCTGGCGGAACCTTGTTGCTTACCCCATTACAAGGACCGGATTTTAAAACCTATGCAGTCGCGCAAGGTAGCGTAATTGTTGGGGGGATTTCTGGACGATCAGCAAAAGGCAGTTTTCTTAAAAACCAAACCACGGTAGGTAGAATTCCTGGGGGCGCCATTTTAGAAGTTGAAGTGCCAATATCCAGAACTGATTTTAAAAATATTACACTCGTCTTAAAGAAGCCGAATTTTATTACTGCGTCCAGAATGGCAGCCTCATTGGTTGATGAAGGGTTTGAAGGTACCCGCGCAATCGATGCGAGCACCGTTAAAGTACCTTTAAAATCAGTGCAGCAATCAACCTACGTTGATGCCATTGCCCTTGTGGAGGCTGTAAAGGTCGTTCCAGACAGCTCGGCGAAGGTGGTAATCAATGCAAGAAGCGGCACTGTGGTTATCGGAGAGAAGGTAAGGCTATTCCCAGTCGCAATAACCCACGGCAGCGTTTCCGTTCAAATAGAAGGTCCAGAAGCGGGAATGAGTGAAGTGGCGATTCAAGTTCCAGAATCAGATGCGGGCATTCAGGTGCAGGAGTTTTCTAGTAAGATCGTAAAGCTTGAACCACTACCAACACTATCAAGTTTAGTAGAAGCCTTGAATGAGATTGGGGTCTCCTCTAAAGATATGATATCGATATTACAGGCATTAAAGGAATCAGGAGCATTGGTAGCAGATATCGAGGTTATTTAATGGTAAGATTAGTAATTGGAATAATAGTGGGGGGAATGATAATGATATCAGCCACTCCTGTTATGGCCGATAATTATGCCGAATATGTTGATGCTGGTACATTAATGCAATCGCTACCAGGTTATAACCCGGACCCTAACGACGATAAAGCGGTTATTAAAACTTTTCAGGCAATGTTTATTAAGAAGATGTTTCTTGATGAAGCCTTTAAGGCACAGTCGTTTTACGGTGAAGAGGAATCTGTTGGTATGGCCTCAGGATACGGCTTTTATCAGGAGATGATGCTGTATGAAATGGCGCAACAAATGGCCAAGGATGACGTATTTGGGTTGGAACATTATTTTGAGGGAAGACGCTGAGAAAAAACAAGGGTAAAGAGATTAATATCTCTCATTTTCAAAGCTTAGATGCCAAGCATGGCAAATCACAAGAGGCCGAGGAAAGGGAACAAGTACAACGAGTAGTGTCAGAACATTACGCTGTTGTAGAAGCCGTTGCGTCTACTATCGCAGCCGGTGGAAAGATGCCGCCTGGAGTTGAATATGAGGATTTGCTGAGCTGGGGCGTAGAGGGCTTGGTGAAAGCCAATAGAAATTTTGATAAGGATAAAGGCACGCAATTCAGAACATACGCAAATTTTAGAGTCAGGGGAGAAATTTTAGACAATATTCGTAAAGAATGGTCTCAACGGTCCCAAAGTGCATATAAGAATTTTCAAGAAAAAATTCAGGAACGCATTGCTGAGGTAGTAGAAGGTAGTATTGAAACTGAATCCGGTGGCACAGTAGATGAATCTAAGAAGAAGGTGAGCGATTTACTTTCAAATTCCGCGATTGTGTATTTGCTTTCCTTGGATGACATGAGCGTGAGTTCCATGGCCGAACGCGTGGAGGATTCAAGTACAAATATTGAAGAGACATATGAAGTAAGAGATGACTCTTCTGTTATTTGGAACGCAACTACAGAGCTTGAACCGCTCGAGCAAACTCTGATTAAACTCTTCTATAAAGAGGAACGAAATCAAAAGGAAATAGCAGATATTTTAAAGCTAAGCCGCAGTAAAGTGTGCCGATTGCATTCTAAGGCCTTAGAAAAATTAAGGCGCAGAGTATTCCGTCAGTATGAAGAATGAGCTCTGATAAGCTTACTTTGGGTTGAAAAATTTGGGAAAATAGGGTAGTTTAGATAATAGGAGGTTTGTATGCGTCCTATTTACGCGTTTCTTACACTGTTCGCAATGTTTACACTTTTGGCATCACCTTGCCTCGCTCAAGGTCGTCTAGACAATATTCTGTATAGCAATGCCGAGGAACGGTTAATACAAGGAGTTGATAATATGAATCAACGTAAAGCCGCCATTGCATACAACATTTCTAATGCATCCTCACCCGGGTTCCAGCCAATACGTTTTCCCGATGAGATTGCGCATGCTATCCATCTGTATGGTGATGACTCAATGCTAAAAGAAGTAAACATCGACGATGAAATGGTTAAAGCGACAACCGTGCGTCTTCGGCATAGTGCTTATGTGCGTTTATTGAGCACGAAAATGCAAATTACGAAACGTATTGTGACGCTCGGTAAAGGTGGTTAGTATGATCATGCGCGCGCTGCAATTGATACTGTTGCTCATGATTCTGGCCCCAATCCCAGTTGTGGCTCAAGGGTATAACGATGCCATGACGTTTTCAGGTAACGGTATGCTGGTGCAAAAGTACCGGCTTCGCATTATTGCTGAGAATATTGCGAACGTATCAACACACATGACAGACCGCGGAGAGCCCTATCGTAAAAAATTGGTAATGGTCGTCCCAGACAAGGATGGGGTGCGAGTTGCAGGTGTTGCAGAAAGTCAAAAAGCCTTCGGCCGAGTGTATGACCCCAGCCATGTGTATTCTGATAAGGACGGGTACCTTGGATTGCCCAATTTTGAGCTTAACGATGAAATGGTTAATCTCTCGTATACCAACCTATTATATGAGGCCAATACAACAGTATTTAAATCCTCTAGACAGATGTTTCAAAACACATTGGAGTTATTAAAATAATGAATGTTAGATTGAACCATCCCGTTACCTTTTCGAATCAAAGTGATACCGCATCAAAAGCGGGGAAAATGGATCAAGAAGGTAAGGTTGCTGACCAAAGCAAAGTGATGGAGTCCGCTAAAAACATGGTGCAAACTGTGCATTTTAACGATGTGCTGACAGAGGCTGTCGCCGCAGCCTACGGAGCGGCAACCTCAAACCAAGTTCAGATCGATAAAAAGAAACGCCTAAAAGGGCCTATGGGAAATAACAGCATCGACGATGCCTTAGGGATAATGGCACCTGAGGGCGTTTATATGGCTCAGGCCGTGGCGCCTAATAATGGCGTAGTGCAAAATGCATTGAATGCTCAGAATCAAACGCTAAACCGTGTACCACTGCAGCTATTTTTAGATGCGGCAGTCAGTGCTCTAAATGAAATTAGCGTGCAAGAGTATCGCGTAAATGATCTGATAGAAGGCTTTGTGGCTGGTACAGTAAGCGAGGACGATGTTATTATCGAAACCGCAAAATTAAACCTAGCGATGAGTATGATCACGACAATTATGCAGAGCGCAGTGCAAACCTTTAAAGAAATTCAACAAATCGCAGTATAGATTGGGTAAATCATGGCAGAAATAGATAATTTAGAAGACGAATTAGAAGAATTGAACGATAACGACGTTACCGCTGAAGATGACGATGATATTGACAATGAAGATCTTGATTTAGATGAAGATGCTAATTTTGATGATGATTACCGTGAGGGCTTTTTTAGCAATCGTCGTAGGCTGCTAATTATCGGCGGCATTGTGCTAGGCGTTTTCCTTGTTGTAGCCGGGGTCGTGTTTTTTAGCACAGGTTCCGGACCAAAAGAGCAGACCGGTACTAGTATCAGTAATGCTGATGCCAAAATGTTTGAGAAAAAAACAAAGCAAAAAGCCAGAAAAAAGAGAAAAATTAAATATGAAACATTATACCGTCAATTAGACGGGTCGCAGCTGGCCAGTGTGTTGCGGGAGTTAAGCTATAACAGTATTGCCTTTAATGTAGTGCAAAACGGTAAGCAATACGACCTTGAGATTGAAGAGACCAGAACAGAAGAGGCGAAGAACCTGCTTGCGATTAAAGGGTTACCCACGAATCCGGTTAAAGGGTATGAACTGTTTGATGATGCATCTAATTTAGGTGTAACTGAATTCGATAAGCGCATTCGCTTGGTTCGCGCCATTTCCGGCGAAATGGAAAAAGCCATCATGGAGTTTAACGCCATCGATAATGCACAGGTCGAAGTTGTCATGCCTGAACAGCGTCTATTTGCTGTTACGCAACCTCCTGTAACGGCATCAATATTAATTCGACAAGCGCCTGGTGCGGTTATTACAGATGAGATTGTGTTCGCAATGATGCAGATTGTATCCAATTCGGTAGAAAACCTACAACCCCAAAATATTTCCGTTGTAGACACTCATGGAAATGTGTTGCATGTGGGTGTTTTGGAGCGCATGGCTGAACGCCAGCGTATGGATCGCATTAAGCACTCACAGACAGGTATGATGACTCAACTTGGCAAAACTGGGCAAGCCATTCCGCCTTCAATGGATGAGTTAGTTGGCTGGTTTAATGTTAAAACAAAGTATGAACTAATGCTCGAAAAACGCGCATTTGAACAGCTGGTTGGTGTACTTCCTAAAGACAGTTATAAAGTGGCCGTTACCATAGACTTGAATAGTATTCGTGAAACGGGTGAACCTGATATTAAACGCATAACAACTTCAGTCGTGGTGGATAATAGACGCAAAGATATTCAACTAGATGCCTATATTACAAAACAGGTGCATGCGGCTGTCGCAGGCGCAATTGGGTATGTAAGAGGGCGAGATACGATTCACATGAGCCGTGCCGATTTTATGTCTCAAAAAAAGGAAGAGCCTGTGGCCAAACCAAAAGCGCCGGGTAAGACGATTGATTATGCTAATTATGCGAAGTATTGGCCTATTCCTGCTTTAGGATATACCACCCTGGGTATTCTGTTTCTTGTGTTTCGCATGTTCCGCTCAGTATTTATGTCGTTAGCGAACGCCATGGGGCTCTTTAAAGAGCAAGAGGACGCACCAATTAAACAGCGTGAAGAAACTCTTGATATTCCAGAGACAGCCTTTGATGAGATGGTAGATGGTGTGGACGAAGAGGGTAGTGTTGACGCAGCCATAAACAAACTATCCTATATTGCAAAAGAGAACCCAGACGTGTTGCGTCAAGTGGTTGCAGAATGGTTAGACAATGATCCTGATGTTCCCGAACCGGAAGAAGAGCCTATCTTTTCACTAGAGACAAGTTTTGAACCGGCCGATGATACATTGCCTGTTGAGGCTGAATTAGATGAAAATGCATTTGTAGAGGAAGAGGAGGAACTTTCCGTTGGAGTTTAGTGGAAAAGAAAAAGCATCGACAGTGCTTGCATTAGTTGGAGATCAGACCGCAAAACCAATTGTGAGTGGATTACCAAAATCGTACCAGACAGTGCTTCAAGAGCGCCTAGATTCTGCAATACCAACAGACCCCGATGTCATTCAAGCCATCATTCATGAGGCATTTACGCATATGGAACGGATTCAACCTGGAATTACAAATGTTGTGGTGCCGACTAAACAATCTGATTTCATAGACGATTTAAGCATGCCTGTACCGAATGATACAGACGCTGAAGAGGTGGATTTATTCTCAGATGACTTGGAGATAGAGCAAAACGAGTTGCCAATTCCTGAGCCAGAACCTATGCCAGAAGCATCTGCGCCGGAGCCTGTATTTGATGTGGTAAAAGTAGCAGAAGAATTACAACAACAACGGCCTCAAGTACTCGCATTTCTGTTGTCGCGTATGCACGATGATTTACGTTTGCAAATAGAGGCACAGTTGCCACAAGGGCAAGTTGAATTAGCGCGAGCACTTTCAGTAGAGCAACTACCTATTTCAGAAAAAGTTTTTTCTAAGATTTATAAAACACTACTTAACTAAACGTCGAACAAGTGTGCGTATGATTCGGCCGACAGGGAATGCGCGGTTATATAGTATGGCGATAAAGAAATGAAATGGTTTCTTTTCTTTGTAGTAGTGGTGATAATAGCCTCTAAACCGTTGAAATCGTCTTTCTTCCTCTAAAATCCGGCGTTCTTTCGCAGTTAGGTGCATAGTCGTTTTAAATTTATTGAGTGTATACAACATTTCTCTAGGAAACCGTTCGATATTTTGGCGTGTCGTATTCTGGTCATGTTTGCGATAGCGTGCCGTCACATCATGGTGATATTTCGCTTTAGTAACTTTAACCATTCGCAAGAATAGATCATAATCCTCTACTAAATTTAGTTTTGGGTCGAACCAGTGATCCAATTCATCTAACAGTGTTTTTCTGAATACAACAGTGAGAATGCCAATTGGATAATGCAGTAACGAATAGGTAAATATATCACCACTAGGTTGTTTTTCTTTAAATTGTATCTGATGAGGTTTATCAGAATCATAAAACACAGCGAAGTTTGAGTAGCTAAACCCCACATCGTGGTGCGCTTCCAAATAAGTGACGTGGATTTCCAAATGGGTAGGTTCCCATAAGTCATCACAATCCAGAAATGCAATATACTCACCAGTGGCATGTTTTAGCGCATAATTTCGCGCGTCGCCTAATGGAATCGTAGTATCGAGTTCTCGAATGACTTTAACTTTTTCACCATACTCCATTGCAATAGAAACGCTAGTATCAGTGGAACAATTATCCCAGAAAATCACTTCCCAATTCGAATAGGTTTGAGCAGCGATGCTATCTAGCGCCTCTTTTAAATAAGCAGAGCTGTTTAAACAATTCATGATAATTGAAACTTTTGGAGGCATTATGTCGCCCAACGAAATGGAATCTGCTCGGCATCGCTTTCCAATCGGTCCACTTCATCCGGATCATGGGTGATGCTTACGGCATTCACGATCACAGAATTTTGATCAGACACACAACGAAACCCGTACCATACCATAGGCGGAATGATCAGTAAGCCATGGTTCACATCTGGTCCCGCAACAAAACGATTGATCTGACCTTGCGTTGGCGATTCAGGACGATCGTCATAGAACACGTACTCCATTTCGCCCGTCGCCACGCACTGATGTTGTACCATGCGTTGGTGCCGTTTCCAGGCTTTTACGCATCCTGGCAATGTGGTTGATAAATATAACTCGTGTACCGAATCAAGATACCCATCTTCCGCTTTGATCATATGCAATACGTTTCCACGGGCATCGCCTATGCGCTTTTTCGGTATAAACCGTAGTCCATGTATGCTTATGCTGTCCACGTAATGCCTTTTTGAGTAGCCGATTCCACATAATGTTGAATTTGCGCCTTGGTCAAAGAAGGGGTCGCATCTGGGTTTGTATAGTAATTGCCATACCACTGTGCGGTGGTTTTAATGGTGTCTGAAAATCCCCAAACGGCCTGCCATTCTAGATAATGCAGTGCCTTATCACAGCACAGTTTAAGCAACGTATTTTCGTGGGCAACAGGTGGGGTTCCTTCTAATGCCCATTGCGCTTTATCCCAATGCGCGCCAAATGCATCTAGCAGCACTTCAACCGATTCGTTCACTTGGGAATTCGGACCAAAATTGAACGGTTCCCCGTGGCACTCTGGTTGAGTCGCCAAGCATGCGCCAAGATGCAGATACCCACTTAACGGTTCAAGGACGTGTTGCCAGGGGCGAGTGGCTTTTGGCGATCGAATTTTGACAGTTTCGCCTTGGCTCCAGGCGCGAACAGAATCGGGAATGATGCGATCTTTTGCCCAGTCTCCGCCTCCGATAACATTTCCTGCTCGGGTAATGGCAACCCGTGGCGCCGAATCATTTTTGTAGTACGACGCCATATAGCTTCTTGCTACCAATTCAGCGGCCCCTTTTGATCCACTGTACGGGTCATCTCCACCCAGCGCATCTGTTTCCCTGTATCCCCATTCCCATTCCACATTCTGATAACATTTGTCACTGGTAATAAGCACCATTTGTTTCAGGCTCTCGCAAGTTCTGCCGGCCTCTAAAACGTTTAACATGCCAAGCACATTGGTTTCAAAAGTAGCCACTGGGTCATCATAAGACAGTTTAACCAACGGTTGCGCGGCTAAATGAAATAGCATGTCTGGTTTTGTATCATTTAGAGCCGATTTTACAGCGGATAAATGCCGCACGTCGCCAACGATATGAGTGATTTGAGACTCTAAATCTAGCGCTTCAAATAAACTTGGGGTAGTGGGTATATCCACCGAAAAGCCCACGACTTTGGCACCCAATTCAAGCAACCATTGCGTAAGCCAAGCACCTTTAAACCCGGTATGGCCTGTTACGAATACAACTTTGTTTTTGTAATGGTTCTGAAACACACTCACACCACTTCCCACGGCGATTTGCCGGGTACGTATAATTCTTCAAGTAATTGCTTATCGCGTAACGTATCCATGCATTGCCAAAAACCGTGGTGATGAAAGGCCATTAATTCACCCTTAGCGACCAAGGTTTCCAGTGGTTTGCGTTCCAGAATGGTGGCATCGCCGTCTAAATAATCAAAGATCTCTTTATTAAACACAAAGAATCCACCATTAATCCAACCTTCTCCAGTTTGAGGCTTTTCTTTAAATTCAGTCACTTTCGCACCATCAAACTGCATGCCACCAAATCGGGCGCTCGGTCTGACAGCGGTAACCGTAGCAATTTTCCCATGGGAGTTGTGGAAGTCTAGTAAGGCCTTTAAATCCACATTTGCGACGCCATCCCCATAGGTCAGCATAAATGTATCCCCTTTAATATGGTCTTTTAAGCGATGTAGACGACCACCTGTTAGCGTGTTTTCTCCCGTATTTACCAAATTGATCGTCCAGTCTTTCGTTTCGCCACCAGTGGTAGTGACCTTTCCTGTTGATAGGTCGACGGATAGATCGCTATTAAATAGCGCGTAATTGATAAAGTATTCCTTTATTAAGTGGCCCTTATAGCCCAGTGCAATGGTAAAGTTGTTAAACCCAAATCGCTCATAGTGAGACATGATGTGCCACATAATTGGATGCGACCCAATTTCAACCATAGGTTTGGGCTTGATTTGTGTTTCTTCGGCAAGTCTTGTTCCCAAGCCGCCCGCTAAAATAATGATTTCCATGAAATAACTCCTGTCCTGATTCTAAGAAAATGGGCCAATAAAATCAACTCGCGATACTGCCTGCTTCAATCTGATCCACAATCCAGGCGGTAAATGGCAACGCACATGTGAAGGCTGGACTGACGGCATTAAGCACATGAACTGAGTTTGAATCGCCTTGTACGACAAAATCTTGAACCAATTCCTTTGTACGTTTATCCAACAGTTGAGCGCGAATACCCGGTTTGCTTGTAATCGAAAATGCGCGCCTATCCAACTTATGTACCATTTTAGCAGCCAAACCAATCAAATAGTGGGTATTATATTTTTTTATTTCTTCTAACGCTAAAGATCGAAAGTTAAACGCGTTTGAAGCAAACAAAGCGGCTTCCCATCCCACAACCTCCAACAGTTCATTTAGTTTAAATCGGTTTAGTCCACCATAGTTCTCGCGCCAAAACGCGGGAATGGCCGTCGGTCCAATCTTAGCAATGCCATCACTGGTTAAGGTGAAATGCACGCCAAGGAACGGGTTCTTAAGATTTGGAACGGGGTAGATGTTTGTTCGAATGCCAGGAATTGGCGCCGCGGTTTTAATGTATAACCCTTTAAACGGTAGCAAGGTGTGGTGGGCGCAAAACCCAAATGAGCGCGCCACTTTGTCGGCGTACAAACCCGCCGCATTGATTACCAACCCTGCGTCATATGTGCCATTGGTCGTGCGCACACAGTTCTTTTTTGAGCAAATAAAGCGTGTGTTAAACACGAGATTAACTCCGGATTCAATCAACTGTTGTTTTAAATGGTGCATAATGGCCACCGGGTCTACGGTACTGGTGCTAGGGCTCCATAGTGCGCGATCAATCACCCGCGCATTGGGATCAATCTCAGCGGCATCTTTTTCATTAATCCATTCCAACGGAATACCATTGCGATCGCCGCGGCGTTTAAGCTCATCTAATCCTTGATAGTCATCCTCATTGGTAGCAATAACAAGCTTTCCACACCGATTTATGGGTATATGATGCTGCTCGCAAAACCGGTGCCAGGCCAAATTTCCCTCCCGTGTAAACGCGGCCTTTAGCGAGTCCGCAGTGTAGTAGAACCCGGCATGCAGCACACCACTATTTCGGCCACTTGAATGGGCGGCGACATCAGGCTCTTTTTCAATAACAATAATCGAGGCCTTGGGATGGCGATTATGCCACTCCTTTGCTAGGCAAAGACCAATAACGCCACCGCCAACTATTAACACATCGCATGATTTAGACATGGGAGAAAAAAGAATGGATAAGCGAAATCACCGTGTTCTGCTCGTCATCAGAGAGATCAACATGCAGGGGTAACGTTAATAATTCACTATAAAGCGCATCGGTATTAGGAAATGGACGATCGTCTTTAAAGTAGCTTAAGCGATGGTTCGGTTGATAATGAATTCCTACCTCTACATTCGAGTCTATTAAAAAAGTGCGTAACGCATCTCTTTGATTGCCCATTACTCGTATAGGGAATATGTGGGGCACAATCTCGGAATAATCATGGGGAAATAGCCGAAGACCAGATACAGCAGCAAGGCCATCAACATACTGTGTTGCTATTTTCTGACGCCGTGGCGCAAATTCAGAATCAAGTCGCGTTAGTTGTACCAGACCGATTGCCGCAAATAAATTACTCATATGATAGCGGTATCCTTGTGCCGATACATCAAATTCCCAGCTTCGAGCGCCTGAATAGCGTTTTTCAGTGTCCCGTTCTACGCCGAGTAATCGTGCATCTTTTATGCATTGCAGTACCGTTTCATCCTCAGTCACCACGCAGCCGCCTTCGCCCGAGGTAATATTTTTGATGCCATCAAAACTAAAACACACAATATCACCCATAGCCCCAATTTTCTTTCCTTTATATGTACCACCAAATGCGTGCGCGGCATCTTCAATTACCCGTAAATGATGGGCGTTGGCAAAGTCATATAATTCTGAAAGGTTGCCAGGATTGCCCGCATAATGAACTGGCATGATTGCTTTTGTTTTTTCACTAAGACGCATAGCGGCATGCCCAAGGTCAATTAAGCCAGTGTCACTATTTACTTCACATGCCACAGGAGTTGCGCCAGACGCTGATATGGCCTGAAAGCTGGCAACATAGGTAAGAGAGGGAACTAAAACCTCGTCTCCTGAGCCAATGCCGCAACCTTGTAACGCCAGGTGCAATGCCGCCGTTCCAGAGTTGAGAACCGCAACCGACCGCCCATTTAAATACTGAGATAGCGCCTCTTCAAACTCCCGTACAGTGTCACCCATCCCCAAAAATTCGCGACCTAAAACGGCAGTGATATTTTGGCTCTCTTGTGGCCCCATCGCACATTTGGAAAGTCGTATTTTTTTCATGTAATTCAGTGTATCAAATTTATTTCCCTTGTGATACAATAACCGAATATTTTTTGGTGGGGACTAGGGCTATTTCGAACTTTATTTCAGATTGGAAACGACACGAATGAGAAATGTTATTAAGTGGGTTTTAATTGGGGTTGTTTTACTAAATAGCACGACCCTAAATGCGCAATCCGCCTCTCTTATTCAGTCCCAGTTAGAAGCGCTGCTGAACAATTCATCTCAAGGGACTGCCAGCAAGCCTCCAGCTCAATCATCTGAAAGCTCAATGTTCAATTTTAAAAATCCTGAAGCAACTCAAAATCAGGCCGAAGCCGAGTCAGAACTTGAAGACCAAGGTGACAACAAGAATAAAAAATCTGAGAGTGATGGCAAGCCTCTGTTGAAGAAACCGCAGAAGCTAGGGTTAATCGAACGTATATTCAAAGTTGAAAAAAGCCCACTGAGTTTTGACCCATTTATTTCGTCATTGAACGTGGATGAGGATGGTGTTTCAATTATACCTGAAGTGCTTGAAGATGAACCTGAAGAGCTCACTCAATTTGGCTACGATATTTTCCAACGACGTTCATTACGGCTAAGTCTTGAGCAGTTCACCATGGATCCAACCTACATTCTTGGGCCTGGAGATAAATTGGCGGCTACTTTTTGGGGTAGCTTAGAATCTAGTGTTACAGAAGAAATTAAGAAGGATGGCACGTTTCTAATACCGGTTATAGGTTCCATTTACCTGGCGGGAAAAACCTTGTCTGAAGCGCAATCCATTATACGCAGCAGCTTGGCCAAAAAGTTTGTTAACTTTGAATTGTCGGTCAATTTAGTTACGATGCGCTCAATGAATATTTTTGTTTTGGGTGATGTTGTCTCCCCTGGTAATTTTGATCTGCCAGCCAATGCCTCCATCTTGCATGCTCTTTATGCCTCTAATGGCCCTACAAAAGTAGGCTCTTTACGAAACATAAATATTATTAGAAAAGGTAAGCGAATTTCAAGATTTGATCTGTACGATTATCTTTTACGAGGATCGGCCAATCAAGAAGTGCGTCTTCAAGCTGGCGACACGGTTTTTGTGGAGCCAATTGGAAAAGTGGTAAAGGTTGATGGAGAAGTGAAGCGTCCTGCAATTTATGAGATCAAACAGGGTGAATCCATAAATGATGTGCTGGAATTCTCAGGCGGGGTGGGTGTAACCGCCGTTCGGCACAAGGTTCAGCTTGATCGCATTATAGCGGGAACAAAACGAACTGTTGTGGATGTGTCTACTGGGGATAAGTCTGGGATAGAGGCCTTACAGTCAATAAAAGTACAAGATGGTGATTCAATATTGGTGTACCCAATTTTAGAACGCGTTCATAATTTTGTTGTCATTAAAGGGTTTGTTGAGCGTCCAGGACGTTATGCATATCAATCTGGAATGACGATTAAGGATTTGATTGATACAGCGGAAGGTCTTAAAAAAGGCGCATATTTAAAGAGAATTGAGTTGTTTCGGCATTTTACTGATGATCAACGAGAAGTTGTCTCAGTCGATATTTCTAATGACGCAGGATTGAATACACCATTAAGTGAATGGGATATTGTAACAATTAAAAGTAAATCTCAGATTTATGGAGATCCCATTGTTCAAGTTCATGGCGCAGTCAAGCAACCAGGCGAATATAAATTGTTGAAGAATATGTACGCATCAGACTTAGTGTTTTTAGCGCAGCTAAAACGATTTGCAAATACCCGATTGCTAGAGGTTGAGCGTAAAATGGAGGGCCATCAACCAATCTTAATTACATTGGACCTTCATGATTTACTTGAGAATCCGCACACTGAATCCGACATCTTGTTGCATGATGGAGATAATATTTTTGTCAGAGTTGATTCTCAATCATTAGAAGAACGCTATATCGAGTTAGAGGGAGAAGTAAAGTTTCCTGGTAAGTACATGGCAAGAGATGGTGAATCATTAAGTGACATCATCTCAAGAGCAGGTGGGTATACTAACAATGCCTTCCTCCATGGTGCAATTTTAACCAGAGAGTCAGCGCGTCTTAATGAAACAATCGGCCAAAACAAAGTATTAGAAGACGAAAAGAAACGGTTTGTTTATGATCAGTCGCATTTAAGTGGATTGGGCCAAGATTCTCAGACGGCGTATCAGGTTGTGTTGGCCTCAAGGCGAGAAGCACTTCGAATGTTGGAAAGTAGAATGGGTGACAATCGAGGGCGGATTGTTCTGGACTTAGAAAGTCAAAATTCGTTAAGTGTAGATAACCCGAAGAACATCATAGTTGAGAACGGGGATAAGTTAATCATACCGACAGTTCCTCAGGCGATTACACTAATCGGTGGCGTGCAAAACTCGAACTCAATCATTTTTGAGAAGGGATTAGATGCAAATGATTATATTCGTAGAGTGGGTGGATTTACTCCATATGCGGACAAAGGGCGTGTTTACATTTTCAAACCCAATGGCGAAGTGGCCTCAAATGGGCACTCCGTTAATCCAGGAGATATTATTTATGTGCCAGAAGAAGTTAAGATTTCTGTCAACTGGCTTCAGTTCTTCACAAATATCACAAGTATCCTAACAAATGCAGTTACGACAATAACCTTGGTAGAGAGGTTATAAAGAGTGACAGAGTTAATTGAAAATGAAGAGATAGATTTAATTAATGTTTTAAAATACTTCATAAAACGTTGGAGGGTGATTGCGTTTTGTCTTGGAGTAGGATTAATACTTGGTATTATGGTTGGGTTTATATTACCTAAACAATACTCTAGTTACACAAGTTTCATCGTATCTCAAAATGAATTAAGTAATTTTAAAGGATCATCTCCATTTTCTAGTAGTTATTTTGAAATGATTTCAGGATCAAAGGCAACAGGGACTTCGTCGTATATGGCGATTTTACATAACTCCAGAACATTTAAAGAAAATATAGTGTTAAATGTGATGAGTAAGATTGAGTCGAAGGATTGGAGGCCTTATTTAGACAGCGATTCTATGGTTATTAAAATTGGCAAAACCAAAGACTATATTAACTTTTCTAATTTAGAGTTGAAGAATGATGGTATGCGTGGAGATTACATGGGGTTTACTCATGAAAATGCAGACTTTATTGCTATTGTTCTAACGTCTACAATTGAAGAGTTAACAAAATTAAACAATAGATTACAAATTAATAATAATTCCAAAATCTTCGAAGTATTAGATTATCCGATTACCCCCAAATCACCGAGTAAGCCAAATATCATATTTTTAGCTGTTACAGGCGCTTTCGCAGGTGTTTTTATTGGAATCCTATTAATACTCATGAATTATTGTTACCAGAGCATCAATTGGCGCCAGTTACTTGACGATTGATCATCTAACTCTTAAATTCTCTCTTTAGCCAATTATCTAGTTGAAATGAGAGTTGCTTATAACGTTCTAGTGGGATATAAGGTAGTGTTTTTCCCGACTTAGACTTATAGAGTTCATTAGTTAATCTTAATTCAATATGAGTGTCTGGATATCGCGCTCGTATTTTGCAAAGGGACTCCAAAAACTTATCTTTTTCATTACTTGAATCATTAGGAACAAGAAGGATAACTAAATGCCCCAAATCCACTTGAATGATTTGATAATTTTGAACAAAAGAGAACTCACGGAAAGTGTCTCCAAAATATGCCCCATGTATTTTTTCTCCATTTGGCAGAGGAAAGTATTCAAACACACGACCAACTAAACGTCTAATTGTTTTAAATGGTATAGAGCAGTGTTCATGCTTACCCTGAGAAACTTCATACAGATCACCGTTGGTATAATTTATAAATGGCATCGCCCTGTTATGTAGCCCAGTTACGATCACTTCTTGCATAGGATTCTCGCTTTTTGGGGGTAGCACATAACATAAATCTTCTGATATATGGGTACATCCATGTGAACATTGAAACATTGCAAACCCACCGTCACAAACTTGAGCAAAATCAAATACTTTGCATTGAAATGCGCGTTCGATTTCGTCTCGCCACTCTAACGGCAGGACTTCTGTTGTGGTAAAAATAGATTGAACGTGTAACTGATGATTACCTTTATTTAGGAATCGAGCAAGATTTAAAATTGCGGCCGTATAACCATATAAAAATTTTAGATTATGCCTTTCTATAATCCGTGCGGTGTCTTCTAATTTTGAATCCGTGACACCATGAAATGTGTCAAAGAAAAGCCAGTTATTAAGTGAGCGATAGACGCGACCCTTGAGTTCGGATAGCGTGGTGATTG
>JAQBTH010000030.1 GCA_027623425.1 bacterium | reverse complement strand
GTGTTATGTGGCATTGCGCTTTGAGAGTATAGTCCAACAGTAAGTCCCGTTTTAGCACCTTCCGCACTTACGATATCTGCATCTGGAAGGCTGGCAGCCACATTTCCTCTTGTATTTTTTGTATTATGGCCACCGCCTCCATGTCTATCTGGGTCCGGGTCAATGTACCGCGCATATCTAACATCGTATAATGCACTGATGGCAGTAAATTTCATTACAAACATGATAAATTCATCATCATCGTTGAAATAGGCTTGTTGATCAATGCGATATCTACCCGCAATTTGCCCACTCCAACGGTGGTCATGGTCAAAAATATCCCCACTTCTATTATCAAAAGAAATATGTGATATCTGCTTCAAATAATCGTTTAAATTGTAATGAGAAAATGCGCCGCCAGAAGGAGTAATTCTATGCGAAATGGTAAATCCTTCACGCGCAGTTCCTGGGGTTAAATAATCCTCTGTGGGAAATGAGCCTGTTCCATCTGGGTCATGGCGTAAACCTGGGTTTGCCTTCCCATTTCCCAATGTACCATCCGTATCAGCTATTTGCGTGCGTACAAAATCACCATCCATAATAAATGCCATTGCATGTGTGGAACACACACATACTAAGCATAAAGCAATGATGGTAATTCGGTTGCGCATCTTAATAGTCCTCGTATAAAGGTAAGCGTTCCCAATCCACTGAGTCTGGTTCCGGAGGTGCTTGCGGTACAACTTCTTGTGCGGGTTCTGGTTCTATGATTGGCACTACTTTTTTAGTTGCAGGTCGGCGTTTTTTGCCTAGAGCAGCGGACCAATTCGGTGGGTCAAAATTAAAGCCCAATGAAATGCGATTTATATTTTCAATAAATTCCTCATCTTCAGCACGGGGCATTGTAATAGAATAATCCAAGTGAAAGCGATCAAATTGAAGGCCAGCACCCAAGTTTAGTTGTGCAGACCCGTACCCAAATCGCAGCGCCAGGCTCTCAACAATCCA
Organism: bacterium; assembly: GCA_027623425.1. Lineage (GTDB taxonomy): Bacteria > Margulisbacteria > Marinamargulisbacteria > UBA817 > JAQBTH01 > JAQBTH01. Next base: position 20,478 of record JAQBTH010000030.1, on the reverse strand, counting down.
ATATTCAAATCCTAAGTGTAGTGACATATCGCGGCCTGTTTTATTTTGAATATCCAAGCTTGCGAGTAACCGTTCATCCAAAAATTTGCTGCTAATTCCTAAGGCCATTACGGTTGGTACGGTGGCTTCAGCTGACCCTTCAGTATCCCATTTTAGTGATGGCGGCATGATATTTCGAAGTGCTAACCCAAGATCAATTTCATCCGTGATACCTGTCCAGCTAGCGCCCATTTTATAAATTAAACCCAAGTCCAGGCCAAATCCACTTGCAGAATTGCTGTGCAAGGTTTCAGACACAATTTTAAAGTTTCCGCCTACCATTAATCGATCAAAGAAGGTCGAACTTGCAGACAGATAGATGGCCCGTCCTGCATAACCAAAACTATCGCCAGTTAATTCCAATCGTCCTGAATCCTCATTTAAGGTGGATTCTTCAATGCCACCTAATTCAGCGGATGAATAACCCAATCCAAATGTACCCCAAGATGCCGGTACAATATATTGCAATCCCATATAATTGGTTTCTAGAAATTGGAAGTTCATGAACTGCACCAGGTTCTTTTCTTGGTATTCCATTCCAGCAGGGTTGAAATAAATAGCATCACCATCATTGGCAACCGATGTAAACGCTTGTCCCATGCCTGCAGCGCGGGCACCATAACTAATATCCAAGAACGGAGCCGCATTGGCCGCGCCCTGTGCGTGAAGAGTGGTGCTAATACTAAGGAGTAGAGCCGCGACTAATAGCGCTTTAACACCACATTTTAATGTGGAGTTTAGAGAGTTAGAGATGGTTTTATATATGTATGTCATCATAATTCTCCTTGTTCTACCTGAGTACCGCTATCTTGAATTTCTTCTTAACCTTGGTCGATCCGTCATCAATAATCATGTAGGCGATATAAACGCCATTGGCGATTTGTTCACCAAAGCTATTCGCGCCATCCCACGTTAGTTCTTGGTTTAGCTCCGCCGTGGCACCTGGCTGCCCCGCATCAATCGATTTGCTCCATATGCGTTCACCGGCCAAGGTGTACACCACAACCGACACGTCCGCTTCTTTCGTCAATTCATATTGGAATATCAGGTTCCCACTCTTCCATGGGTTTGGCCCCATCACCACATTTCCAACAGACAACGTTGAGCTTGGCGTATGGAAGCTAGATGATGAAAATTCAGATAGATTTCCCACATTGTCATCAATCGTAACCAACACATAGAATTCCTTATTTTGAGGTAAGGCGATGGAAGGAGTAAATGATATGGTGTCAGGTAACGCGCCTACTATTTGATGTTCATACACTGATAAATCAGTTTGGGCATCCATAATAAACACATTGATAGTGCCAGTGCTGGCCGTGTAGCTTGCCGGATACGTTAGGTTAAATGTAAATACGGGTTGTCTGGTTGTTTGAGCCCCTGTAATAATTAGCTTTCCGTTTACACTAAAATTCTCTGCAGTAATCGAGTTCGGAATCGCTGTTTGTGAGGTGCCGGCCGACCAGTTTGGCACTTCATCGCGCGAAAAGATTGAATAGTAATAGGTGCGGCCACCGGCGACTTCTGTATCGGAATAGCTGGTAGCTGTGCCAGTAAAGACCACAACGCCATCGGAACGGGTCGGCGCAGATATTGTACTGCGTCGGATTTCAACACTATGGAAATCAGCCGCATCTGGGTTTTGCCAACTTAAATTCACCACAAAGTTACCAGCAGCAGCCTGGAAGTTTTGTGGCGTGTTGGGTGCTAATACGTCTGCTGGTATCACACTTGTAGACGCCGGGCCTGTCCAGTTTCCTTGTGTGTCTCTGGCAAAAATACCATAGAAGTAGGTGATGCCATTGGTTAAGCTCGTGTCAGTAACTTCCTCAGCCGTACCCGAATAGACCAAGGTGCCATCCGTTACCTCATCGATAGAGTCCGTTTCACTGCGTCGTATCTGTACACTATGGAAATCGGTGTTCGATGGATTTGTCCAGGATAGCGTTGCCGATGAATCGCCTCGCACCACACCGAATGCGGACGGGGTAGCAGGGCCAGATGTATCGGTCGGGAACGCACTTAGCGTGGCAATGGCTGAGAAGTTACCCGCATTATCTTCCGCAAAGAAGGCATAGAAATATTCCGTTTCACTCACTAAACTTAAATCAGTGGTGCTTGTACCAGTGGCAAAGAATACTTCTGTTCCATCTGTCGTGCTTGAAGAGAATGTGTCGGTGCGTCTTAAAATTAGCGTTCGGTTGTAGTCCGTAACGGGGTTTGTCCAGGTTAGGGTGATTTGCCCCGTTCCAGGAGTTGCATTCATATTTGTAATCACACCGGGGCCAGATTGATCCACACTCAATGTATGCGTGGTAGAGAACACCGACAGGTTTCCAGCTCTATCCAGGTTTTTAACCCGAAGGCTATATGTGCCTTCAGAAAGTGGCGACCCAAATGTATAGCTCCAATTACCTGAACCATTCACAGATGTTTGAGCCACAAGCGTGTCTGTGGAATAGATATTGATCGTGGTGTTTGCTTCTGCGGTACCATACATATGCGGCGTCAAATTCGCTGTTGCCGCACCACTAATTGGCGAGGTGATCGTGGGTTGAGATGGCGCAGTTGTATCCACTGTGAATGTTAATGGTGTGGATGCGGAACCTGTTAGAAGGGCAACGTTTGTCGCTGTCGCATGGAAAATATAGGTGTCTTCTGCTAATCCAACACTCGGTGTGTAGCTCCAGTCACCACTACCATTTGCATTTACAGTAGTGATTTTAACGCTATCAATATAGATGGCGATGAAGTTGTTGGCAGAGGAGGTTCCAATAAAGGTAGGTGTTGTATCTTGCGTATGTAGGCCCGAATTCGGTGTGGTAACCACAGGCGCCGATGGCACGTTTGTGTCGATTGTAAATGAGATGATAGAACTATAACTGCCCGTATTTCCAAGAGTGTCTGTGGCGCGAGCCCGTACCTGGTGAACCGCTTCAGCCATATCGTCTGTTGGTACAAGTGACCAATCACCATTTTCATCGGCAGTCACAGAGGAAATAATCACACTATCCATTTCAATATCAACACTGCTGTATGCTTCAGCTGTACCCGAAACAGTGGGGGTTTGGTCATTTGTTCCAGACCCATTTATAGGCCGTACAATAACAGGCGCGTTCGGTGGAGTGGTGTCCACATTCACACTTACGGCATTCGAGGTCACACTAATATTTCCAGATTCCTCAACAGTACGAGCAGTAAAGTTGTGAGTCGCATCGGTTAGTGGGTTAGTCGGTGATACACTCCATGTTCCAACACCATTAATGTCTCCAGTAGCAACGAGCAGGCTATTTGCGTATAAGTTAATCACCGCGTTCGCGACACCCGTACCCGAAATAGCAGGGGTAGAATCGGCGACTTTCGTATTGTGGTGAACCACATTAATCGCAGGGGCGGCAGGTGCCGTTAAATCCACATTAAATGTGTTCTCACCAGAGAACGGACCAGTATTTCCAGCCAAGTCAGTTTGCCGTGCTTTAACAGCATAAGCGGCTTCCGTTAATGGGGTACCATGAATATAGACCCAGTCACCAACGGCATCGGCATTTGTGGTACCAACAAAAACGCTATTGATATGCACACTAATCAGGGCAAAACTTTCACCAGTACCCGAAACAGTGGGGGTTTGGTCGTTTATTCGTGATCCATCTTCAGGCAGAATAATGATTGGCGCTAGAGGCTGGGTAATATCAATCGTAATTTCAATAGAATCACTACTTGTACTCACATTGCCGACGAGATCAGAGGCCGTGATATAGATGTCATGAATACCCTCCACAATGGATCCTGTTGGTGTGTAAGTCCAGTTTCCGCTGCCATTGGCACTTGAAAGGCCCACTTGTACATCATCTAAATAGATATTAATGGTAGAAAGCGCCTCAGCAGTACCCACTAAAATTGGGAATTGATTGTTTGTAACTGTGCCATCATCAGGGGCAGTGATAAATGGTTTAGCTGGCGCAACAGTATCTATGGTCAGTGTGACGCTATTCGAGTTAACAGAGAAGTTTAACGCACTATCTCGGCTTTTTGCCACTATGGTATGATCGCCATCCGTCCATGCCGGTGCTTTGGTGTATGACCATGACCCATCGCTACTAGATACAACCGCGGCAATGGTAACCCCAGCTTCATAAATGTAGACGTTATGCGAGGCAGGAGCTGTACCCACAATTAACGGCGTATTAGTATTAAAATCGCCATCCGCATTGGGTGAAGTAATAACGGGTGCATCAGGGGCCACGGTGTCCACATTCACAGTGGTCACATCAGATAATAAACTGAAATTCCCAGCTATATCTTGTGCTTGAACAGTTATTTCATGTGCTCCGTCAGCAATGTCAGATCCAGGCGTATAACTAAAGGTGCCAGCGGTGACAGACGTTGATCCATGTAACACAGCATCCACATACACATTAATTGATGTATTGGTGTCTGCCGTACCCGATATAACAGGGCGAGCGGTATTCACATAGGAATCCGATGTGGGCAGCGCAATAACTGGAATGTTGGGTGATGTTACGTCAATCACAACCCGGTGCACACTGGATGTAAGGCTAATGTTTCCTGCTGCATCTGTGGAAATTGCGGTGTAGTTGTGGGTGGTTTCAGTAAGGTCGCTTGTGGGTGTGAAATTCCAGTTGCCAGAGCCATTTGCATTCATAGTGGCCTGGAACACCGCTTCGCGATATAAACTGATTACACTATCCGCCTCCGCAGTACCTGAAATAAGAGGTGTGGCATCATTAATAGGCGTATTGTCCGTTGGTGTCACAAACACAGGCATGTTGGGCGATGCCGTATCGATAGTAAAGTCTCTAACAGTAGATGAAATACTTTGGTTACCACCCAAGTCTGTTGCTTTTGCCACCACGCTATAATCGCCGTCGGTAAATGCCGCATCTGGTAATGTCGCCCAATTCCCAGACCCATCGGTTACGGCGCTGGCAATTTCTGTTAATCCCTGAAGAATAATGATATTCGAACTGGCCTCAGCAGTACCTGAAATGGTAGGCGTTGTATTGTTTGTAGCATGGTCTTGCACCGGTATAACAATAACCGGCGCTGCTGGTGGAGTGAGATCAATTTCAAATGTGACAGGATCAGAAGTCACACTCACGTTACCAGCCAAATCGATGGCAGTGATACTCACTGTTACCAGTCCTTCGGAAAACGCCGAGTTTGGAGTCGCAATAAAGGCGCCGTCTCCATCTGCACTTACTGTACGAATTAGCGTGCTATCACGGTATAATTTTACCGTACTATTAGGTTCGGCTTCGCCAATGATAAACGGTGTAGCATTGCCCGTTACGCTATCATTTTCCGGAATATTTATTGTGGGTTTAGTTGGTGCTGTTAAATCGATGCTTAATACAACAGCGGCGCTTGTAGCACTCACATTTCCCAATACATCTGTAGCTGTTCCTTTGAATGAATACACGCCTTCTGCAAAATCGGATGTGGGCGTAATTGACCAGTTTCCAAGCCCATTCGCATCGGCTGTGGACCAGAAATCATTGTCGATATAGATCGCCACTAAACTATTGGCTTCTGCTGTACCATTCACTGTTGGTCGTAATTCTCTGGTGGCATCATTATGAACTGGGTTAATAAATACTGGCGCACCTGGCGGAGTACTATCAAAAGTAATCGTGACCACATTACTTGTGCCACTCGGGTTTCCACCTTCATCAAACGCGACGGCAGTAAAATCATGGGTACCGTCACTGATATCTGATAGTGGTAGATAATTCCAAACTGAGCCACCACCTAAATCCGAGGTGCCAACCAATTGCCCATCATTATATAGGTGCAAGACGGTTTGGGCATCCGAGGTGCCAGAAAAGTTGGGTCGCACATTGCTAGTTGAGATGCCCGTTATAGGAGCCGTTATAGCTGGTGTAGCTGGCGGATTACTATCCACAGTAAATGTGATCGAAGCGCTCGACGTACTTACGTTATCAGCTAAATCGGTCACATTGGCACTAATAACATAAGTCGCATCCGACAAGTCAGATGTTGGAGTAAAGCTCCATGTGCCGCCCACTGAAACGTCAGTACTTGCCCAAAATGCAGAATCTCGGTACAGCTGTAATAGGCCTTCCGGTTCACCAGTACCCGTAATGACAGGGCGTGCATTATTGGTGGTTTCCGTATCAAATGGGGTAACAATCACAGGCGCATTTGGCGAGCTGATATCCACCTCATATGTAATGGCAGAGCTAGAGGCGCTCATATTGCCTAGCTCATCTTCGGTACGCGCTAAGAATGTATACGTACCTTCGGCCAAGTTCGATGTTGCGGTGAAACTAAATAACCCACCGGCAGTTGCGTCTGTTGTGGCCCAAAAGGCATCAGACTCAAAAATAGTCACTAAGCTATCTGGAAATGCCGTGCCTCCAATGGTTGGTAGCTGGTTTTGCGTTACCGTAGAGGCGGGTAATGATGTAATAACAGGCGCCGTTGGTGGCGTGCTATCGATCAAGAACTCGCGCATGTTCGAAGAACCGGTCAGATTACCGGCGCTATCCGCGCCTAATGCCACCACGTTATGAGAGGCATCGCTCCAATCTGATCCCGGCACAAAGGTCCAATCACCGCTACCATTTACACTTTGAGTGGCCACAAACGCGGCGCCATCATAAATATGTACGAGGGTATTCGCGTCCGCCGTTCCCACGATCGGTAATCGCACATCGCTGGTCGAAATAAGATCCTCCGGTGCAGTAATGTTTGGGGTCGTAGGTGCAATAGTGTCTATAGTTAACGTAACAGCGGAGCTTGTGGCCGAACTTAAATCAGCGCCGTCAGTTGCTATGGCAGTGAACACATGGGCACCGTCTCCCAGATTAGTTCCGTATTTATATGCCCATACACCACTTGTCGCGGTAGCGGTGGCGACGAAGGTCTCATCTTTATAAAGCGATACAATCGAATCTTCCTCTGAAGTACCATTAATGGTTGGTTGCTGGTTTGATGTTGCCTCTCCATCATACGGTGAAACAATTACCGGCGCGTTCGGTGTGGTGGTATCAATTGTAATATTAAATGTATTCGAAAAGAGGCTAAATTCGCCATCGTACAATGTGCGAGCAGAGATTTCATGAGTACCTTCTGGTAATTCGGAAGGCACGACAGAAAATGGAATTTTATTTGTTATGTTTTCAGTGGTGCCCACAACGGTTGAATAGATTTCAGAGCCATCTTCGTAGATCTTTAAAGTGGCACCCCCAATAGCGATTCCTGAAATAGTAGGTGTGGCATTTGTCGTCGTAATATCTGCCAGGTCTATGTCTAGAGAAGGAGTAGGAGTATAGTAAAACGGTAGAGAATATTTTTGATCTAAATATTGATACACAGCTAAGCGTTCAAGGTTCGTCAAATCCGCATTGAAGAAAAGTACTTCGGAAATTTGTCCGTCATACTCATTAACTCCATCCTCGCGTTGCCCAAGCCGTAAACGGTCATTAGTTGAGGCGGCAGAATGGGATGTATTCCCAGTCACCCCTTCACCATCTATATAGGTATGTGTGGAACTACCCGAACTGCGAATACCAATTAAATGCCCATTATTATCGTCATATTGGCTGTCAGAACCGCGCTGGATATCAACGCCAGATACAGGCGAAAACTGCATGCCAGAATCGCCATTTAAACTTAATTCCAATTCCCCATTGATAGAATCCCCAGCCATTACAAATTGAGTCGCATTCGAAGATGTACGAATAACCATGATCACTTCATAATCTGAATTAAGCATGCCCATAGCATCAGGTGTTGCAAGCAACATGAAGTCATTGGCACCATCAAAATCAACAGCACCTAACGCATTGAGTGCGCTACTCACAAATCCAGGTTGCTCAGTAGCAGAGCTATTCGTTGCATGACGTTGATTGCCACTCCAGTCATACCAGGCCGTAACACCGTTGCCAGATACGGTCATTGCATCCCCAGAAGCAGTTAACCACATGGCCAATTTACCAGAAGGATCTAACACCGATGGCACATCCACAACCTTAGTGTTATCTGTGGGATAATCGTCTTTTTCATTTGGTACGCCATCACCATCTAAGTCTGTGTCACCAACGATACCGGTAACGACCAATGACACATCTTGATAGCTACTAGGGCTGCTCAGAGTACCTTTGTGTGTAATGGTAATGCGATAAGTAGCCAGTTCAGCATTGTCTATTACCACTTGTTCCACGTTATCTATCGTATTGTCGCCCATTGTGGCAGCGGCTTCAGGATTATCTTTATCCAATACCCAAGGCGTATACGTCGTCGCGTCACTTACTTTTTCGATGCGTAAATCCAAATCATTTACTAAGTCAGGCGTTGTACTATCAATAGCGTGGGAAAGAGTGCCCGGCTTATCGGTCCAAACAATAGTGGCTTTTAGGGTTGCATTTGGCGAACCAACCACATTATAGGTGTAGGTATTCCCATCATATAGTCGTACTTCTCGAATCAGTTCGTTCCCACCATTTTGCGCATTTTGACTCATAATGTCTGTTGCCGTCTGAAAATTGGCAAAACCCCAACCAAATTCATAGTCAGGACCATCATCATCTCCAGCTTCATCAGCGCTATGTAGCACAATGGCCTTAATAGTAGAGGCAAGCATTTTGTCCGCCGGTTCTGGCCATAAGATGGTATGGTGTTCTAGTAATAATGCGATACCCCCCGTAATACCGGGGGCCGCCATAGATGTGCCGCTTTTTGTGCTAATGCCTACAGTATCTTCACCAACAACACCAGCCGAAAAAATAGCAACGCCGGGTGCGGAAATATCGGGCTTTATTCGGCCATCATCGGCCGGCCCCCAACCCGAAAAGTTAGACATTACCACATCTCCAACATTATCATAACCACCCGGGATTTTTTCAACGGCGGCAACGGTCAGTACATTTTTCGCAATCCCAGTTGTGCCAACCGTATCATATTGCATATCTTGTTCATTATTATGGGCGTCGCTATGGGTGGGGTTTACTTCGGTGTCATCGGTTGAATGGTAGTGATTTCCAGATGAAGGGCCGACGTCATTTCTGTCATTACCTGCTGAAAGCACCATTAGGTGATAGGGGTTTGTATGCATTAAATCATCGCGGTCTTCAGAATAAATACTATAGGCACCAAATTTCCAATCTTCGCTGGAAGAACTCCCACCAAGCCATATTTTATAATATTCACCTGACGTGCCTTTTTGCTGAGATTCCCACCCACTACCGTAGCCCCAGCTATGGTTAGATGCTTGACTGGTTTCCGCCACCATATGGTTTCCCATTTCGGTGCTAAAATTATCCCAATCGTACGATACCGCATGCGCGTTTGGCGCCATACCTTGTATGTTATAACCTGTGAATGAATTGGCAATCATGGTGCCTAATACATGGGTTCCGTGGTCTGAATATCTCGGGTCTGCTTCAACGGTATCTGTGACCACTCGTCCGCCTTCAAAAACAGGATGAGATAGTAACGCTGTACCGCCATCCCAAATCGAAACAGTTACGCCATTACCCATTAAGCTTAACCCAGCGCTGCCATCCACATTAATTTCGTCTACAGACATAGAATCAGCGGACCCTTCGTTGTAAGAGACCGCGATAATCGGGTTGCCGTTAATCATGCCCAATATTTGCCTCATGTTCCCGTTTTGATCTGTACTGATAATCGGACGGTTTTTAGATGCGCTAAACTCTTGAATTTCCTGTTTCACGGCCTCGTGCGTACGTTGAGCCTCGGATACCATTTGCCTGGTACGCGCACGCTGTCTACTGCGCTCTGTTCGCATCACGCTAGGAGCATCTGAAGACAGAAACCCCTTGTTTCGTTTGGATTGTTCTAGTGTTTGACCAGGCAGGTTGGTACTTTGGACCTTCGGTGGAAGCGGCGGCGCTTCAAAAAGGGCCCGACGTCTAGCAGCACTCACCGGATCCGAGAATCCCAAGAGCAGTGTGGCGAGTGTAAATAGTGTTAGTAGTTTTTTCATAAATATATAGATACCCTTAAAAAATACCCCATCTGGAGAGTTATACCCCTTTAATATGAGGCTGAAACACAGCAAAATTTAAATGCTGCTTAGCGGCCTAAATACCTGTTGTGGATAACTTTTGTGATAGACTGAAATCATGTAGAAGGGTGACGAATTGCAATGAGTAATAAACAGACTAAATTATGCATCACTTTAGGGGTCACAATGGCGGTACTAATTTCACCAAAAATGAGCCTGGAATCATCATGTGCTCAGACGCACCCTAGCGGCAATATGGTGATAATTAATTCGGGCACGGATCCCAGTATAATTTGGTTAAATGATCAAGACCATCTTCGCGCGTACGCGCGCGAGAAGGGCATTAAAATTCGTTTTGTGGATGACAAAGGAAACACAAGACAACTAGCAGGTGTGGCAAACGGTGATGCTATTTTTTACACCACTCATTCTAATCAAAGCACGGTCGGGTTGTACCAAAAAGGCACCGTGTCACAAGTTGCGCCACTGACTACCGCAGCACCGCCTTCTATGACCAGTGCCGTTTTGGTCAAATTAAAGCAGGGAATCTCGCCCACCGACAACGCTATTGTACGTATCGTAGATCAGTACGATGCAACACCATTAAAACCAGTGTTTGTTACAAAGGAAAAGGTGCCTGCCGATAGCCCGTTACACCAGTGGTTTCGTACTGAGCTTTCGTCGAAATCCGCAAGTGAACAGGCAATAAAAGCGTTCCAAAAAAGTGGAAAAATTGGTGCCGTTCAATACGAAAAAATATTAACTGCTCATTAATGTTTAAAGTGACGAATTCCGGTGATAACCATGGCCATGTCATTTTCATCCGCAGCAACAATCGATTCGTCATCACGTTTCGACCCGCCAGGTTGAATAATGGCGCGCACACCAGCGCCCGCTAACAGGTCCACCGAATCGCGGAACGGGAAGAATGCATCCGATCCTACCACAGCGCCTTTTACTCGGTCTCCAGCACGTTTAATAGCGATTTCAGCAGATTCCACACGGCTCATTTGCCCGGCACCGACGCCGACAGCCACACCATCTTTTACAATCACAATGGCGTTTGATTTCACATGCTTACAAATGGCAAAGGCAAAGTGCAAGTCCTTGCTTTCCTCAGGGGTAGGGCGCCGTTTCGTTGCCACGCTCAACTGATCTTCTTTAACCACAATGTCATCTTGTCCCTGTCGTAAAACGCCACCCTCAACAAATTTATACACTGGGGCCGACGTTTCAGGCACGAATGGGTTAATTGTAATAAGGCGTATAGCTTGTTTTTGCATTAAAATATCAAGTGCGCCTTGTTCAAATGACGGTGCAATAATGGCTTCCACAAATGTTTTACTTATGTCTTGCGCTAACGCTTGCGTTACTGGGCGGTTTAACCCAATGATAGAACCAAATGCACTTACTGGGTCTGCATCATGGGCGAGTTGATACGCCGACTCAATGCTATCAGCAATCGCAGCGCCACATGGGTTGGTGTGCTTAATAACAGCCGCCGCTGGTGTGTCAAATTCACGGGAAATTAACCAGGCCGCCTCTAAATCAACGATGTTGTTGTATGACAATTCTTTGCCATGTAATTGGGTAATACCAGCCAACCCGGTTGGGGTTGTGCCTAATTGATAAAATTCAGCACTTTGATGTGGATTTTCCCCATAGCGTAAGGTGTCTATATGGGTAAGGCTTAACGTTGGCACTTGAGGCGCATCATTTAATTTTCCACGTAAATAGTTCGAAATTGCAGTGTCGTATTGGGCCGTATGGGTAAACGCCTCTACTGCCAAATCTGCTCTGGTGGCATCACTTAATGTGCCGCCGCTTTGTTTCATTTCGGCCAAAATATCCGCATACCTGGTTGGGTTTACCACAACACCCACGCTACGGTAGTTTTTTGATGCGCTTCTCACCATAGAAGGGCCACCAATATCAATGTTTTCAATCGCATCTTCCAAGGTAACACCCGCTTTAGCGATAGTGGCTTCAAATGGGTATAAATTCACAACAACAAGGTCAATCATACCAATGCCATGCTCGGCAGCCGACGCCATATGCGCCGCATCATCACGACGCGCTAAAAGGCCACCGTGAATAAGAGGGTGCAATGTTTTAACACGCCCATCCATCATTTCAGGAAAACCAGTCACATCGTCAATTGCTGTTACTGGAATGCCGGCGGCTTCTATTGCTTTGTGCGTTCCGCCAGTGGAAATAATCTCGTAACCCAATTCCACTAACCCTTTTGCGAGTGTTTCGATTCCTGTTTTATCTGATACGCTAATTAATGCTTTCATTATATCTCCTTACGAATGTGAACCCGACGGCCAGAGACACTCACGCGTCCATCGGCGATCATTTGTATCGCGTCACTAAATAATCGGTGTTCTTCAAGTAAAATGCGGGCGCTTAAACTATCTTGCGTGTCTGTTTCTTTTACGCGAACCGTCGCCTGGCCAATGATTGGGCCTGTATCCAATTCTTCATCCACAAAATGCACGGTACAACCGGCCACTTTGCAGCCATACTCCAACGCCTGTTTCTGAGCATTTAAGCCATTAAACGCAGGTAGAATAGACGGGTGCATGTTGATAATCTTTCCTTTGTATGGCGCCAGTAAATTGGGCCCGATTACGCGCATAAAACCCGCAAGAACAATTAAATCCAAGTCATAATGTTGTAATGCAGATACTAAGGCAGTTTCAAACTCATCGCGTGATGGGTAATCGTTGTGTGGAATAACTTGAGTGTTAAGGCCACGGTTTTTAGCTAATTCAATGCCACCAGCGCCTTCGATGTTGCTAATCACAACTTCAATTTTAGCCAGGAGTTGGCCCGATTCGATATTATCTGCAATTGCGGCCATATTTGAGCCGCGACCGCTTATAAGAACGCCTAATTTCAACACTTAAGCGGACTCCCTAATGCGTCCAATTGGGTAAACACCTGCTGATTCTGGAATGGCATCATCAGTGATAACCACCATACCCACACCCATATTAAACACGCGCCACATTTCCTCTTCGTTAATGCCACCCACGCGCTGTAGTTTACGAAAAATATCTAACACACGTACTTGTTCACGGTTAATTTCTAATCCCAAGTGCTTCGGCACGATTCGTTCTATATTTTCTACTAATCCGCCACCTGTTATATTGGCAATTCCAGCAATAGAATAGGACTGTCTCAATTCTGAAATGGCCTTCACGTAGAGTGTGGTTGGCGTAAGTAGTTCATTTATATCCAGTTCACACTCGCTTTGAGCGGCCTTTTCGGCAATAACGCGACGCACTAAACTGTATCCGTTGGAATGAAACCCAGAGGATGGCAGCGCATAAACTGTTTGGCCTGCCCGAATAGCCGACCCATCAATAATTTCATCTTTCTCAACGATGCCCACTGAAAAACCAGCCAAATCAAAGTCGCCTTCTTTATACACATCATTCATTTCAGCCATTTCACCACCAATTAAGGCCATGCCTGTGGCTTTACACGCGTCTGTAATGCCGCCAATGATTTCATTCATTTGTTCAGGAATTAATTTATGGCAGGCAATGTAATCTAAAAAATAGAGTGGGGTAGCACCCGTGCAAATCATGTCGTTTACGCACATGGCTACCAAATCTTGACCAATCGTGTCGTATTTATCAATGTCGATGGCCAGTTTTACTTTAGTGCCAACGCCATCCGTACACGATACCAATACGGGCTTCTTATAACCTTCTGGTAATTCAAAAAAGCCTGCAAATCCGCCTAAATCACCCAATACATTTGGGGTAAAAGTAGACCGTACTTTGTCTTTAATGAGCTGAACGGCACGGTTGCCAGAATCGATACTAACGCCTGCTGATTGATAATCCATCACACTATTATATAGAATCCAAGACCCCTTGCAAGACATATTGTGCAGATTGACTGTCTTTTAGTGCCTTTTGCGCTTTCGCATTCACACCCATTTCATGCAGTTGGCGTTGCGCCGCTTGCGTTGAATAGCGTTCATCCACAAATTGAATCGGCAAACCGAATGGTACTAGGAATGACTTTGCGAATGCCCGCACCTCTGTGGCCATAGGCCCATCATTACCGTGAAAGTCTTTGGGAAGCCCTAACACAATCGTTGTAACATCATATTCTTCAATAAGTTTCTTAATAGCCGCACTAACGGATGCATCGTTGGCTACAAATGGGTAAGCTTGTGCGGTTAACCCTAAAGGGTCAGATAGCGCCACACCAATACGGCTACGGCCATAATCCATGGCCAAATAACGGCCCACTAGGCGGATTCCAACGCTGCTAGCACCTGAGTGATTGCCGCGCCTACTTTATCGCCTTGTGCACCACCAGCTTGGGCCATGCTTGGCTTGCCGCCACCCTTGCCGCCGGCAATATCGGTGAGTTGTGTGATGAGCGCGTTTGCTCTAAACGGTGCGGCAACTGCGTCTGGTGTTTTTACCACAAAGAACCCGTTATCTGAACCTAAAATGGCAATTAAATTTGCATCGTAATTCAGAAGAGTATCTGCCAGTGTCTTAAGGCGCGGTATGTCGTATCCTTCGAACACGCTGCCAATAACTGATGTATGTGTTAGTGCAGACGTCTTAATAGCTGATTTAAGCGATTCTAGTTCAGCACCAGAGTTTTGGGTTTGTAGTTTTTGAAGCTCTTTTTCAGCCTGTTTATACATCCCTGTTAATCCAACTAGCGCATCTTGTAATGCGGTCACATCGCCGCTGTTTTGTCGCGCCTGAACAACAGTGAGGTCTTTTCTGATTTTTTCAGAGGCACCTTCCGAAATGGCGTCCATTTTTTCAATCAATAGGCCAATTTGATCGATTTTCTTCGTTAAACTATCGTGCATTGCGTTACTCATTTGATCCAGAAAATAAGCGACTGCTTTTTCTCCTGCTACGGCCTCAATTCGTCTCGTGCCTGCTGCAACCGAGGACTCAGAGATAATCTTTACAACCGTAATATCACCCGTCTTGCTTACATGGTTTCCACCACATAGCTCAAGTGAACGACTGCCCATTTTAACCACACGCACCACATCGTCATATTTTTCTCCAAACATCGCGGCAGCACCCATGGCCTTGGCCTCTTCTAGAGGCTTTTCAAAAACTTCAACCGTGCTATTTAAGGCAATTTCCTTGTTTATATAGGCATCAATTTGTTTTAGTTGCTCAGGTGTAATGGCTTCGAAATGCGTGAAATCAAAGCGTAGCTTATCCACGTCAACTAACGAGCCTGCTTGCTCCACATGCGGGCCTAGCACATGGCGTAGGGCGTCATTTAGTAAATGAGTGGCGCTATGGTGACAGGCCAGATAAAACCGTTCCCAATCGTTTGCTGGTAGGCGGGCTTCTCCGCCGCCAGGGGCCGTGATATAAACACCCTTGTTCACTGCTGGTGCATCCCCGTCACCTTGAGTTAGCGTTGCACTCACTACGTCAGTGCTTGCCTCTTCAGAGACTTGCCGACTACGTTGCCGTTGGGCGTCCATCTCGGCGTTAAAGCCCGATTCATACACGCTAAATCCATGTTCACGCGCCATTAACTGGGTTAAGTCTAACGGAAATCCAAACGTATCATATAGCTTAAACGCATCTGCGCCGTTTATCTGGGTGATGCCTTTTTCTTTTAAGGTGTTTACCAACTCATCAAACAAATGCGTGCCACTTGTTAGAGTACGTAGAAAACTCTCTTCTTCGGCCTTAATCATCTTTGAAATATAGTCTGCGCGCGCTGAAATATGGGCGTAAAACTCACCATAAATTTCTCCAACAATCGGCACTAATTCAAACATAAATGGCTCTGTAAGCCCTAGTTTCTGCCCGTATTTCAACGCGCGACGCAATACACGTCTTAATACATAGCCACGGCCTTCATTGCTAGGTCGTACGTTATCTGCGATAGACACGACTAATGCACGAATATGGTCGGCTATTACGCGAAATGGAATGCCATCTGAACCAGCGGAATATGTGCGGCCGGTTTTACGTTCCAAATGCGCGATAATGGGCGTGAATAAATCGGTTTCATAATTGGAAAGGGTGTTTTGTAGGTAGGCGGTAATACGTTCTAATCCAGCGCCAGTGTCCACGTGTTTTGCAGGCAAATCACTTAGGCTGCCATCGGGTTCTCTATTGTATTGAATAAATACCAGGTTCCATAGTTCCACATACCGTCCACAGATGCCATTTACAGCACATACATGCTCAACATCGGTTTTGTCACAGGCATTCGGGCCTAAATCTATATGCAATTCGCTGCAGGGGCCACAAGGGCCAGTGTCACCCATTTCCCAAAAATTATCCTTATCACCACAGCGTAGAATATGGGCTGGGTTTACATCGGTATTAGTGCGCCAAATTGCGTCGGCCTCGTCGTCAGTTTCATACACGCTAGCATATAGCTTGTCTTTGGGCATACCAAACACATCTGTCAGTAATTCCCACGCCCATTCAATGGCTTCCTTTTTGTAAAAATCCCCAAAGCTCCAGTTGCCTAGCATTTCAAATAGGGTATGGTGGTAGGTATCAACCCCTACTTCTTCCAAGTCGTTGTGCTTGCCTGATACCCGAATGCAAAACTGAGAATTTACAGCACGTGTGTAATCGCGGGTGCCAGTACCCAAAAACACATCTTTAAATTGGTTCATCCCTGCATTGATAAAAAGCAGAGTAGGGTCATTCTGTGGCACAATTGGGCTGCCAGGCACATATTGATGGCCTTTGTTTTCAAAAAACGAAATAAATGTAGAGCGAATATCCGCACTTTTCATGCTAAAAATCAGTCCTTGTTGCGACGCTTTGACGGACGGAACCACTTGGCAAAACGAAACCATTCTTTCACGTCTGTCATATATTCAATGCGTTCTACCATGCGACGAAATCCCTTAAAAATCAAAATGATTTCGACGATTAGATAGCAAAACAAGGCTACTAAAACAAACAGTCCCCACCGAATTAACAACGATACATCAATTGATATATCGGTCATTAACTTGCTTTCTTTTGGCTCGCTTTTGCGTCTGTTTTGTTTTCCTCTATCAACTTTCCAAGTTTCTCAAAACCATCTTCAATGGCATCCTTGGTTTTTTCAATCATGGTTTCAGTGCGGTCAACAGTGTTATCAATTAAATCCTGATTCTCATCTTTAAGGTCGCGTAGTTTGCGCCGTGTTTCCTCACCAGAATGAGGTGCAAATAAAACCCCTAAAACGGCCCCTAAAATAGCGCCAAAAAATACCCCTTCGAAAAATCCATTGCGATCTGACATTTACTTCCTCCTTTGGCTTAGTCCAACCATTATATCCCCATTACCGATACACGGCAATCTTATGTGTCTTTGTTGTCTTCTTAGACGATGTTTTCGCTTCAAATACCATGTAATACACCCCATTTGGCACTTTGTCACCATCTTCATCTCTGCCATCCCACGGCACTTCATGATAGGCCGCAGCATTATCGTTTATTATAAATTCCTTAACCAATGTTTTATGCAATGAATAAATACGTATGGTGACATCCGCAATGACCGTAAGATTATATGATATTCGGGTGCTACTAAATTTTCGCATATCAAATGGATTTGGGTAGGCCAGTATTTCGCCGGTTAACCCCTCTGGTCCGAAGGCAACAGGCGCGTTGGCATTGCTTGATGCAAAAATAGACGGTGAAATTTGACCTAATGTTGCGATCGGATCAACACCTGACTTGGGGTTGCTTACCGAGTTTTTAATGATAAAGCTAATATCCGATGCATCCACATCATCAATATTGGTGTTGCTTTCACTTGATTCAAACGCCCAGACCAATGCCGCTAAACCCGCAATAAAAGGGCTTGCCATCGATGTGCCAGACAGTCGCGTAAGCTCATTTATGTTTGTATTCGCAGATACCGCGCTTGGAGATCCAGAAATAGCGATGTAGCTAGATAAAATGCTTTCACCCGGCCCAGAAACGTCCAATGCGGGGCCAAAATTACTAAAGGTTGAAAACGCCGTGCCAGATTGATTCATCGAACCAACAGCTAAAACACCTGTTGCACTAGCCGGGCTGATGTAGGTGCTAGCATTAGGGTCAAGGCTAATCGAAAAACCGTTTCCATTTGCATCACCATTTCCAGCAGAGGCCACCAATAGAACATTATTGTTTCGCGCAAATGTTAACGCGTCATCAATCAGAGCGTCAAATCCAAGACCACCAAAGCTCATGTTCACGATATGCGCCCCGTTAGACGCCGCATATTCAAGCGCTTGTGCGATAGCCGTATTTGTTAAGAAGCTATCAGAATCCCCAGAAAACTGAGTTTGGCGTGCACCACCAGCGCGAAGCGGCATGATGCGCGCATTAAACGCCACGCCCGCAATTCCAATTCCATTGTTAGTATGAGCGGCGGCAATACCTGCGACGTGTGTGCCATGGCCATTCCCGTCATTGGGGTAGTTGTCCGCATCGTCATAATCCTCGAATGTAGACTCCACGCCACCGATCGCCGCGAGCTGAGCAGATGTAACAAAGTCCCACCCCTGGTAATCATCTATAAATCCATTTCCGTCATCATCAATGCCATTGGTTTCTTTTCCGCCGCCAGTTTCACCAGGGTTTTGCCAAATAACGTCTTTCAAATCCAAATGATCAACGTTTACACCCGTATCGATAATTGCGATAACAATGTTGCTGTTTCCAGTCGAGTAGCTCCATGCTGATGGTAAGCCAAAATGGGTTAATTGTGCTTGGGCGCCTGTGGTGAATGACAGATCATCTGGTTCTAAAGAAAGCGTGTATTCGCGAACAGATTCCACATAGCAAATCCCAGGTAACTCAGCTAACGCTTGCAGTGTGCTCTCTTTTTTCTCATCATCAACAGTCACGGTATAGATATTGTTAAAGGCACCTTGTTCACAGGGTTTTTGGGCAGAAGGTGAGTTGAATACCGCGCTGGAACTGCCTTCTTTTTTGCTTAATCGTTGTATGGATTTGGCGCCAGATAGGGAAAGCTGTTGTGAGATAGCGTTAATGTGCGGTGAGGCATTACCGATTTGGTTTACCGACATGCGTTGCGTGGATCCCACCCCCATAGGAGACTCAGTACGCACAATGATTTGGGTCTGCCCTGCATACACAGCTGTGGCAGAGCAATGCAAAATCACACCAAAAAACAAGTAAATACGACCCATCATGATTGAGTGATTATAACATAATCGGGTATTGTTAATAGTGATGGAAAAACAAACAATAGCAATTGTAGGTTGTGGCTGGCTAGGGATTCCTTTGGCAAAGCGACTACTCAATTCTGGGCATACAGTCTTCGCCACAACGCGTAATACAAATCATCAATCAGAATTAATTGATTTGGGCGCTCAGGTAACTGCTACCGCGGATGATGTGGTATTTGAATCCTGTGATGCTGTCGTAATTTTACTGCCATTCAAACGTGATATTGACTCGCCTTGGGCATATCACGAGCAAGTTGTTTCCATAGTTGAGAATGCCGCGAAAGCCGAAGTAAACCAATTAATTTGGACGGGTTCAACCTCTATTTATCCCAAGAGTAGTGGTGTGTATGAGGAAGACACCGTTTTTGAGCCAGAGAATGAAAGAGCACGCGTTTTGCTGGCGATTGAACGGGATATTAAGCATCACTTTCCACAAAATGGTGTAGCCTTGCGCGTTGGCGGTTTAGTGGGGCAGGGCCGCGATTCGAGCCGAACTCTGAACTCAAATGTGCCAATTGCCAGGCCCTTAGATTCCATCGCATTGGTGCATCAAGACGATGTGGTTCAGCTTATTGTGTCCTTGCTCAATTCTAGTGATAAGTTTCAAATTTATAATGTAACCAGTGGTGAAACGCTAATTCGTAAAGCGTATTATTGCGCTGCAGCCAAGCGATTAGGTTTGCCTGCGCCGTACTTTGAAATGCAAGACCCAAAGGACGTGATAGTGCGCAAAATTTGTGCTCGAAAATGCCACCAACCAGATTGGAATATCCATCACTTTATGGATCTGCTATAATACGGGGGCAAAACACCTGCTTTTCTAATTATGAATAGGCGAGATTTAATGGAAACTAGAACGATACAAGATAATGCTGCAACCAATGCCGTAACCAATCAAACCACGATATGTGTGTTGGGCTATGGCGATATTTTAGCGGCCTCTGTTAAAGAAGTGCTGGGTGTGGGTTTTGATGTCGTATCTATTGATAATGTTCAAAATCTGACCGAACTTAATGCGCAAACTGCCACTATTATGGTGTGTGATGAAGTTACGCTAGGGGCGCTATCAGAGTCAGTGCAGGTATCTATCGTGAACAAGTTTGCCCAATTTAAATGGCTGGTTCTGACGCATAATCCAGATTTGTATCAATGGACATTACCTGTGGAAAATTGGAATAAGGGCGCCCACTATTTTACGATTCGAAAGC
>JAQBTH010000116.1 GCA_027623425.1 bacterium | reverse complement strand
CGGGCAACGGCGTCTGCAAGCCCACCCGCCACGGCACTAAACTAGGCTTCACCCCCTTTACACGCACCTCACCGCCAATTTCGACAAAGTACGAATCAAACCCACGGTCATCTAATTCCTGAGCAATCACATCCACACCATACCCCTTAGCGATGGAATTAAAATCTAACATCGTGCCAGGAACGGAGCGGAACAACTTAAACCCACGTGTAATGCTAGACCATCCATTGCGGCGTACAAAAGGACGGAGGCTCCATAGATCCCAGCCCACCACCTTACGGGCCTTCGATAATGTCGAATCAGACGGAACAGAAGGAATAGACGTAGAATTAGGACCAAAACCCCATACACTCAAAACCGGTAAAATCGTACCATCCCAAGCCCCTCCGGTTAAAGCGTAAAGCGTAGAGCCAAGCTCGAACATCACTTTAAAGCCATCTGAAATAGCAATACCCCCTTCCCCTACATAGGTATTAATTTTATTAATTTCACTTTGATTATCATAAGTTGAAAATACAAATGAAAAAGCCACAAGACGAGATTCGATAGCCTCCTTAATGGGATTATCAAACACAACACCACGTTTATAAGCAACCACATGATAGTCGGTCCCCATCGTAGTACCAGATACTTTAAATTCCTTAGGTTGCCAAAACAATACGGCACTGGCAACAAGAAGCATAACTATAGAAAAGAAATAACGCCTAACAAACCCCATAATACGTCTGCCCATCCAAAATACCCGTGCAAATCAGGACAAAATAGGTCATTACTTGCAAAGGGGATAGTAATCGATAATTGAGGCTATATTTGTAGGAATTTTTTAGTTTATCGCTGAGTGGCCTACCGCAGGTGTATTCTGATACATCGAGGACAGGCCATCTCAAGAAAAATGAAAAATAAGCCAAATAGAGACTCAATTACCCGCCAAAGTCGTCGAATGCGACATGCTCAGGAGGCACACCCCAATCATCACACATCTTTAATACAGCCTGATTCATCATCGGTGGGCCACAAAAGTAAAACTCAATCTCATCAGGGTCTTCATGCTCTTTTAAATAGTTGTCGATAACAGCATTATGGACAAAACCGGTATAACCATCTTTGTCAGACCAATTATCTTCGGGGAGCGGTTCAGACAGAACAATGTTGAAGGTAAAGTTAGGAAATTCCTTTTCGATGGCACGAAATTCATCTAGATAGAATAATTCTCTACGAGAACGACCACCATACCAAAAGCTTACCTTACGACCTGTTTTGAGTGTATGGAAAAGATGGTACAAATGAGACCGCATTGGCGCCATTCCAGCACCACCACCGATATAACACATTTCTTTCTGGGTATCCTTAATAAAGAACTCACCATAAGGGCCTGAAACAGTAACCTTATCACCTGGTTTTAAACCAAAAATATACGATGAACAAATACCAGGGTTCACATCCATCCAACCGTTCGCCTTACGATCCCATGGCGGAGTGGCAATACGCACATTGAGCATGACAATATTACCTTCTGCTGGATGATTGGCCATGGAATAAGCGCGGTAAATCGGTTCTTCATTAACCATTTTTAAGTCCCACAATTTAAATTTATCCCATTCAAGTCGAAACTTATCAGGGCCAGCTGGGTCATTAGGATGGGGCGCAATTTCCATTGCTTTAAAATCCACAGCGGTTTCAGGAACATCGATCTGAATATACCCACCCGCTTCAAAGTCCAAATACTCACCTTCAGGAAGCTTAATAACAAACTCCTTAATAAAACTGGCAACGTTATAGTTAGATACAACCTCACACTCAAATTTCTTAATGCTGAAAATTTCATCTGGTACTTGAATTTTCATATCTTCTTTTACTTTTACCTGACAACTTAAACGAACATGATCTGCGCGCTCAGCACGCGTCAAATGAGGCAATTCCGTAGGCAATACTTCCCCACCACCCTCAATCACTTTCACTTTACACATGGCACAGCTGCCACCACCACCACAGGCAGACGGAATAAAAATCTTTTCGCCACTAAGCGCAGACAACAAGTTGGTACCAGCTTCCACCGTTGGGCTTTTAGAATCATCGCCATTAATCAGTATTTTACACTCAGACTTGTTCACCAATTTGGACTCGATAAGCGCCAAAATCGCCACTAATGCAATAATAATAAGGGTAAAGGTTAGGATACTAATAAAATACATAATGCCTCGTTAAAATGAAATTCCGGAAAATGCCATAAAGGCCATCGCAATAAGTCCGGTGATAATCATATTAATGCCAAACCCTTGCAACCCCTTTGGCACACTAGAATATTTTAATTTCTGCAATATTGCAGCCATCGCTACGATAGCCAAGTACCAACCTATACCGGCACTAAACCCATACACCACAGATTCAGAAAAGCTATAGGCACGTTGTTCCATAAATAAAGAGGCGCCTAATATGGCACAATTCACAGCGATAAGAGGAAGAAAAATACCTAAGGAGGAGTATAGTGCGGGTAAAAACCGCTCCATTACCATTTCTACAATTTGAACAGAGGCCGCAATCGTGGCAATAAAGGACACGAATACCAAGAAACTCAAGTCAACCTCTGGCGAAACACCCAACCAAGACAATGCGCCTGGTCGAAGTAAAAAATGATTTAACAACCAGTTTAATGGCACTGTAATCGTTAAAACAAACACAACTGCGGAACCCAATCCACTCGCTGTTTTGACATTCTTTGAACACGCCAAAAATGAACACATGCCTAAGAACATGGCCAAAAGCATGTTTTCAATGAATATGGCTTTTACAGCTAAACTAATTAAATCTTGCATGGGTATCTCCTAGCGCCTCGTTAAGTATTCTTTTTGTAGCCATGCCAATAAACCAATCACAATAAAGGCGCCTGGTGCGTAAACCATAAGCCCCATATTGTCATAACCTAAAGCGTATAACGATTGCGGTAAAATCTGGATTCCCCATAGGGTTCCAGCGCCAAGTAACTCTCGAAAGACGGCCACAAGCACCAAGATCATGCCATATCCCAATCCGTTACCAATACCATCCCACATGGAAAGCCACGGCCCATGGGCGACTGCGAATGCTTCCGCACGCCCCATAATAATGCAATTGGTAATTATGAGCCCCACAAACACGCTAAGCTGCTTGCTCACATCAAATAAAAAAGCCTTCAAGAATTGGTCCGTTAAAATAACCAAAGACGCAATAACAACCAAGTAGACGATAATTCGAATTTGTTTTGGGATGTGATGCCGTAACAAACTCACAATAATATTAGAAAAGGTCACAACAAAGGTCATGGCTAAGGTCATCACAAAGGCAGGTTTCACTTGAATGGTAACCGCCAAAGCTGAACAAATACCAAGCACCAACACTGAGATTGGATTGGAAATACCAATAGGCTC
>JAQBTH010000029.1 GCA_027623425.1 bacterium | reverse complement strand
GTTTTAACAACCCCCACATTTCCAGATTCCACAATAACAAACGAACTCGTCGCAACCACAACAAGAATAAGAAGTAAAAGAATATACTTCATGGATCCTAGTGCTTTTAAATTGGGCAATTGAAATTCGGGCAAGCTTTGTTGTGGGGTCATATTAAATTCCTTCGAGATGGTTTGAAACAGTAAAACGTTAACCAAACCTTACTATGGATTCACTATAATAGATAGGAAAGAATTAAATAAAAGCCAGAATTCACACGCTCAAACTAGACGAATTTAAAACCCTGTGAGATAGTCATAGGCATGATAATCAAACTCATCCGCCAAGTACTTGGAAGACTTATTTTAGCGATAAATTGGCTCTGCCCACCACGTCGCATTAAACGCAACAAAGACGAACAAGACCAAATTGATACAGATACTAAAAAACTTGCGCTATATCAGTTTCAGCTATGCCCATTTTGCGTACGCGTCAGGCGCATGATAAAACGATTGAGACTCACCATTGAACTACGCGACATTAAAAAGACCCCCCATTTTCAAGACGAGCTTGTCGTCGGTGGCGGAAAACGCAAAGTACCTTGCCTACGCATTGAAGAAGGAAATAAAGTCACTTGGCTCTATGAATCAAAGGCCATCAACAACTATTTACTAGAGTGCTATGGCCAGCACTAGTGGCGCCCTTTTCACAGAATTACCGCCGATAGATTAAATAATGAGTACGCGAAAACGGGGCAATAGTGTATGGTAATGCCATGAACCAAACACAACAAGACAGCATAACGGCCGCCATTCAGCGCCGACGCAAATTAATGCAAGAACCCTACAACACCGCGTTTCGCTTAATAAATGGGTTTGTAGAACAATTACCCGACCTCATCATTGATATCTTCGGCAAAACAATTGTGTTTCACAATTACACCACTGATGAAGATACCGTAGACACCATAATACCCGTTATACGTGAACAACTTCCCTGGTTAAGCACTGGTATCATCAAAAATCGCAAACACAAAGAACCCACCCAACAAGCCGGGCACCTTGTATTTGGTGAAACACCAGACACTCAAATTGAAGAAAATGGGGTTAAATATGCCCTTGATTTACTGATGAACCAGGACGCAAGTTTCTACCTGGATACCAGAGCACTACGTGTATGGTTAAAACAAAACATGAAAGGCAAACGCGTCTTAAATACGTTTGCCTATACTGGCAGCCTAGGTGTTGCCGCTGCCGCCGGAAAAGCATCAGAAGTCATTCAATTGGATTTAAGCAAACCATTCTTATCTGTGGCGATTCAATCGGCGTTACTAAACGACAATCCATGCAAAGACACAAAATATCACCCCGCAGATTTTTGGTCCCGGGTAAACCACTACAAATCTGTGGGCAAACACTTTGATTGTGTCATCTTAGACCCACCCATCTTTTCTAAAACACCAAGAGGCACCATCGATACCAGCAAAGATTATCACAAACTCATCAACAAAGTACGCCCCATTATCGCCGATGGCGGAACACTAATCACCATCAACAATGCCCTCTTTCAAAGCGGAAAAGACCACCACGACATGCTGGAAGAGCTATGCAAAAGTGGGTATTTAAAAATTGAAAAACTGATATCTGTGCCAGACGATTGCATCGCCGACCCGAATGGCGAGCACGGCCTGCCTGCAGACCCGGCGCCATACAATAACGCCACTAAAATCACTATTTTAAGCGTCAAGAAAAAAGACCCCACGGCCGCGCCACTAAAAGCAAAACCCATTTGGAATTAAAGGCGTCGTAGCTATTAGCCAATATACGTCTAGTAAAATTGAAAAAAAACCATAAAGTTGCTATAGTAGACCATATGACACATAAAAAAATACTTACAATTCTGGCATTTATTGCCATAGGAACACCGCTTTATGCCACCACAGGCGGTGTAATTGGGCCAAAGATTTCTGAAAATGACCGCTCATTTCAACTACGCAACACCCAAGACCCACTCACGGGTCAAATACAAACCCGACTTCACTACCAACATTCATTAAATTCACGCTTGCGCCCCAGAATCATAATGCAAGTAAAAGATGACGATGACGTGGAAGTAAAGTGGGACTATATACGGGGTGAATTAATGTGGCAATTTTTAAAATCAGACACATTAAACTCTGCCTTTCGTGTGGAATACAACACCTGGTCCGATGAACGCAAACCAGAAGGCGCAATCGCCTGGGCCGGACAATTGCAATTATCACGATTAATGTATGCACAGATCAATTTATTTAGTGCCCATAATTTAGATGACCTAGATGCCGAACCCAAATTAAAATATCGATCTCGCTTGAACGTAAAAGCCTCAGATGCAATCGGTTTTGGAATGGAAACATTTAGCGTCAGAACGTCTTGGAAAGACAAAACCAACGATCAAAGCCATCAAGTGGGCCCCTATGCAACCTACCGCGCTAACAAAAACACTAGCATCATGATCAGCGCCCTTGTTGGGCTAACCGATGCAAGCGACGAACAAGCATTGCGATTTATGGTAAAACGACGCTTATAATCGGTGAAATCTCAATTTGAGAAATAACCAAAATATCCAGAGGATCATGGTCTTCGCAATAAGTTTGCGGAATAAACCCGTAATTTGCGGGGTAATTTAATAGACTAATATAATACGCGATCTAAAACAAGCATACCTGAGTCATTATCCAACTCGTACTTTGCGCGCGAATTTTTGGGTATTTCTACAATAGCGCGTATCGAGTCTGGAGTATTTGAGCCTAATTCAACGTCATGCCATGCGTGTATGTGTACATCAATTCCTTTTATCGTTTAATCTAAGCCGAAAATTATACCCTACAATTGCAATTTTAGCTACAAAGCACTACCACCCAACATCTCAACCAAACCCCATTTTTCAACCGCCAAGCGTATTGCACGGTTAATCGGGTGGCGTTCCCTGGCCAAATCAGGAGAAAGCACATACAACGACATCATTGCATCCCCCCAAATAGGCGGTAAAGCGCCGTTTTCAATCGTTCCGTGTTCAGCAATCACTGCCTCTGCGCGTGCCGCCACATCGGGAAACAAGGTCTTTATCACGCTACACGTGGATAGCACCAGTTCATTTCCCTTGCGCCGCTGTGCAGCAAACCCAAATTGCCGGCACAATAATGGCCGCGTGTCATAAATAGTACACCGCCCTCTCCATTCGGATTGGGAATCAAAAAACACACAGATATGAGACTCCAAAGTATCTAATTTATCTAACACTTCATCAACGCGCCCAGATTCATAGATGGCCTGCGCCAACGGCAACAATTCAAGCACAGTGGCTTGCACTTCCGGCGATCGGCAACAGTTTCCACAGCCCTCGCGACACCCTAGCCCTGTCACCTTTTGAAACTCTGAAATTTGCGCATCAATAGACTGATAAATTTTGCTTACTTCGGATGCGGTATTACGCATCCATAAATCCCCACATTAAGGCTGCCATCGCCCGGATATGCTAGTTATACTCTGTTTAGGTTGTCTTTAGCAAGAAAAACACACCATGATATAATCACTGCCCATGCGATTAAACAGTAACGATTACATCATTATCAACCCGGGTATCTATAAAAACGCCGCGGTAAAATTGCTGCCAAAGCTAGACGAACTAGATGGCAACAGAATCACCTTCAAAAATGAAATTCACCGCTTTAGCCGATTCGCCATTTGCCACTACGAAATACACCATGAAAATGGCAACTACACACTCACATACGATGCGCTGCAATCGCCCATCACAAGCCGTCAAAAGAAAACGAACACCGCTCCAACGCTGCTAAATAATAACGACATTACAGATATGTTAAAACTCTTCTTAACTGATATAAACGACCCTGCCATCCGTCGCGCCGAAGTAAAGCTCATTCAAACCGCTCAGTTCCCCTTCATTTTTAACCCCCACCGCGACAGCCAGTTTAGACGCCTTCGCAACATCACCTACTTGGCCACGGTTATTTTAAGCGCATCAGGAATTACCGGCGGCAACATGCAATTGTTTCATTCCGAAAACGACAAGCTTGGCCCATTTCGCGTAATTGAAGAACTGCCAGTGGCGCCAGGTGTCGGCTATATCGTAGACGAACGCCCACAGCGTATTTTCCATGGCATGAAATCCGCCTACGCAACCGACCAAACCGCCCACCGCGCCGCCTTGCTTATTCGTTTTTTCTAAACTGCTTTAAGCGTAACTGTACGCCTTAATACCGCCATTTGTTCGATAATTTAACCAAGTTCAACATAATAGGCACCTCGATTAACACACCCACAACTGTAACCAATGCGGCGCCAGAGTTTAATCCAAAAAGCGCAATCGCAACTGCGACGGCCAATTCAAAGAAATTACTCGCCCCGATCATAGAACCCGGCGATAAAATACAGTGTGGCAATTTCATTTTTTTTCCAATTCCCCAAGCTAAAAAGAAGATAAAATAGGTTTGTATAGCCAAGGGCACCGCTATTAATAAAATATGAAATGGCATTTGCAAAATTTTGTCACCTTGGAACGCAAACAACAGAATAAGCGTGCTAAGTAATGCCACTATCGAAACGGGTTTCAAGGCAGGTAAAAATACCGATTTAAACCAGTCTTCCCCAAACATACGCACCACGATTTTTTGGGAAACATAGCCAGTAAGCAACGGAATCACAACAAAAATCACGACCGACGTAAACAACACATCATAGGGAATAACAATATTAGTCACACCCAATAAGAATTTAACAATAGGAACAAAGGCAACCAATAAGACCAAGTCGTTAATAGACACCTGAACCAAGGTATATTCAGGGTCACCCTTTGTTAAGTATGACCACACAAACACCATGGCCGTGCATGGCGCAGCACCCAATAGAATGGCGCCTGCAATATACTCTTTTGCCAATTCAGGAGACAAATACCCCGCGTATAAATGCTCAAAAAATACCCATGCAAAAAATGCCATGGTAAACGGTTTTATAACCCAATTAATCAGAAGCGTTAACACCAAACCTTTCGGATTATCTTTCACGCCCTTTATAGCGGCAAAATCAATTTGAACCATCATCGGGTAAATCATCAGCCACACTAAAATGGCCACAGGTACGTTTACAGTGGCGATTGTAAAATCACTCAACACCGACATGTTTGCCCCAAACACCTTGCCTATAGCGATCCCTGCCACAATGCAAAGCCCTACCCACACACTTAAATACCGTTCAAAAAATCCCATAGCATCTGTGTTGTTACTCATAAAGCCTCCAGTTTCATTCTTAAACTACCATCATACAATTCAAACCACCCTTTAGAAACCGAAATAATATAGTAATAAGCAAGGCTCCAGTGTGCTAAGATTCGAAATTGAAACCGATGTTCACTATAAAACAGATTCACAACGCCGATTCCACCGAGAACCGCGCCCTACTCAACCAAATACAGCATCTGTACGAACAGGCCTTTTCCTATTACCCACAATATTCCGTCAAAATCGCAGAATTTCTAAAATTCCCAAGCAATTATGATTTTGAAATTGTTATTTTGGTCGCACTCGGTGCTAAAAACAGATTACTCGGTTTCATTCTTAGCTTTTACTTTCCCAAATTCCGCTATGCCTACCTCGATTACATCGTGGCAAATTTACACCAAGGTAAACATGGCTATGGCACCGCACTGTACGAACAAAACAAAGAATACCTTCTTGAGAAGAAGTGCAAAGCCTTGCTCTATGATGTGCCAACCGATGACATATCCAAGTTAAAAGATAAGAGCCGCATCAAAATAAATCAAAAGCGATTGTCTTTCTACGAAATGATGGGTGGGTACCCCATTGTAAACACCCTTTACGATTCCACGACTAACAAGGCCAACCAAGGTGCGCTAACCTATTTGGTGTATGACGCATTCGGAAACCCACTTATAACGCCAAAAGACTTAAAAAAAGTGATTTCAAAAATATTAAGCATTAAAGGAAATATGGATGAACACGACCCCAAAACAAAGGCCATTCTAGAGTCCATTTCAACCACAAAAGAGATTCAACTGCGCTTGCCAAATTACGAGCAACAAAGCAACCAAAAACGCACAACCCAAAGCCCCTCTTTTGATTTTGTAAGCACGGGCGATAGCCATCAAATTCACCATCTAAAAGAAAAGGGCTATGCGGAACGCCCGGCACGCGTCACATCTATTCTAAAAGGTCTGGAATCGTTTAATCTAAAACATCACAAACCAAAATCATATTCGTCCAAGCACATTCTTGCCGTCCACACCGCCGATCTACACCGTTTCATTAAAAAATCGTCTCAACTTTCCCCAAAAGAACTTATTTACCCCAATGTGTTTCCCATCCGAAACCCCGATCGCATTCCCAAAAACTGGGAAATGCAGGCCGGGTACTATTGCATCGATACATTCACACCGGTCACATCTCACGTCTATCTCGCCGCTAAAAATGCCGTAAACGCGGCTCTAACCGGCGCCGATCTTATTCTAAAAGGAAGCTCGCTTACATATGTGCTGTGCCGCCCTCCAGGTCACCACGCTGAATCAAAAGCCTTTGGCGGGTTTTGCTATTTTAACAACGCTGCCATTGCCGCCCACTATTTATCCCAAAAGCGGAAAAGTCGCGTTCATCGATATTGATTACCACCATGGCAACGGGTCTCAGGATATTTTCTACCACCGTAACGACGTGTACATGCTATCAATTCACGGTCACCCCCAAACAGCCTACCCCTACTTTGCTGGCTACAAAGATGAACAAGGCGACACAGATGGAAAAGGCTACAACAAAAATTACCCACTCTACCCAGGTGCCGACGATGCGAAATACCTAAAGGTGTTAGACGATGCCATAACGCACATTAAAAAATTCAAGCCTAACTACCTCGTCATATCTCTAGGCTTTGATATTATGAAAGGCGACCCCACAGGTGCCTTCCTCATTAGCAAAAAAGGAATGGAAGAGATAGGCAAACGGTTTACCCAACTAAATGTACCTATTTTAGTGGTGCAAGAAGGTGGCTATTCCCTTCAAAATCTACGCGCTGGCGCCAAATCTTTTTTCAAAGGCATCACAACGCCCTGCGAAACCTTAAGTCTGTAGCGATTCTACCAAGTAAGCACGATACGCTTCATACACCGTCTTTTTGGAAATCATGCCGATGTACTTATTGTAATGCACCACTGGCAAGTGCCACGCATTATAGGCATCAAATTTACGAATCGCTTTTTCTGCATTGTCACTTTGCTTTAATACCGTAGGAGGGTCCTTCATCAACGATTTCACTTTCACAGAGTCATACAAGTCACGCTGAAACATCACCTCACGCAAATCATCCAACACAATAACACCCACCAAATGACCCAATTTATCCACAACAGGAAACACATTCCGGCTTGATTTTGAAACGGCATCCACCACGTCGCCCAAAGTCATTTCTTGCTTCAAAATCGTGCAATCTGTACTAATAAGCGACGATAAGTCTAAATGATGCAGCACAAACTTATCCGTATCATGGCCGATATACAATCCTTTTTGGCTCAAGCGATAGGTGTACAACGTTTCAGGTTCGATTAATTTTGACACAAAAAACGACAACGCTGACACAATCATTAGTGGAACAAATAAGGAATACCCACCTGTAATTTCAGCAATTAAAAAGATCGCCGTCAACGGCACATGCAAGATGCCACTTAAGGCCCCTGCCATTCCGACAACCACAAAATTAACCGTTGGCACTTCTACAAACCCCAATTGATTCACGATTGTTGAAAACACAAAGCCCGATAACGCCCCCACAAATAACGACGGCGCAAATACGCCCCCAACACCGCCAGCAGCAATGGTAACCGCTGAGGCTATTGGCTTGACGATAATTAATAAAATAGACACCAGCAAAACAAGCCCCATAGTAGAATGCATCTGGAACCATTGCGCTAAAAAGGCATAATCATCAAAGAGTTTGGAATAATCCCCAACAAGAAGTGCCTTAATAATTTCATACCCTTCGCCATACAGCGGTGGCAGTAAAAAAATAAGACCGCACAACAATAAGCCCCCCACAATTGCCTTTTTAAAGGGATGACGCCGCACTTCAAAAAATAATTTAGTGGTTAATACTAACTTCGTAAAATACGCCGAAAAAACACCCAAGCTGATGCCTAACAAAATATAAAACGGAATTGCATGAAGGCTCCAGCCAGACGAAATAAACACAAACAGCTGATCAGAATAAAGGGATTTGGCCACAATCGCCGCAGATGCAGTGGCGACCAATAGTGGAATAATGGTCGGAATAGAAAACTCAGGAAGCAATGTTTCAATGGAAAAAAGCAAGCCTGCTATCGGTGAATTAAATATCGCCGCAATACCGCCAGACGCCCCACATGCCAGAAGCAAGGTTCTCTCTTTATAGTTGAATTTAAACAACTTTGCGATATTAGAGCCAATGGCTGCCCCCGTCACAACGACTGGCGCTTCAAGCCCAACAGAACCACCCATACCAACCGTAAGACTGCCCCCAATAACATGGGAATACACTTTCTCACTACCTACCAGGCTGGATCTTTGTTCCACGCAAAAAATGATATCGGCAATACTTTTCCCCACTTTTGAATGCACCAGAAACTTAAAGAAAATAGTCGTTAACAACAAACCAATTAATGGAAATAAGAAATGAAGCTCGGCTGAACGCTCAAAACTTTGCGCATAATTATGAATAGAATGGGCTAAGAATTTCAATGACACCGCCGCCAGCCCTACAATAAGGCCAATAACCATACTTAATAAAATAAACCGATTATTCCTGGTCGTGTATTTTATAAACAGCAACACAAAGATACGCTTAAATTCCAAAGCGAATCGTTTCAGGATATGCGGGGAGTGGGTGTGTTTACGTGTCTTTTTCATATCGTCTTCAATTCTAGAACCCATATTCTACCTATCGATCAACTGAAATGCAAAATTTAGTTTTTAAATTCATAAAAAACAAGGCTAATACTATAGTTCATAAACCATCAACATGCCAACAATTGCCAGACTACCCCTGTCTTTTAATTCAAAAATATCGTATACTGAAGAACGCAAATATAAAATTTGCCCCAACGAAAGGGCCTCACTATCAAAAAAACATACTTCATCTTATTACAAAATAAGTACCTCATCGTAGCCAGCAACAAACCCGTAAAAAAAGGCAACTATTTAGCAGCAGTGCGTTTGTTTGAAACAAACAGCACCACAACATGTAAACAAGTTTCCGAATGGATCTCAGCAAATCACACAAGCGCTGCCATCACTGAAGTGACTGACTGGGAATAGTCAAAACTTAAAATGCACAAATAAACGACCAAAGTTCTTTGAATCTTTGTCGATGCGGTGGTATTTTTTGCGAATATGCGATTGATCTAAAAATCGCAATACTTTCTTTTTTAGCTGCCCCGATCCTTTTCCAGGAATAATTTCGACCAATTTTATTTTCTTTTCAATCGCCTCATCGATAATGCGGCCTAGTTCCGCATCGATTTTGCGGCCCTTGTTAAAAATATCGTGTAAGTCTAAAACCAATTTCGCCATTGAAAAATTATATCACGCCTTGTACCCAAAAATCTCCCTCCCTTTACCCTAAGCAAAAGAAAAGACTTGAATAATATGTAAACTATAGTTTACAATTTTGACAAAGGGGGAACAACGTCTATGTATGAGTTGGAATATTTTGTAGATCATCGGGAACGGGCTCCCTTTATAGAGTGGAAACAATCTCTAAATATAAAAACTCAGGCAAGAATCGATTCGAGACTAGACAGAGTTGGCTTAGGATTATTTGGAGACTGCAAACCAATAGCCAGAGGCATCTATGAATTAAGATTTCACTTTGAAGGCGGTTTGAGACTTTATTTTGCAAAAATCCAAAACACCATCATTTTACTTTTGGCTGGAGGCAACAAAAAAACACAAAAAAGAGACATTGAAAACGCACATCGGAATTTAAAAATTTATAAGGAGGCAAACAAATGAAACATTCAAAATCATACCGAGACGAAAAATTAAAACAACTTCAAAATCCTGAGTACGCCTCTATTTACTTGGAAACCGCTATTGAGGAATACCACCAAGATCAAAACCGTGCGGCATTATTAATTGCATTACGAGATATTATCGAAGCACGAGACGGCATCTCCAAATTCGCACAAAAAACACAACTAACTCGCCAGGCTCTATACAAATCACTTTCCCCAAACGGCAACCCACGCCTCTCCACACTCGACACAGTACTAAACGCCCTTGGGTATCAAATTGCGGTGCAAAGAACTACCATCAATGACTAAAAATATTAACGATGTAACAACCATTACCGCAATCGTAAACCATGGTTTTATTAATGATGGATCAGGTTTCCGACTAGACGTTTTAGATGGTTCGTATGGGCAACTACAAAAACATCTGTTGGCAATATTCATAGGTGGCAAGGACAACCTATTTACGCAACCAGAAAAACCATTATCACGAATATTGAAATAGTTGAATAATCAAAACTTAAAATGCACAAATAAGCGACCAAAGTTCTTTGAATCTTTGTCGATGCGGTGGTATTTTTTGCGAATATGCGATTGATCTAAAAATCGCAGTACTTTCTTTTTTAGCTGCCCCGATCCCTTTCCAGGAATAATTTCGACCAATTTTATTTTCTTTTCAATCGCCTCATCGATTTTGCGGCCCTTGTTAAAAATATCGTGTAGGTCTAAAACCAATTTCGCCATTGAAAAATTATATCACGCCTCTAAATGATAAGTTTCAAGATATTAAAAGACAAAAAAAATATATCAGAAAAGCAGCAACATGCCTAACCGCCTCTTGTACTTTAGTTTAGTTTTTTAAGCACATAATAAAGACATGGTAATAATCAACAAAAAAATATTGACTAAACACAAAAAATGGATATTTTAAACAAAATGAATTACATATTAACAGTTTTAACAACACTAATATTAGCACCATCACTTCTAATGGCCTCACCGGTTTACGTCAGATTCACACCAGCAGGAGAACCAAATCCGTTGATTTTCGATCGTACAAAACATAATAGACTGATAATCTCCCAAGCCATACTAGAATCCATTCCCGCAGGATATGACACAACTTTAACGTTTAAGTACAAGCAAATAAACTCGCAGGGAAACTATCTCACTTTGCCAGATTGGGAGGAGCAAAACCCCATATTTTGGGTCTACGACCCTCACAATGTATTTAAAGCAGGTTCAATCGACCTTCATCCAGACCAAACCACGATTAAAACAAGTGAACGCAGCTTGCATTGGAAATCAGAAACCATCACATTTGCCAAAGAGGAAAACAATCTCATACTAAAAGTTGGAAAGAAAACATATTATATTAGCTTAGATGAACTAATGAACGTCTCAGAGGATCACAAAAAATATCCGTCTGAAAAAGAAGTAAATATCATGAACCCGGAATTAAAGATTGTGGCTCTCGGCGATATGAATTTGGATCAAAAAAACGACATTATCATTGAAAGTTTCTACCACAAAGACAATCCTCTAGGAGACGGAAATGACGACCAGACATTTGTTAAAACATACACGTTGTTCTTATCCGCTCAAAGAACAGACACAAAGTGGCCACCATATGGTCATTTCACCTACCTAAGTAAAGGCAAGTATTTACCAGAAAAAGCCATTAGAGACGCACTGAAAGAGAACACAACAAACTTTAGCCCCTAATAGCCTTTAGCCGGTTTAATCGGCATTTTCAAATAGCGCTTCCCGTTGTCTTCAGGTGCAGGCAACACGCCAGCTTCAATATTCACCTGCAAACTTTGCAGCAATAATCGCGGTGCTTTTAAGGTCGCATCCCGGCTATCACGGTTGGCCACAAACTCCGCTTTGGAAATGCGCCCATCAAGCTGCGGGTTCGAACGCTTTTGTTCGCCGATCGTTGATTCATACTGCACATCTCGGCCCCCCGGCTTGTAATCATGCCCCACATATACCTTCACATCGTCAGGCAAAGTGTATAAGCGCTGTGTGACCGAGTCAAACATCGCCTCTGAACTACCACCAGGAAAATCACATCGGCCCGTACCATAGTCATGCATAAATAACACGTCACCCGTAAACACAGCCCCGTCATTTATAAGGTACGACACACAGGCCGGTGTATGCCCTGGCGTATACAATACTTTAATCGTTAAACTCCCTGCGTGAAACACCTCGTTATCGCCAAACAATCGGTCGAATTGCACACCGTTTTCATTACACTCTTTAAAGTTAAACACATGTTTAAAACTTTTTTGAACCAGCTTAATATTGGCCCCAATACCCAACACGGCTTCAGGATAACGCTCTTTCAAGAATTGCGAGCCCGTTAAATGATCCGCATGCGCGTGACTCTCCAGTATAAAATGCAATTTAAGTCCTTGCGTTTTTATAAATTCATCCACCTTATCGATAGACTCTGTTGAGTAGTTGGATGCGTGAGGCTCATAATCCAAAACAGGGTCAATCACCACCGCGTCTTTTGTGTTCTCGTCATACACCACATAGGTTAAGGTTGCCGTTACATCGTCATAAAATGCGTTAATCGTTGTCATTCTCATCAGCCTTTCAAATTAATTCTTTTAATACAATAAAAAACCCCATTACAAGCACAAAGTAAGAAAAACCCCTTTTTAAGAACGCCACAGGAATTCGAGAATTAAACCAGATCCCCAAACGCATCCCCACACTGGTAAATACCATAAACTTCGCCAAAAAGACCCAATCAAAATGCACCCCTATAGACAAATCTCCACCAAAACCCACAAGCGAATTTATAGTCATAATCAACAACGAGGTGGCCACCGCCTCGCGCATTCCCAGTCGGCCAAAATAAACAAGAACTGGCACAATCATAAAGCCTCCACCAGCACCCACAAACCCTGTTAACAACCCCACAATCACGCCAACAAAACCCATTACTAACACGTTAGATCGTTTATCAAGATCCTCGCCTATAGCGCCCCCACCAATGGATTGTCTACGAAACATCATCGCTGCTGTTACGATCACCAAAAAAGCAAAGGCAATCATCACCAATGTATCTTTCGACAGCACACCCAAAACGGTTTCAATCTCACTGGGTAAAGCCGGAAGCACATAGCGTCTAGACACCAATACACCCACTAATGCAGGAATCGAAAACGTCAGTGCCAAGCGAATATCCACGATACCCTGACGCAAATACGACACCACCCCAAACGCACTAGTTAGCCCCACCACAAAAAGAGAGTAGCCCGTCGCTAAAATAGGCGAAATACCAAACAAATACACCAAAATAGGCACCGTCAATATAGAGCCTCCCCCACCCAAAAGGCCAAGTACACACCCCATTCCAATAGCAAGAAGGTAGCCTAAAATCATTTACTTATTCCAGGGCATTTTTTCCAATGCACACGACATATAGCAATTTCCAGAAAGCCCGGCATACGTTAATCCAGCCCCAACGCCAACGGACAACCAAATAAAACGAGGATCAAGATACAATGAACCTAACGCACCCACCAAAACCATACTTCCCGCAATCGCCATCACCTGTTGCATCACTGGCATTGTCCATTTACGGGCTTTAAGCACGGGTAAGCCAGCTTTAATCCAAGCTTGTATGCCACCCTCCACATTCACCAAATTTGTTAGCCCATGCAAACCGAAGTCTTCGACTACCATTTTGCTACGCCCACCACTATTGCACGATATATAAACGGCGTCGTGTTGCTTTAACTCATTAGCATGCGCCATAATTTGCTCGGTTGGAATATTTCGTGACCCTGCATAGTGAACACCACGGTATTCCGATGGAGTACGCACATCCACAACAACCGCCCCACCCGATTTAATTTTCTCTGATAATTCTTGAACTGAAATTGTTTTCATACTAGACCTCCTTGACTATAAATACTATACCCCATATAGTATATAAAGTAAATACGGTATGCCATCGATAAAAGTAACACAAGGAGACATGCACATGCCACAAAAGCAATTAATCAGCCGACTAAACCGCGCAAATGGCCAAATAAATGCCATCAAACAGTTACTAGAAAACCAAAACGACCAAGACTGCCTAAAAGTACTTCAACAACTAAAAGCCAGCATTAACGCATTAAAAAAGTTTGGCGAAGCGTATATGGAAGAGCACCTTGATGCCTGTCTTAAAGAAGGAAAATCCCAAGAGGAACTAAAAGAAAACCTCAGAAACGTGATTTCAGGCACCTTTTATTTGTAAAACCTTACGCTAAGTACCACAAAAGGTATTTTTTACTCGCGCATCCGGTTCCGGCGGCATCGCATATTTTTCAAACGCGCCACGGGTCTCATAGGGCGCCTCACACGCCAACATCATCTCATAAAACGGCCCATACTCACCGGCTTCTGCCGCCTGAATTACACGCTCAATTTGGTGATTTCTAGGAATAATATACGGGTTGGCCACACGCATCCGTTCCGCCACCACGTCTTGCGAATCACCCTGTGCAACTAATCGTGCCTGCCACCGTTCCCACCATCGCTCTAACGTAGGCCCCATCACGCCAAGTTCACCACTCACATAAGCGTCATACAACCCGCGAAACGCCACCGTAAAATCCGCCCCAGTATCATCTAAAATTCCCAAAAACTCATTTATAATCGCGCCATCATCCTGCAATGAATTGCCACTATCAGTTTCCCCCTCAGTTATAGTCAAACCAAATTTACGACCCATTTCAGTTTGCCACGCACGTGCAAAACCCCCTTCAAACGCCTCAAGGCGCGATTCAATGTGCGCCCAAAACGCACGCCGACTACCCCCCTCTTCAAATAAGCCACTCAAACAATGCCCCAACACCCCTAAGTTCCAACGCAAAATTGCGGCTTGATTGCCATAAGAATACCGGCCACCAGTATCAATATAACTAAACACCTTTTCAGGGTTAAATTCATCTAAAAATGCCGCAGGGCCATAATCTATCGTGTCACCCGTAATCGACATATTATCCGTGTTCATCACCCCGTGAATAAAGCCTATCCCCATCCATTTACTAACTAAGGCGATTTGACGCGCCATTACCCCATCAAAAAAACCAAGAAGGCCAGCGCTAACCGCATCTAAATCAGCCCATTCTACTGGTGCAAAATCCACGTAATACTTACCCATAACAAAATCAACTAACGCGCGCAGAGACTCTTTATCTTCCCTGGCTGCAAAATACTCAAAAGTACCAAAACGAATGTGGCTTTTCGCCACACGCACCACAATCCCACCCGGCAGCGCCCGGTCTCGCACAACCGTTTCACCCGTACTCAGCGTGGCCAAAACGCGCGTAGTAGGAACACCTAAGGCAAACATCGCCTCACTTAAAAGTGTTTCACGTATGACGGGGCCAATGGCGGCGCGTCCATCACCTCGGCGAGAAAAAGCCGTTTGCCCCGCACCCTTCAATTGCACCTCGTACAACTGCCCGTCGTGCCCCAATAATTCGCCTAATAAAATGGCGCGCCCATCCCCTAACTGGGGAACAAAATGCCCAAATTGGTGCCCCGCATAGGCCATTGCCAAAGGCGCTGAACCATCTTGCACATGGTTTCCCGAAAATAGGCCAAGTGCATCAGTGGTGTCCTGCCAACCCTGTTCCATACCCAAAAATTGCCCCAAAGGCCCATTGCCCCAAATAAGACACGGATTCGCCACAGGGGTTGGTTCAACAGACTCATAAAATGACGATGGTAAAGTCGCATATCGCTTACAAAATTTTGGATAACCTGCCATTCGGGCATTATAGCGTAAAACCCACATTTGATGCGAAATTCCACAGCTACATAGGCAAACTGAGAAAACTATACCAAAACTAACCACGTGCCACAATAAATAAAAAATTACAGATGGAACAAGTACTAAGAGCATTGATGTAACGGATCACAATATATCCTGAAGCAACGCACAACCAAGAATAAATCGCTTTTAGTTTGATTTATGATATAGACTATAAAAGGGTTTAAAAACTGTAACCATTCTCACAATAACGAGAATAAACAGATGAAATTAAGTCACAAAATGCGCACCACGACACAAATTTATTTGGCACAATCTTTGCGATTAATTTCAATTCAACCCCCTATGTTTGAAAGGACTAAATTAAATGGAAAACAAATTAGCAAACTCATTATTACTAGGCGCAATGGCAGGATTATTATCTGCAACAGTAGCCACAACCCCTGCGATAGCAGACACCGGCAAATACAGCTCAATTAAGCAAGGTACTGCCTTACAAAGCGATGCAACAGTGGCACTATTTGGATGGGGAAAAAAAGATAAAGCAAAAGACAAAGACGCGTGCAGCGGCAAAGATGGCTGTGGCAGTAAAACAACACACAAAGATGCCTGCAGCGGTAAAGATGGTTGTAGCAGCAAAGACAAAGATGCCTGCAGCGGAAAAGATGGCTGTAGCAGCAAAGACAAAGATGCCTGCAGCGGAAAAGATAGTTGTAGCGGAAAAACAAAAGAATCATGCAAAGTAAAAGACGCATGCAGCAACCAAGCTAAATAAAAAAGGATAGGAAACGGTAATGGGAAATCGGTTTAATATACAACCATTAGGGCACGGGATCGGTCTACGTGCCCCCCATTACCAAGACCTTCTACAAGAGAGCCACCCCATTGATTTTCTGGAAATCATTTCCGAAGGATTCATGTTAGATGGTGGTAAGCCAATAACCGTTTTAGAAGCGCTTCTAGAAAAATACCCCATGGTAATGCATGGCGTGTCGCTATCTATTGGAAGCGCAGACCCATTAGACAAGAATTATCTAAAGCGATTAAAAACATTGGCAAATAAAGTCAGGCCTCCATGGTTTTCAGATCATATTTGCTGGACGAAAGTACATGGCCGTAATTTACACAATTTAATGCCACTACCCTATACCCAATCCACTATTGATTATGTATCTGAGCGCATTAAAATCGTACAAGACTACATGGAAATCCCCTTCATATTTGAAAACGTAAGCAGTTACGTGGAATTCGATGCCTCGCAAATGGAGGAATGGGAATTTGTCGCACGGGTCGCCGAACAAGCAGACTGCGGCATTTTACTGGATGTAAACAATATATTTGTGTCAGGGTTTAATCATGAATTTGACCCTATGACCTATATTAATGCCATCCCCCATGACCGTGTTTTGCAATACCATGTGGCCGGCCACCTGGATAAAGGATCATTCATATTGGATACCCATGACCATGACATTCGATCTGAAGTGTGGGACTTGTATGAAAAAACAATACCGCTTTTTTCAGGCGTATCCACATTAATTGAGAGAGACGATAACCTGCCCCCGTTACAAGACGTACTTAAGGAGCTCAACATTGCCCGAAAAATCAATCAAAGACTCACCAAAGCCGCCTAGCGATTTGGTTGAACTGCAAAATTGGTTCTCTGGTGCGGTAACCGCCCCTGAATCAGAAAAAGAACGCTTGTTCCAAGAGTCCAAACAATACGTCACCGCGTCATCCAAACAGGATACCTTCCAACGGGTCGAAGTTTATATGACCGACTTTTGGCCCCGTATTACTGAGTCAATGGGCGATGATTTCGAGCACGTCAAAACACACTGCGGTGATGACGCGTTCAATGCCTTAATCAAAGACTACATCGCAATTCATCCTTCCACGTCCTTTACACTCTATCACGTCGGCCAGTCGTTCCCTTCCTACCTAGAGTCTTACTACCACGGTGCCGATCGGGCAAAACTCATCGACATGGCACACTTCGATTGGGCAAAGTGCGCGGCCTTCATGGCGCAAAACCGTCCTCACTTAGACCCCAGTACATTACCCACCAATGAGCAACAACGCATTATGGACAGACCGATTAAGTGCCATCCCAGCGTAAGCATTTTGGAACTGTTACACACCCCCCCTGCATTTAGCGCAAAATCAACAACAACTTGGTGGGTCATCTACCGAAAGGAGTTTCAAGTCCATTGGAAATCAATCCCCGCATCGTTTGCAACCTTGCTACACCAGATACAAGACGGAGGCACCTTAATAGAGATCGTCACCAGGCTGCAAAATGATGCAAATCACTCTCTTCGTATTGAGCTAGAACAACATATTCAAACGTATTTCCAAACCGCCGTCACAGAACAGTGGTTAATAACAAACTAATAGGAGTTTATCATGTCAAAAATCACAACAACACTTAACCGAATCAAAGACTTCGCCGCCTGTAAAAAGGACATTATTTTAC
The DNA here is from genome assembly GCA_027623425.1 of bacterium. GTDB lineage: Bacteria > Margulisbacteria > Marinamargulisbacteria > UBA817 > JAQBTH01 > JAQBTH01. The sequence continues at coordinate 3,623 of JAQBTH010000029.1, read as the reverse complement.
TACTGCTACGCATTACAATCGGCATTATCTTCATTCAAGCCGGCTGGGGAAAACTAACAAATTTAGATCGTACCGCCTTGTTTTTCGGCAGTATCGGAATTCCAGCACCATTTTTAAACGCCGTGCTAGCCTCTACCGCTGAATTCGTAGGTGGCATTGCATTGCTTATCGGGTTTCACGCACGATTAGCCTGCTTACCACTGGCATTCACCATGTTAATTGCCATTATCACAGCTAAACTTGGCGACGTTAGCGGATTCTCAGATTTCATCCGATTACAAGAATTAGACTATCTACTATTCTTTTTATTAATCGCTGGAATCGGCGCCGGTAAATATAGCGTAGATGCCAAACTAGGCACCGACGAATAAACGCTTAACCCAGCTTAATCGCGCACAGGTGCAAATAAAAGGACGGCCCACAACGCCGTCCTTTTTTATAGTATGATAAGACATAACCATGAAAGCTATTTCAAAAGACAACGTACTTAAGCAGTTGCACCACACCCACAATAATAATCAGAATGTGGATCAAAGCATTTTGAGTACCTGCTTAGATTCTGATTATTTCTACACTATTATTTTGGAAGACTTAGCCAGCATCCACGCACTTATGCTTCCGTTCACCACGACGTTTGATTGGCTATTTACCGCGAAAGAACGCAAGAAAAAACACAGTGCCATTGAAATTGCAAAAACACTAATTGAGAAGGGTCATACCTTTAATTCAATACTAGAAAGCCACACCATTTCTGCCAAGGATAAACAATGGTTTAACGCCTGCACAACCATCTACGATCAATTTGATATGGCACGTCTCTCTTGGCCCATTATAATCCCCATCAATAACCAAGAACGCAGTAAATTCCCACACGCCACATTTCGTTTATACAACGGATTTCATCGCCTTATTGTATACGCATACAAAGTACTTAAAAACGAAATTCCAGAAGCGCCCATAGAATGCCTACTAGTAGGCCCAAGACGAGAAGGTTGGGCACGGATAAAACGGGACCTTTTAGAAAAAATAGTTCTAAAATAGTTTAGTCAAAATGTTCCGCGCCAGTCAGTAAATTAAGAATATCCTCATTGGTCTTAGCCTTTAAACACGCGTCAACTAATCGCCCTGTTTCGGCTTGTAAAATCCAAGCTGCCTTAAGCCTCAAATGTAATCTAGCCTTATTTTCTGGACTCACCAAAAACAACGCCAAACATCCCTTTTGTTGCTCAAACGAATCCCCATGAACATCCTTATCAGCATATGTAAATCCATCGAAACACCGAATCACAACCAGCTGAGTACGGGTTAAAACCAACCAAGCGTAACCCCGTCATTGTGAGGCCATTTACAACCCCAGGAAACCCCGACTGAGTATGAGCCTTAAACCCAATCTTCATCTCGTCATCGGTAGCCTCCACATAGGTTGATAATTCAGAGGCCGCCAAATCAATCAGTTCTAAAAAATCTCGCTTAACATGCAAATCTATTACTGCAGCATCAGACACTATAGGAATGATAGGATCCCCATCACGCACACCCTTCTCTTTCATAATTTCCCATAATTCAGATTCCAAATCATCATATTGACGCTTACCTAATCGAGCAAACCAATGGTAAATTGCACCATGCCGAACCACATTTTGACGGGCATAAAACCGATACCAAAAATAAAATGCCACTATCAAAGAAATCATGACAATTAAAACAGTGGTCCCCATATAAACAAGCAAGGCAAGCGAGGCAAGGATGCCATACAACTGCATCCATGGATAAAAAGGTGATTTATATCCAGGATCATATGTAGAAATATGGCTTTCTCGCATGACAATCACAGCAACATTAATTAATAATTAATAATGACAACTGGAAGGCGCTGGCAAACTTAGCAATACCCTCTTCACTAACAAAAATAATCACTATCCCCATCAAAACACCTGTTACGACAACACCAAATCCAGGCACGTTAAAGCGATTTAAGCGACCTAAAAAACCAGGGAGCAAATGATCGCGTGCCATCGCTAATGGATAACGTGATGACGCTAAAATACCCGCGTTCCCAGTGGACGCAAACGCCATAAGAGCCGCGCCAATAACCAAAAGAAATGCCCCACCCCCTGGAAACCAGCTAAATGCATAAGACTCCGCGGTTGCTATAGGCTGCAAATTATTTAGAAGCTCAGGACCTGGAACTAAACCCACCACGATAAAGACACCTAAACCATAAATAAACATCGCCAAAAACAAGGCAATACCCATACCTAAAGGAATATTACGTTCCGGGTCGACGACTTCCTCAGCAACACTGCCAACCTTTGTTAACCCTGCATAGGAAACAAACACAAATGCCATTGAATAGAAGAATTGACCCAGCCCACCAGCAAAAAAGCCAGAAAAACGATCACCAATAATATCAAGAGGCGTCAACGCTAAAGTACGTAATCCTTCTCCCAAAAAAACAAGCATAGCCAGACATAAAAAGCCAACCATGATCTTTTGTAAAGAACCCGACTCTTTAGCGCCTGCAATATTTAGCAATACAAATAACAAGGCTAAAACTAAGGCAATAACAGAACTAGGAACTGTTGTGTAAAACTGTAGGTAAGCACCAAATCCAACCAATGCAAAGGCCGTTTTGAGCACCAAACCAAAATACGCTCCCAGCCCGCCGATAGTGCCGATTACAGGGCCAAATGCCCGATCAAGAAAAAAATAAACGCCCCCTGACTTTGGCATCGCCGTACACAATTCAGCTTGAGATAACATAGACGGCAAAATCAGAAATCCAGCGCCAATATAAGCCAAAAACACCGACGGCCCTGTGTAAGCATATGCTAATCCAGGCAGCAGAAAAAAGCCTGAACTAAACATAGCGCCCAAGCACAACGCCACAACATCCCAAAGTCGCAATGTTTTATTTAATTTCATCATAAACCATTATATATAGAAATCAGCATTTTCTGGCATAAAAATTAAGAACTAGACAGTCGCATCAAGGCAAGCCGTTCCAGCCAAGTACCCCGTCGTCCATGCATTTTGAAAATTAAAGCCCCCAGTTTCACCATCAATATCCAATAACTCACCTACCACATGCAAACCAGGGCAAAGCCGACTTTCCATTGTTTTAAAATTAATTTCGTTCAAACTCACTCCACCACAAGTTACAAATTCATCCTTAAACTGGCCCTTGCCTGTCACTTGAAATGGAACGGCCTTCAACTGATCTGCCAACTCGCGCAAGCGCATATCGCTCAATTCAGCCCACGTCTGATCCCCACAACCGACCCGTGTCACCAAATACTGCCACAACCGTTGGGGAATATCGCGAAACGCACTTTTACGGCTAATTTTAGATTTAGGAAACCGAGTTGAAAGTAACGTTAACGCCCCATAAACATCCCGTTCTCCAGCCACCCAATTTACATACACGCAAGAGGTGTAATGCGATTGATGCAACAACTCAGCCTGCCATGCCGAAAGCCGTATCACTGCTGGCCCACTCAAGCCCCAGTGCGTAACTAACACAGGCCCCCTCTGCCGTTGTTTGGGGGCGCCTTCCAACCACACCTCAGCATTGGGCACCGATAAACCCGACAGACTATGCAACGCCTTATCCGGCACCTTAA
>JAQBTH010000115.1 GCA_027623425.1 bacterium | reverse complement strand
AGGTATCAATTGTACCCAGTTTATCACCAACCTGAACGGTACCTTCTTCAATTAAAATCGTTAAAACGCCCGCTGCTTCTGCAGTTAAATCCATAGAAGCTTTATCTGTTTCTAGTTCTAAAAGTGCCTCATCCATTTGCACGTAGTCACCAGAGGATTTACGCCATTCCACAATATCGGCTTCTGTTACGGATTCTCCAGCTGCTGGTACGATAATATCTACTATAGTCATTTTAATATCTCCTCTTCCCTAGCTTGATTTCTTTAACGGTTTAAATGCGGCTTCCACTATTGCGGCTTGCTCTTTTGCATGAACTTTGGAATTGCCAACCGCAGGGCTCGCGCTAAAGGCACGCCCCACATACTGCCATGCAAACTCTGGTAAATGAGTAATGATATGAGACCAATACCCCATATTCTGTGGTTCTTCTTGCGCCCATACCCATTCCTTAGCTGATTTATAGGTTTTACGAAGCTCCGCCAATTGCCCTTTAGGCAACGGATACAATTGCTCCAGGCGCACAATTGCCACATCTTTGTTTTTAGACTCACCATGCTCTGCAAGAAGATCGTAATAAATCTTGCCACTGCACACAATCACCCGTTTAGCAGATTTAACCGGCACCAATTTAGAATCGATTAGTTCCTCAAACCGCCCATGCGTCAATTCTTTCACATGTGATTGCACCAACGGGTGACGCAACAAACTCTTCGGCGTCATAATCACACAGGGAATACGGAATGGATTTTGCACCTGACGGCGCAATGCATGAAACATGTTCGCCGGAGTCGTGGGGTTCAACACATACATATTATTCTGTGCACACAATTGCAAATAACGTTCCGGACGCGCGCTACTGTGCTCTGGTCCCTGCCCTTCGTAACCATGAGGCAACAATAGGGTTAAGCCACTAGAACGGCTCCATTTTGATTCCGCTGCAGAGATAAATTGGTCAATCATAATTTGCGCCCCATTCGAAAAGTCGCCAAACTGAGCTTCCCAAATCGTTAAATCTTGCGGAGCGGCCAACGAATACCCATACTCAAAACCCATCACGCAGTATTCTGATAAATGAGAGTTATAAATTTGCAGAGTATCTTGTTTATCTTGAATATTATTTAAAGGAATGTAGTGCGACTCATCTTGCTCATCAACAATCACAGCGTGACGGTGCGAAAACGTACCCCGTTGGCAATCTTGGCCAGAGATGCGCACACCATGACGATCAAGTAATAACGACCCATAAGCCAACAACTCACCCATCGCCCAATCAATTTTCTTATTAGAGAAATAAAGATCGTGACGGCCTTGCAATAATTTTTGCATTTTAGAAAACACATTTACAGACTCAGGGACAGTTGAAAGTGCCTTAGCCACTTTATCCAACACCGATTTTTTAGCCGATGTATCAATGGAATGCTCAAAATCTTTATCTTCAGGAGACCGATACCCTTTCCAGGTGCGCTCAAAGCGATCCACTAATGGTTTTATTTTATCTTTCTTAATGGCATCTAATTTTTGCTGAAGTAAAGATCTAAATTGCTTTTCTTTTGCCTGCGCTTCTGCTCGGGTAATAGAGCCAGACTGCTCCATCTTTTCTAAAAACACCTTATAAACATCTTCGTGTTTAGAAATTTGACGGTATAACATTGGCTGAGTAAAGCGAGGTTCATCGCCTTCGTTATGCCCATAGCGACGGTATCCAAGAATATCCACATACACGTCAATTCCAAACTCTTGGCGTACTCGAATCGCCAATTCCACGGCATGCACAACGGCTTCCGGGTCATCCGCATTCACATGGAATACAGGGCTTTCAGTCACCTTTGCAATATCCGTGCAGTACATGCTGGTACGGCCTTCTCTGTAGTTCGCGGTAAAACCCACTTGGTTATTCAACACAATGTGTACCACGCCGCCAACACCATAGCCATCTAAACCCGCCATATTAACTAATTCATAATTGACACCCTGGCCCGCAATTGCCGCATCACCATGAATAAGAATCGGCATAATCTGACGCATATCGCCGTCATAAAACTCCATCCCTTTTGCATAGGACACCCCTTGAACAACAGGATTAACCGCCTCCAAATGGCTCGGATTAGGCATTAAACTTAAATGCATAGAATGGCCCTCACGAGTAACGATATCCGCGGATTGGCCCAAGTGGTATTTCACATCCCCACTCTTATTCATTCCTTTTGTCGGTAACACTTCTTCAAACTCAGAAAACACCTGCTCGTAAGTTTTACCAAACACGTTTACAAGCACATTCAATCGGCCCCTGTGTGCCATACCAAGAATCACTTCTTTGACGCCCATTTTGCCTCCTTGATTAATGGCCGCATCTAAACTTGGAATCAACGCCTCAACACCTTCTAATGAAAACCGTTTTTTACCCACATACTTGGTTTGAAGGAAGTTTTCAAACAATACCGCGTACGAAATTTTATCCAATATATAAAGCTGTTTTTCTTTCGTGTAATTTGGGCGATTTGCATTTGGTTCCATCTCTTTATACAGCCACTGGCGCAATTTTTCATCACGACAATACATAAATTCAGCTGCGATTGAACTACAATAAGTCAGATGCAAATGGTCTAATATTTGTTTTAAAGTAGCCCGACCAATACCAATCTCATGGCCAGCATCGAATTCTGTGTTCAGATCCGCATCGCTTAAACCAAAATACTCCAAAGACAAATCCGCCTTGTGACTACGACGCTCACGAACCGGGTTTGTCTTAGCAATCAAATGCCCACGGGTGCGATACGCGACTATCAATTTACTAACAGCAACATCTTTATTTGACGCGACTTCTAATCGTGGCCCTTCCGAATCAGAAGAGGTGTCACCGTTTTGAACAGCAAAATCATACCCCTCAAAAAACTTGGCCCATTGTGGGTCAACAGCTGACGGGTCTTGTTGGTACTGTTGGTACACATCATCAATATAAGCCCCATTTGCATTGCTAATGTAAGAGTATTTATCCATTGTCTCGCTCTTTTCTTTAATACATATTTTCAAAGTCAAGCAGCCACTGGCTGCCCGACAAGCATACCATTCTAAAAGTGAATACTCAACAAATTGATAAGCGCACTTACTATGTTTCTTTTGCCCGGCGCTTCCGCCGGCTTTTTTGCTTGCGAATCTTATCCTCAGCCTTGGCCCGAAGACTCTGCGTGCCATTGATTTTGGAATCAACCACATCACACAACCGCACTCGCGCTTTGTAGCGATTCAATTCCCGATAGCGCGATTCCCCACATTTAATCGTCACATCAGCGTATTGCAGAACAACAGCACTACTGGATTTATTTTGTTTTTGCCCCCCTTTACCCGACCCTCTCACAAAGGATTCCGATATTTCAGAGGCATCAATACCCAACTCAGCGAGTCGCGCATTCAAGCTATTCCATTTTAATGATGATACGT
>JAQBTH010000114.1 GCA_027623425.1 bacterium | reverse complement strand
ACTGAGTTAGAATGCCAAATAAATGCCCGTGGAATTGGGCGTTCTGAACCTATTGAATACAAGTTTTCTCGCTCGGAATGTACCAATGCAAACAATCGAATACCAGCAGCTAACGACAGTTCAACAATGTCTTTATCTCCCCAACGCACACTCATAAGCCCTGGGTTGCCAATAAACTGTTTAACCTCTGGTGTAGATTGCCATTCAATAAATCGGTCTTTTTCAAAGGTAATACCCTCGGCGCCAATATCATATATACTCTCGGCTAATATAAGTGCCACACGCCTAAAATTCGCGCTGGGTATTAATGCACTGATTACTTTTTTATTTGGCACAAAGCGCTGTAGAAAGCGCAGTTGTTTTGCCTTGGGAATCGCTTTGATTATGGCACGTAGCATGTGGGAATAAGCCGCTGTGTTTTGATGGTCTGATGACGGTCGAGTTAATACTAAATGATCTGTTTCTTCCATTATTATCTCCCATTCAGGCGCATTTTGAGCTAATTCACCAAGTTCTGGCAGGGCACGACCAATGCCAAGCGCTTGAGCCCATTGTAACCCAAAACTAGGGCGAGCTGAGCCAATTAGTAATTTCCCAAGCTCCCGATACATTCTGTCTTCAGTTAATCCGGATATATCCATTTTATTTGCATAATGAATCACATCATCCCCAATACTTAGTCCATATCGACCTGCGAATTGCATGGCGCGAAATACCCGTAATGGGTCTTCCATAAAGGCGTCAGAAACCGCATGGAGTTCACGACGTTCCGCATCCCGAATACCATGATAGGGGTCAAGTAATTGCTTAGTACGTAAGTCATAACCCATGGCATTAACGGTAAAATCTCGCCGGCGCGCCGCTTGAGTGAACGACAAATTTGGTTTGTGCGCAATTTCAAAATCCTTATGACCAGGCCCCGTACTGCTTTCCAGGCGGGGTAGAGCAAACTCGGCTCTATCAATATAATGCCCCTCTGAAATAGTTTCGTTTACTTTTAAACTCAGCACACCAAAAAAAGCGCCTTCCTGATTGACGTCTCCAAATTCAGATAAAATCTCACGTAGCCCGTCTAAGCTTGCAATTTGATACACTTCAATATCCAAGTCGATAGGGCGGTATTTCAGCACGCAATCACGCACAAACCCACCCACAATAATCAGTCGCCCGCCTGCCTGAGAAACAGCAGCGTCAATCTGTGCGATCCACGGGGGTAGGAACGATTGAATCTCAAATGTCATGTGCATATGGTAGCGAAATTTTGCGAAATTGTCAGGCGGGAATACGGGCTGCCTGGTGATAGCAGGTGCATTAAATTAGTAAATTTAGAGAATACTAAGGAAACTTTAAGGAAATTCTAATAAAAATAGTGTAAGCTATGGGCAAGGTTTTTATTCAATACATTTTAAGGAGACTTTTATGGATCGCACCCCCCCCTTACCTAATCACTCATCAAGATGGAAAACAACCTATCAACGGGATTTTTCACTACCAAAATTGCGATTTTCAGTTGCCGCTACTGGCGCACGTGCTACTATTTCACCAATGCGACATACTGCAGCTGCTTCTTCGCCAAAAACGCCACATAGACAGCTCCCAGTTTCTGTAAAGACACATACACGTACGAGAAACATAAGTTTTGCAACACCACAGCGTAATACGCCTTCCACTCCAGTTGACAGAGAAGTGAAGCGCAAATTTTGGCAGACTTTACTCGATTCACCTGGCCTACGACCAAAGGCACCCGGGGCAGATGTAAATACGGTAATCATTCGTCCAGGTTACGAACACCATTATGCACCTCCGCTGGATTTGAGCGGCCCATTTCCTGTTCACATAAGCCCAACGCATATTCGTGCCCGCACATTAACTCATGGGTATAGTGAAACCACTTATATATCAGGCTCACGTCAAAGCAATCACAAACCAGTGCAGACCGGGCACTATGCCGTAGTGAATGGCACTCTATCAAAATACAAGCCTACTTTTTATGTGCGTCAATCACCTGTTCCAATGCGCGATACCGGCCATTGGGACTGTGCAAACTTATATGACTTGCACGCATCGCCATGGCAATTCTTGTCTGATGATTCGGTTAAGCAATTAGAGGCATTAGGTTTGGGCCGCGATTTTGGAAAAGCCATACCAGGGCAACGTGAGAGCGGGAATGATTCGCCATGTTTGGGGCGATCATGTGCGACAACAGAGGCGGAAATGCGAGACTTGTATAAGCAAGTATTTAAAAATCCATACATTGGTGGGGCAGAACGAAAAACCGTCGTTGAAGCAATGGAAGCGCTTCGTGGCAAAACCTGTGGTGTGTATCGGGCGTTTAATGCCACGTTGATGGGTACGTTGTTACTACAAGGTGAAAAAGGCGTGCAGCAAATGGCCGGAATTATGGATGGAATGCCCGATGACCAGGCCTTTTTTCTTGCTGTAATGGATGCGGGCTTTAGTGAGCGCTCAGAGTTAGAACGCGCACAAGTGTTTAACGCATTGCCACACTATACTAAAAATTTAGCGTTGAAAGTGGATAGCTTAACCCGATCTAACCCTAAGTTGGCCATTCAAATGCGCCAAGAATTACGCACCGCTGGAATTAACATATAAATCTCTCCGTTAAAATAGGTGGATTGCTTGCAAAAACGTAAAAAATAATCAAATATATGTATATGTTTGGGTGGGGACGTCAAAACCATTTATAAGGAGCTATTTTTATGCCAAGACCCATTCCTGCCGCATCTACAGCTGCACCATTTGATCCATATCGCACAAGTAATACTAGAATCGGGCGTCACGTTGAGAGTCCGGATGCACCTCCAAACACGTTTCGTGCAACAACCCCTAGGCAACCCCATGATTTTTCTGGGCGCGTACCAGAAGTCCACAGCGTGGGGCTCACACACGTTACCAAAGAAGCCCCCGTGCTGGCAGAGACGTTTTGCACCAGATTCGGCACCAACCGCACGCGCTGAAGTGCGAACTAAAGCTGTCGCCACTCAAACAAGCGTGCGTTCAGAGCGACCGTTGCCGGATAAGGGTGCCCGCACGGCCGTAACCTTTGATTCACACCGCAGTGTTATTGGTCGGTCGGATTACCCAGCGGCAAAGGGCCGATCTACTGTCACAGCCGACGATTTGCGGACGCATCGCGCTGGAAACCCTGGTAAAGAGGCAGCAAAAGGCGCGCCAGAAGCGCGACCAAGTGCCGGCGGGGACTTGCGTACACCACGAGAGTTAGATGAATCAAAAGTCGTTAATTTAGGCAAGAGAAAAGGAACAGTACATGTAGGGGGCGGGTATTGGCAAATGTGCACAGTTAGTCCCATCACTCCTGAAATAGAGTATGAAGGTAGAATGTCGGGATTGGTCACAGACAGGCCGCATAGGGCCACAAAAGCGGGTTAAATAGACGTTAATAAATAGTCGTGCAACGACGCATCTCTATTCTATATCAGTAAAAAATATACACTATTTGAAAACTTGAATTATTCGCATAAATATGTTAATTTTACTTAAATCATAAAGGGCACT
>JAQBTH010000113.1 GCA_027623425.1 bacterium | reverse complement strand
CGCTTGGATTGTTCGCTCAAAATTTCAATGGCTTTTGCCCCAACACCTTTTACTGGTCTGGCGATGGCAAACTGAAAGGCTAAGTTGTCACTTGGGTTTGCAACACATTGTAAAATGGCTACGATGTCTTTTATTTCTTGGCGTTGGTAGAACTGTAAACTGCCCACAATACGGTGCGGTACCGTGCTGCGATTCATGACCTCTTCAAAGGTTCTGGACTGGGCATTTGTACGGTATAAAATTGCAACGTCGTTATAGGTAAATTCTTTGTTTTTGACGACTGTTTGAATCGTCTGAGAGATGTATTCGGCTTCTTCTTTTTCGTCGAAATTGACCACGTAGCTTGGGTAGTCGCCATCTTCACCAATTGCATTTAATTCCTTTTCTTTTCGCTCTTTGTTAAAGGTTATGAGGTGATTGGCGCAATCTAATATGCGTTTCGTTGATCGGTAATTTTCTTCCAGACGCACCACCTGCGTATTTTTAAAATCATCTTCGAACTGCAAGATATTCTGTACATTTGCGCCGCGCCACGAATATATCGTTTGGTCGAAATCGCCTACCGCAAAAATATTCTGGTCACGCCGAGCCAAGTTTTTCACGATGCTGTACTGCATTGCATTGGTATCCTGGTACTCATCAACCAAAATGGCCTTAAATCGATCCTGGTATTTTGCGCACACCTCGGGGTGTTCCGTTAGGATTTTATTGGTATAGGCTAACAAATCTTCGAAATCCATCGCGTTCTGGTGTATAAGGGCTAATTCATACTCCTTGTATACTTGCACAATTTGCTCATTGGCATGGGGCAATTCGGCATACTCTTCAGGTGAAATACCACGCATTTTTTGTCGATTAATTTCAATAAGGCAGTTGGATATTTTTTCCTTGAAGGTTTTATCCACCATTTTCTTCATGATATTGGACACCAATTGGCGTTGTTCCGAGGCACCGTATATGGCATACCCATGTATTCGCCCTGCATGGTGGGCTTCTTTTCTTAAAAACTGATTGCAAAATCGGTGGAAGGTGCCAATAAAGGGTTTTTCGTTACCTTGGCTTTCGCCTAACAGCTGTTCTACACGCTCATTCATTTCAGACGCGGCCTTGTTTGTAAAGGTAATGGCAAGTATCTCTTCCGGCTTTACAACATTCGTTTTGATGAGATACGCGATACGGTGCGTTAGTGTGCGGGTTTTTCCTGTTCCTGCACCAGCAATTACTAGAACAGGGCCTGGCTCTGCTGTAACTGCGCGTTGTTGATTTTCATTTAGAGTGTCTAGGTTAAACATTGGGCTTTTATATTACTTAAGATTCCCTATTTTGGCTAGGTAATATGATGTTTTTTTGTTGATTTTCTCAATTTTTAGTTTTTTTAATCATTTGGACTGGGCAATCGAATCAGATCTACGCCGATTTCGATGGTTTGCCAGATTAAATTCCAGCGTACTTGAAGTGTCCAGCAATGCATTGGAATGCCGATGATGTAGGTTAAATCCCTCATTTCTTCTACAATCAAGTCATAGTTGGCCTCTACACCTAAAGACGGCCACTTCCCATAGCCAGGGATCTTCAGTCTAAATCCAAATTCATCGTTCTGAATTTCGTTATTTGAATCAAAATCAAATGGGCTTCCCCCTTGGTTTATTAGGGGTTTTGTATAGGTAAATGTGGGCTTAAGATTGCCGATATCTTTCGTGTAACTTACTCCAGCAAGTCGCCGCTCCCATCCATTATACCCGTCGTATTCGCGGCCAATGTAACGCAAAAATCCCCCCACGCTATTTGTATTAAACTCCCATTGCTTTTGGGCCTTTACATCCAATTCACGGCGAGACGCTTTTACATCATCTTCTTCGATGTTACTGGCACTCATGTTTATTGCCATTTCGGATTCCAGTAAAAACGGAATGTGGGTCATGCGAATGGCAGTGCGTGGCGCAAAGCTTACTAAGTTATTGCGAATGTATTCATTTTGTTGGTAGCCAAAGGAAAAGGTGCCGCGTGGGCTTTCTGTGTCTAAAAACGGCCGAAACGCGCGTGTAAATAAACTTTGATCATCGGGCTTTCCTTCTAACTTTAAAAAATCATATTCATAGGTTGCCCCGCCTTCAAACCCCGTATCATGCACACCAAACGCTTTTAAATAGAGTCTGTGATCTGGAAGCGGTACAAATCGATGCCGAAACCCGCCGCGAAACCCCCTCACCGATGTGGTGCTCAAGGTGAAACTCCCTGTTGATTTTGGTGATATCACGTATCCCCAGTTCCAGCGTGCAAATGTACCATCAACGCCATTTGAACCCAACTCTGGTGCCACGTTAATGCCATTTCCTCCTGATGAGGATTCGCCCCCTACCGGTTTAATGGTGCCTTTTCCGTTGTAGATATAGCTGGGAAATTTGAAGATGGGTGCGCCATAAAGATACACCGTATTATGTTCCGCAATAATATCACCGGATTCGGGGTAAAAGTAAACTTTTTTGGCGGCCACATTGTAATGGTGTTTATGGGGCAAATTACACGTTGTAAAATACACGTCTTCAATCACAGAGAATGTGGGTGACACATGGGCTTTTTTGGCTCCGGCTATGGTGCCCTCAATATTGGCTCGTATTGCCGTTGCATCCCCTGTTTTGTCTGCAAAATTATAGGTAAAATTAGTGGCCTCCACGCTGCGCTGTTGTTGGGAAATTTCAACATTGCCTTGGTACCTCATTTGCCGCTCTTCACTGTTGTATTGAAAGTGATCGGAAATAACGGCGTAATCTAGGTAACCCATATGCACGTTTCCGGTCGCAAAAATATTATTGCTATTATTGTCGTATTCTACCTCGTCAGCGGATAATTCAAAGGGCTGCCCCTCAACAACTAGCGCTGTAACAGAAGAGGTGAGCCAGATTGAACAAAAAAGAGTGAGAGCGACATAAAACTTAATACGGTGCAACAGCTTCCATCTCCCCTGGCGGTGGTGGTGGAGGTGCGGGCGCCGGAGCGGATGTAGCCTGCTCAAAACGGGATACGTTTTTGCGGAAAATCAGATTTACCTCACCTGTAGGGCCATTTCTATGTTTTGCAATTACCAATTTTGTTGGACTCACCTTGGCGGTGCTTTGCTCATAATAATCATCTCTATGGATGAACATTACTATGTCTGCGGTTTGCTCAATCTCTCCAGACTCCCTTAAGTCGGATAGTTTCGGGATATCCCCACCACGTTTTTCAACATCACGACTCAGCTGTGAAAGGGCGAGTATGGGAACGTTTAGTTCTTTGGCCATTCCTTTAACATCTCGTACGATTTCAGATACTTCCTGGAACCGACTTTCTACTCGTTTCTTGGCGCTTCTCATGAGCTGCATATAGTCGATAATTACCATGCCAACTTCGCGTTCAGCCATTAATCGGCGTAATTTTGCTCGCATTGCTGTGGGGGAAATAGACGGCGTGTCATCAATATAAATATCCGCTTCACTGAGTCGCCCTAATGCTTGCGATAATCCCTTATAATCATGTTCCGCTAAACTTGCTGTTTTCAGGCGCGTCATGTCGACCATTGCTTCGGCCGCCAACATCCTTAGTGCCAATTGCTCTTTGGGCATTTCCA
>JAQBTH010000112.1 GCA_027623425.1 bacterium | reverse complement strand
AAGTAAAGTGCCACAGGCTGCTAACGCAACGCCTTATGTCATGATTTTATTTGGTAAATCCACTGATAGTACGGGGTTTGGCGGCGCTAGTTTTAGTTCAGCCGTGTTAGATGAAGATGACGAGATGGCCAACTTGGGCGCGGTACAAGTGCATGACCCATTTATGAAACGCATGGTTGTGGCGGCGATTAAAGTATTAGTGGAACGGGTGCATGCTGCGGGCGTTGAAATTGGATTTAAAGATTTGGGTGCGGGTGGTATTTCCTGTGCGGCCTCTGAGCTTGCCAGTGCGGGCGGCTTTGGTTGTGATTTAAATTTAGATGATGTGAATGTGGCTATTGATGGCCTATCACCCCAGGTTATTGCCTGTAGCGAAACCCAAGAGCGGTTTTGTGTGGCAGTGCCAGAATCCTTTGCGCCAGAGGTAGTGCGTATTTTCAACGAAGAATTTGAACTGCCCAGTATTTACCCAAATGCGGGGGCGGCCATTATTGGTAGGGTAACAGCTGAACCCCGATTTATTATGCGCCATCAGGGAAAATTAGTGTGCGACTTATCGGTTACTGCCATTACCACAGAAGTATTGGCAGACCGAAAAATTGAGGCGCGTGATATGAAGTCCGAACGCCAAGTTGATGCATCAGATGCGGTATTGGCATCGGGCACATGGGGCGGCAACCCAAATGCTCAGATTACCCGTGAGGCGTTGCAAGCGCAGTTGGCGTCGTTAACGCATTCTTCAAAACGATATGTGTATCGTAATTTTGATAATGCGGTGCGTGGGGATACGGTTGTGTATCCCGGTGAAGCCGACGCGGTAGTGGTGACCCCTATTGATGGGTGTGATGCGGGTTTAGCAGTTACCATTGATAGCAATACCTATGGTAATTTGCATCCCTATTTGGCAGCGGCATGTGCGGTGGCGGAATCGGTACGAAATGTTGTGGCAGTGGGTGGACGGCCCATGGCTGTTACGGATTGCTTGAATTATGGTAACCCTGAAATTCCCAATGTGTTGTGGGATTTTAAAGAGGGCTTGCGCGGTATTAAAGAGGCGGCTGAAGCGTTGTCGTTTATAAAAGGCGACCCGATACCGATTATTTCAGGCAATGTTAGTTTTTATAATGAATCAAAATCAGGAAATGCCGTTGTGGCGTCGCCGGTTATTGTGGTGGTGGGCAAAATGTCTGATTATCGCCAAGCTCGTACCATGCAATTGCGACAAACGGACTCCACGCTTATTCATATTCAGTATTCAGGCGCACTCTTGCAGTTGGATAAAGAAGCCAAGCAAAATGCCGCCGTTTTGGAATTGATTCAAGCGGGTAAGGTGCGGTCTTGCCATGATATTTCCCAGGGCGGTACGTGGCAATGTGTTGTGGAAATGATGCTGGGTGAACGAGGCGTATTACCGGTTGGTGTGGCATTGGATTTCACGGGTGGTCGCCACACTGAATTGTTAGCGGAGAATGGTGGGTTTGTGCTTGAAGTTGCCACAGATGGCGTTGATAAATTGGTGTCTGAACTATTAATTGCTGATGTGGATGCTCGTATTTTGGGTGTGACTAATTCAAGTTCAGGGCTAAGCGTGTCTACGGATAGTGGTGAAATACAGTTTCAGGCCGATGAATTGCTAGGCGCTTGGAATAGCGAGAATGAGCGCCATGTTGGCGTTCGCGTTTAACTTACTTTAGAATTTTAGCGATACGTCTGAATGTTTTTTGGAATTCTGATTTTGATTTTTGAAACGGATCTGGAATTGCGACGGGCCAGAGTAATGGGCCTATTTGGCGTTCATCTAAAAAGCGAATTTGACGCCTTAAATTTGGGTAATAGTCTAGTAGGGTGTGATAATTTTCAAAATCATAGACGTAAATCACGTGGTATTGCTTTAGGGTGTCGATGGGGATGTCCATAATCGTTGTGGATATGTGGCCTGACATATCAAGTCCGAACAAGGATTTTGCGACGAGTGTCCCATCGTAAATGGCGTAGCGTCGGCGCCACATGGCAGTGCCTGCGCTTGCGACTGATTTGGAGCGCTTCACACTTAAAAAGTGTGCGCTAAAGGCGCTGCGAATTACGTTTCCTTTGCATACGAATAATATTTTTTCGGCAGGAATCTCTTCAATATCTACTGGCCCCTTACTTAGGGCATAGCGGAACTTGGTAAAGGGGGTTCGCAAGCGGCTTTTTGTCTTGTTTAATTTGGTATTTAGTTCTTGTTTTTTTTTTGCTGCCCAATGCATTATTTTGGGTAATAGGTTGGTTTTCCATGCGCGAGGCAATACTAGGCGCGGTGTTTTAGATTCATAGTCGCTGTGTACATGAAGCGCCCCTAAGGCGATGTTGCAGCCCGCGTTAATGGTGTGCGGCAGGCTTCGCCACGCTCTGCAATTCATTTCAATTAGTATGAAATTGCCATTCTTTTCGACCCATTCCACCATTGCGATGCCCGTGTAATTTAATGCGCTTATCAACTCTTTTGTTTGAGCGAATGCTTTTTTAGGCGTGGCAATTGTTTTTTTGTATCCCATGCCTTTGTTTTTGCTTGGGTTCTGTTTTCCTTTGTGGCAACTGGAGTCTAAAATCTTGCCGTTTTTGGCGATAAGGCCGATTCCGATTCCTTGCCCTTCAATGGGTGTTTGTATTAGAGCGGGGCAGTTGGCCAAGGTCAGTCTTATGGTGCGGTTGAAGTCATTTTGCGTTGTATTTAAATACACCATATGTCTGCCAAGTCCGCCGTTTATAATCGTGCTGTTTTTGGCGGGTTTAAGGTAGTGTGGGAATGTGAAATTATGTGCAAGTGCCGTGCTAAGTTCCTCTACTACAGTGGTTTCAAGTGTTGGTATATTTAAGGAATTCGCTATTTCGCGCAACGTTTTTTTATTGCTCGCAATGTTGTAAATCTTAGGCGTGGGTGTGCATACATGTGTTAGCGCGCTCAGTTGTGTGTGTATCGACATCACGATTTCAGTGGCCTCATCATCAATTGGTACGACGTGAGTGATGTCGGTATTGGTGCAGATTTCTAATAGTTGGGTACTAAATTGGGCTAAATTTTCCATAGGGCTTTGAATGCGAAAACTATGTAAAATTGCATTTGAATAGTCTTGTGCTGTGGGTTTGTATAGCGGTAACGACGAGACTAAGCATCCTGCTTTTTTGTATTCTCTTGCCAAGGTGAGGCCCTGTTTGTTGTTGGATCCAACTAGAAGCACATGGTATTTCATGGCCATTATTATATCAGGTTTAGAATGGCGCGAATGCGTTTGATCTCTGCTTTCTTTTTTGTGGTTACAATTCCCACGCTTAAATTGGGGATGGCGGCAGGTAGTTTGAGTGTTTTAACATCGTTGCTAAGTCCGCTTTGGGTTAGTACGATTTTTGGAATGAAACCAATGCCGTACCCGGCGGCGGCTAATGTGAGTATGCTTTCAAATTCTCGGCATGACTTTTTTGGGTTTTTTTGATATTTATTCTGAGTAATCCATTTATCTAGTAAGTCACGGCTGGGGCCTTTTTGTGGCAAAATTAACGTGTCTGTTTTCCAGCAATGGGTGTGCGCATTTGAACTGATTGCGATTAAGGGCATTGGGGAAAGGGTGC
>JAQBTH010000028.1 GCA_027623425.1 bacterium | reverse complement strand
CTTGTAGGCATGAACCGCCTGTTCCCAAGCCGCTACACTCATAGGTGGAAATGCGCCTAAAATGGGCCGCCAATCTACCATCGATAACCCAGAATCAGTAAGCCGTGTTGCCCCACCAAGTAAAATCATACCAAACACACTCACACCCAATAACGCTAACCAAATGACTAATGAACGTTTACTAACCATTAAAATTAAATTGAGAGGCAGACTCGCACTGTTCATAAATATAGGCCGCTAAAGCCAAATCTTGAATGGCAAGGCCAGTGGAATCAAACAACGTGATTTCATCATCGTTATTTCGCCCTTGAATGTCGCCAATAACGCACTGACCAATGGTGCCAGCAATGTCGCTTTTTTCGATTATCTTCTCATGAATTGGCACGTTGATTTCGCCAGAATGGCTGGCTTGTTCCCATTCATCCACAATAATGCGGCATTTTTTTGTTAGCGCACTAGGCAACTCTTGCTTGCCTTCTGCATCGGCACCAATCGCATTAATATGCGTGCCTGGCATTACCCACTCGCTTTTTAATATGTGGGCGCGACCCGGTGTAGTTGTTGTAATAATATCGGCTGATTTGCAACCGGTTTCTAAATTATCAATTACGCTTACTTCTGCGTTTATTTCGGTTGCCAGTTGATGGGCCATTTTTGTGGCACTTTCCGAATTAAGATCATATAGCACTATTTTTTCCATTGGCATGGCGATTTGTTGCGCTAATATTTGATAATATGCTTGCATGCCGCAGCCCACATACAAGGCTGTTTTGGATTCGGCCCTTGCACAATACTTAGACGCCACCCCACCTGCAGCCCCAGTTCGAATACCTGTAAGGGCGCCCGCGTCTATGATGGCAAGCGTGTCCGCTGTTTCAGGATCATTTAAGATTAGAATTGCGCTCACAGCGGGCTTTCCTATTTTGGGGTTGTTTGTATGTGAGTTTACCCATTTAATGCCGGCTTTTTTCTTTGGTTTGTAATAGGCTGGCATGGCCCTAAAATCCCCTGAAAAGTCTGGTAAATCTAAATAAATCTTGGGTGGCATAAGCACGTCACCTTTGGCCATATGAGCAAAGGCAGACTCAACGATTGGTACGGTTTTATCCATAGTTGCGATACGAATTACATCACTTCGAGAAATTAATTTTGTCATGGTATCTCCTTTAAATATTGTTTTACGGTATGTTCTAATCCATCTTCTAACGATTCGCATATTAGGGCGTGTCCGATTGAGACTTCTTGTATATACGGCACGTGTGTTAGAAAAAAATGAAGGTTTCTTTGATTCAGATCATGGCCCGCATTAATTTCAACCCCTGTATCGTGTATGCCCTGGGCTGTTTTTGCATAAGTCTGTACAGAGCTTTCGGCATTTATCGCAAATTGCCGCGCAAAATCATAAGTGTACAGTTCGACTCGATCTGGCGCTAATCGCGTTAAAGATTCGAAATCCGTAAAGTCAGGATCTATGAATATGGAGCTTCGAATTCCAGCATCTTTTAATGGTGTAATCACGCGCTGTAATGTGTCTGCATTTGCCGCAATATCCCAACCAAAGGATGATGTTAATGCCCCAGGTGGATCAGGAACTAGAGTTACCTGTGCAGGTTTTACAGCGAGTACCAAATTCATAAAGTCTACACTGGGATACCCTTCGACATTCAATTCTACGCTTAGGTGTTCCTTTAGTTGGTGCACATCATGATATGTAATGTGCCTTCCATCTGGTCGCGGATGCACTGTAATGCCATGGGCACCATAGCTCACTATTTTAGTTGCCATTTTAAGAAGATCGGGGTTGTTTTCACCTCGCGAATTTCGTAAAAGGGCTATTTTATTCACGTTTACACTCAAAAGTGTCATAAGCACATATTAACATAATGGCTGCATTGAGGCTAATTTATGTTATACTGCTATGCTCAAAAGGAGGTATATTTATGACAGCAGCAGCAAATAAAGTGGTCGTACTTGACTACAAACTAACTAATGACGAAGGTGAGGTTTTGGATCAATCCGAAGGACGTGGTCCCCTTTCATATTTACATGGACATGGAAATATTATTCCAGGTTTAGAACGTGAAGTTGAAGGTAAAAATGTCGGCGAATCCTTTCAGGTTACGGTTTTACCAACTGATGGGTATGGTGAATACGATGCGAACATGATTTCAGAAGTTCCGAAAACGGAGTTTGGTGATCGCGTTGATGAGATTACAGAAGGCATGCAATTGCAAATTCAAACTGAAGAAGGCCTTATGCTTGTTCAAGTTGAAGAGATTAAAGACGATGCCATTACATTGAACGGAAATCACCCATTAGCAGGTATCAACCTTCACTTTGACATTACTATTGTTGAGGTTCGTGAAGCGACCGCTGAAGAAATTGAACATGGTCATGTGCACGGCGAAGGTGGCCACCACCACTAATTAAACCCTAAAATAGCGCCGATTTCAGCCGCCCAGCTTTCGGTGGCCTGAATTTGGTAGTGGTTGTATGGGTTTAAGATTGTAGAATCTTACCCGTCACATATTTCCATTCCCCATTCTCTTTTCGAAACTCACTAATTTCGTGAAGAGTGTGGGGAATTTTATTTTGAGAATAATAGGCTGTGAATTCAACTGTGCCAGAATTCTGTTTGGCTTTTGGCGCGCGTAGTATACGTAACCCAAGCCATGTCACTGATGACGCCCATGTTTTGGCTTCTACCGTATTAAAATGGCTTAACGCAGGGCCAGACATGGTATTTTCTATATAATCCACCATAGCCATTGTATAAGCACTATAGCGTGACCGCATTAATGCTTCAGGCGAATCGGGTTTATTTGATCCTTCATGATAAGGGCCACAACAGGTATCGTAAGAAAGTTCTGACATACAGGGGCAAATAGTCATAGGAAAAGGTGGTGGTAGCCCCACGGAGAATCGAACTCCGGTTGCCAGGATGAAAACCTGGTGTCCTAACCGCTAGACGATAGGGCCATATTTAATTGTGAAAAAAGTTTAGCAATTAATTTTAACTTTGTCTATACAAAAACTAGACTAAAGCCACGATTTTTTGGGCATTCTCTAGTGATACTTTATGATCTATTTCGATTATCACAGGCCTGCCGTCTTTATCTGTTATTGCAACGGCAATGCCACGCGGGAATTCTTCTGCAAATCTATCCCATGTGTAATTCTCGGGCACAGGCAAAATCTTGATGGTTGCACCACCACTTAGACGGGTTCTGATATAGCTTAGCGTAATGCCTTTACCAAACAACGATTTGCCTTGATCAAATTTCTTCATGGATTTTGGTTCTATTGTTGTGCTTTCGGGCAGCAGACGATAGACATTCTCACGGCCGAGTAATTCTTCGTATTGTATATTTGATAGCGTATTTACTTCATCACTACCCGTCAGAGCCAATAATTTGCCGAATCCGCCCATTTGTATCTCCCCGGTATTTAACTCGGAAAAAATACTCCGATTATACGCCAACAAATTATCTAGTCGTGCAGCAATTACATAATCTCGATTGGTATCCACTAACATTGTTTCTACTCCAATGCTTTTAAACGCCAGTGCTAGTTTTCTAGAGAATTGATTTGCTCCTACAAAAACAAATCCGTCTCCTGTTGGATCTGATATTTTTAATAGGCGTTGGAGTGGCCCTGCTGTAAGCCCATAAATGGCAACCGTTACAAAGATAACGATAAAGGTTAATGGCACCAATTCGGCAGCGCCCTCTAATCCTTCGTTTGTGAGCCTTAAAGCAAATAATGATGCCACTGCTGCAGTTACAATACCACGCGGTGCCATCCATGCTAAAAACAGCCTCTCGCGCCAACTGATTCGCGTACCGATCGTTGCCACAATTGCAGCTATGGGCCGAACCACTAAAATGATAAATGCCAGAAATACGATGGTTTTAATGTGCAGGTGAGGCTTGATGGTTTCTAGTGGTAAGCTGGCGGCTAAAATGATAAATAGACTTGAAATGGCCAGGATACGGAGATTTTCTTTAAATACGATAATGTGCCGTACCATGACTTTACGTTGGTTTGCTAGTACCATCCCCATTATGACAACAGCGATGATACCTGAGTCATGAATGAGTACATTTGATGCCACAAAAACCAAAATGACTAACATAAAACTTAACACTTCTTGGAGATCGTCTGGTGCCCATTTTCGTTTTATGATAGTTAGCGTTGCTCCTGCCCCTATTGCCCCGAATATCCCGCCCACCAAGATCACCGTAGCCACATTAATTGCAACGCTAATTAGGGATGAGTCTGCAATTGTGATTAATACAAACTGGTGACTGAATACGATTAAAAGTACCCCTACTGGTTCGATCAATATTCCTTCCCAGCGAATCAAAGAACTGAGGTGACGACCTAACTTCACTTGTCTTAATAATGGCAATATGACCGTTGGGCCTGTCATCACCATCATTGCACCAAATATAATCGCCAGATTTTTAGAAAATCCAAGTATAAAATAAGATCCCAATATAATCAGAAAATACGTTATTGGCGTGCCTATTCCGATTAGATTTCGGACTTCTTTGCCTATGTTTTTTAAATCCGCAATTCGTAATGAAAGCCCCCCTTCAAAAATAACAATGGATACTAGAATTGATACAATTGGGTACAACATATCACCCAAAAGAAGATTGGGGTTAATCAGTTTCGTTACCGGACCGGCGACTATACCGAATAGAAGAAGGATTAGAATTGAAGGTGCTTTTATGCGCCACGCAAGCCACTGAGCACTTGTGCCCAAAACCAAAATACTCGCTAATTCTATCATTACACTTTGCGTCATGATTATTCGATACTGATTTTGTAGTCGATAATTTCTAAATTTCCAGCAGATGTGCTTTTAGGTAATTGTGACGAGTCAGGGATACTGTGTTGATTTTTATTGATTAGTTTTAGCACCATTAGAGTGCTCGCAATAGATATAAGAGCGATAATAAGTACTTTTATTAATTGTTTTGTCATTATGGATATTCCCTGTAGGATAAATTGAGTACTATTATTTTACCTTTACTTTGTTCGCTTGGTCAAATTTTGGAGATTTATGTTTCGTATAATTTATTTGTCAGTTATCATTTTGATTATGTGTAAGACATCTTTAATTGGTGGGTCGGGCGCGCACTTTTATCGCGACGAAATGATGCATTTTTTGGAATCAATCTCACATTATGGAAAATCAAAATCACCGGGTTTTCTGGTCTTTCCGCAAAATGGGGAGCTGTTACTAGATGCCTACCCTAATCGATTTTTAACTGCCATTGATGGCGTAGGACGAGAAAGTTTAAACTATGGCTATAGTGGTGTGGGAACTAAAACACCGGCCCTTGAAAATAAGAACATGTTGGATCGATTGGTTCAATTAAGATCCGCGAATAAAGAGATTCTTGTAACCGATTATTGCAACGAATGGGATTGCCCCAGTGCGATTCGAATTAATACGTCACACCGCTTTCAAAGTTTTGTCGCCACAACGAATGCGTTGGATGCCATTCCAAATGACACGTTGGCGGCTGACGTATTGTACCTGCTAAATTTTTGGCGATTTGAAACACCTGAAGCTGTGGTGAAGGCCATTTCTGAATCCACTTACCCACTTGTGATAATGGACGCCTTTTTTGATACCACTGTGTTTACCCAAGACCTATTGGCGCAATTAAAACGACTTCCAAATGGAAACCGACGGCGTGTTCTTGCTTATATGAGTATTGGGGAAGCAGAAACGTATAGATGGTACTGGAAATCATATTGGAAATTTTGGTCCCCACAATGGCTGGGGCCTGAAAATGAAGATTGGGAGGGTAACTATCTTGTCCGTTATTGGGATAAGCGCTGGCAACGCATTATATATGGGACACCGGAGTCGTATTTAGATAAAATTATGGATGCCGGCTTTGATGGCGTTTATTTGGATATTGTAGATGCGTATCAAAGATGGGAGTAACGATTTCTTTATTTTCTGGCTCCCCCGGACGGATTCGAACCATCGACCCAGCGGTTAACAGCCGCTTGCTCTGCCACTGAGCTACAGGGGAGTATCATCAGATAAGTTGAAATTATAGTCTATGTCTTACTCACTTTCAAGTTGTAATTACGCTTTCTAGGCTGTTGTCGTTGGCCTCATCCACATATCGGTTTGTGCTGCAGCACGGTGAAATGCATCCAATTGTTCCTTAGTGCTTTCTTTTGGTATTTTAACGTGAATAAGCCTTCCAAATATTTGTGCGACTGTTGCAGCATCTGCATCACGTGCTGGAAATACTTCGGAATCGGTTTTAGTGACATAGGCTCTTAAGGACTTATTTATGTTTTTTAGGGAATCCACGACAACGCTCACACGTGGATGAGCAGTTAAATACGCGGTGCACTCTGTCACCGATTCGCGGTGAACTGTAATACCATAGTGCGCTTCTAATGCGTGAGTGTCGAATCTATTATCCGTTGGTTCGATACTTACTCGGATGGGTTGGCCTAATTGTTTGCTTTGGTCTAACACTGCCAAAACGGATACCAGGTCGCTGTTGTGATCAACTCTTAAGACAGGCGTATCTCTTTCTGATTTCCGTTCCATTCCTTGATATACGTATCGCGGTGAAGACTCATAAAAAACAGGATTATTGGCCTCTAACTCTTGTGCGTACAGATCTTGCCTATAACGCATGTTTTGGTACCGTTGGATATCATCTTCCGTGATGGATTTTCTCAGGCAATCGTTTGGTACTGCATAGGATTTTCCTGCGTCTTGGCGTGTTTGTTGAACATGAGGGTGATTTACCTTGATAAGGGTAAATTCTTGAATGGCATCTGCACCTACAGAACGGGTTGTGCCAGTTGCCGTGCCTCGCTCTGGAATACCGCCAAAGTTTTCAGCCGGAGGCGCAGCTCGCATGGAACCCATATTAATATTACGTCCCCGCGACGTTGCGTGCTCAAATACATTTCTATATTGAGATGGGTCCACGTAATACCCTGACGTTAGCGTTCCTAATTTCCCCATTTCTGTGGCTATTTCAAGCACTGCATCAGGCGTATTTTCAGGCAAATGCCCTACTCTTGTGACAGGAGCCCATGCCTCAGCAGCCCATTTTTCTGGTGCTTCTAAATCCACCTCAAATAGGCGTGGTTTTGATGAGTGAGGCGCATTGGTTTGTTCGCCTTCAATTCCTAAATAGATTTCCTTGTTGCCAGGGCCGTCTGGCAAGGCAGGTGATGTGCCTGTTAATGCGGAGGCGCCCGCTTCAAAGACAGAATCCACGACAGGTGTTGTTCTTAATTCAGCCGCAAGTTGATAGGTAAAGGCATCAAATGTGTCTTTGTTTCCTTGTACTGCAATAACTTGGTGGCGTGAGCATTGCATTCCCTGTGCGTAGGATCCATCATAGCTCATATCCTTTACAACTTCCCCCATGGGAGCTGTTCTGATGTCTACAAGAACATGATTCCCTTTTCCTCCCGTTTCAGCCACTGTAAATACTGTTTGACCTGCTGCACGGATGGCTTTCGCTGTTGCGGGGCTTCCAACGAAATGTATTGAATCGGTTTCTCTTAGTAATTTTGCTGCTTGTTCATTTGATGCGGGCACGATTAATTGTAATAAACCTGGGTGCAAGGTGTCTGTAAATTGCTTTAACCAGGTAACATAGGCAAAATCTGTAGGCGAGACCTTTTTATTGGCCACCACAATAACAGGGGTTTTAGTTGCAGCCGCATTATAGAGTGCGCGTAAGGTTAGCATGCTGAAATTCGAACAAGACCATTGGGTATCTATCCCTGGTATTTCCAAACGAATATTGGGATCATTATGTGCCATTCTGGTTACCATTAATTCATGGTGGTGTACTTGGGCCCCTTCTAATAAGGCATGTTCTTGTTCTTCCATTTTTTTACCGGAACAAATACCAGAAACAACCATGTGCTCTGCGGGAAGTGTTGGGGGAATACCATAAGGGTTTGACTCTACATCTCCTGTTTCATAGGTTGCTTGATAGGTGTGTGCTAAATCCAAAACTATTCCTGCCAGAGCGTCACCATCCATTTTAGCAACATGGTTGGCGGCGGCCTTTGCGTGCGCGATTGCTTTTAAAACCTCTTCATCTGTCGCGCAGATGACGGGTACAACCATATGTTTATCATTTGGGTTTATCCACTGTTTTGTTGGTGTACTTTGTACTTGAGTTACTCTGCTACGCATTGAGCCCACTAAAGAGTAAACACTTGTGGGAAAATATGCGGGTAGTTTGCCTTGCTCATGATCCAATTTTGCGGACTCAAACACGGCGCGATTGTGGGGTGCATCTAATGCGGGATGCACTGGCCTTGGGTGTCGCGTTAGTGCAATGACATTTGGGGCCATGGCGTGATACTGTCTTCTTACTACTCCTCTGACATTCTTAATTGTGGTGCTTGTTGGGCGCCTGCTCTTAATAACTTATGCATATTAAACCTCTATATTTTGGATTTGGAGTGAAATTAAGGGGAAGTAATTGCAATAATACCTGTATTTATAAATTTTTCAAGTATTTTAAATATTTTAAATTAATTTTTGAATAAACAAAAAAGCCGACTCCAGCATAGAGTCGGCTTTTAAGTGTTTACCTTGCCTTAATTTAAGCTGTTTGTAAGCTCTCTTGGCGTAGTTGCTTGGCTGCTTGTACCATGTTTTCAAGTGCTGGAATAACTTCTTCCCACCCACGGGTTTTTAAACCACAGTCAGGATTCACCCACAGGTTACGTGCTGGTAGAACTTCACGTGCTTTTCGCATTAGGTCAGCCATTTCTTCTGTAGTTGGTACTCTAGGAGAATGAATGTCATACACTCCTGGCCCTATTTGGTTAGGGTAGTTAAAGTTTACAAAGGCATCCAGTAGTTCCATATTTGAACGTGATGTTTCAATAGAGATCACGTCGGCATCCAATGCTGCAATTGCTTCAATAATGTCGTTAAACTCGCTATAGCACATGTGAGTATGAATTTGCGTTTCATCTTTCACACCAGCAGCCGTTAAACGAAACGCTTTTACAGTCCAGTCTAAATACGCGTCCCAGTCAGCGCGACGCAATGGAAGACCTTCACGCAATGCTGCTTCATCGATTTGAATGGCTGCAATACCGGCTTTTTCAAGATCAATTACTTCATCACGAAGTGCTAATGCTATTTGAGTTGCTGTGTCTTTTTTAGATTGGTCATTACGCTCAAAACTCCACTGAATAATGGTGATAGGACCTGTTAGCATCCCCTTCATTGGTTTGTCTGTTAAAGACTGTGCATACTGTGACCAACGTACTGTCATAGGCGCTTCGCGGTATACATCACCAAAAATAATGGGTGGTTTAACATAACGTGAGCCATAGCTTTGCACCCACCCAAGCTCTGTGAAGGTAAATCCACTTAGGTTTTCACCAAAATATTCAACCATGTCATTACGCTCAAACTCACCATGTACATACATGTCAATTTCTAGATCGTCTTGAATTTTGATAGAGTTTTGAATTTCTGATGCAATAAACTCATCATATTTTTCAGACGAAAGCTCACCAGCTTTAAACTGCGCTCTTGCGTGACGGACCTCTTTTGTTTGAGGGAACGAACCGATTGTGGTTGTCGGGAAATCTGGCATTTCTAAATGTTCGCGCTGTTTTTGATCACGAGTTGAAAATGAATTTGCGCGATTAAAATCAGCCTCACCAATGTTTGACACACGATTCTTTACGTCTTGGTTATGGATTCTTTGATTTGTTTTTCTATCATCTTGAGCGGCTTTGTTTTCCTCTAGCTGCTTCGCTACATTTTCACCTTTAGCGTATGCGGCTAATGTTGCGACTTCTTCGATCTTTTCATCAGCAAACGCCATCCATGATTTTAATTCCGCGTCTAACTTAGTTTCATTACGTAGTGTTAGTGGTGAGTGCTGGAAACTGCAGCTGCCTGCAATCATGATGTTGTTTCCTAATTTCGCTTTCGCAGCATCAATAATTTTAATGTTATCTTCGTAGTTGTTACGCCAAATGTTGCGGCCATCTACTAAGCCCAAAGACAAGATTTTGTCTGACGGAAACTTAGAAATGATTGATTCCGCTTCATTAACGCCACGTACTAAGTCAACATGAAGAGCTGCCACTGGTAAGGAAACTGCTAAATCAAGATTTTCGCGTAATTCTTCAAAATACGTAGTCAGTATGATTTTGCTTGTGCTTACAGCGTTACTGATGGCTTCGACTGCTGTCTTAACTGCGGCACGTTCACTATCATTAAGATCCAGGCAAAGAATTGGCTCATCGATTTGAATCCACTGAGCCCCTAACGATTCCAATTTTTGAACCACTTGTATATAGACTGGAAGTACGTTTTCTAAAAGTGAAAGTGGGTTAAACCCTTCTTCTGTACTTTTTGCTAATTTAAGGTAGGTTGCAGGCCCAATTAGAACCGGTTTTGTTTGGATGCCAAGTGCTTTTGCTTCTTGGTATTCGTTAAATACTTTTTCGCTTGAGAGTTTAAACTCTGTTTGTGAGGATAGCTCTGGAACGATGTAATGATAATTGGTGTCAAACCATTTTGTCATTTCACTGGCTGTTGTGTCTTGTCCACCTGCATGACGGTGTTTACCACGTGCCACATGGAATACTGTATCTTCAGTAACCATTTCTCCATTCCAACCAAAACGCTCAGGAATGGCGCCCAAAAGTGCTGTCATATCTAGCATCTGGTCGTAAAGCGTAAAATCGTTAGACGGGATTAGGTCAATGCCTTTATCTTTTTGTGTTTTCCAATTTAACGCACGTAGTGTTTGCGCTGTCTTTTTTAATTCGTCTAGAGAGATCTCTTCTTTCCAGTAGCTTTCTGTTGCTTTTTTAAGTTCTCTGCGGTATCCAATTCTAGGGTATCCAAGGTTATTTGATAACGGATTGTTTTGGTCGCTCATAGCGTACTCCTTAAGGTGTGTTTATTTTAATATCGTAAGCATAGAATAATCATCACCTAGAGTCAAGTTTTACTTAAACTGAACTCTTGTGATGCAGGTTACGATTGATTTTTAGATACAATGTGGGTGGCGTGGCCATAAAACGCTTCAGCCACTTCCATTACAGTTTCAGATAGGGTCGGGTGTGGATGAACCGTTAATGCTAAGTCTTCTGCATTCGCGCCCATTTCAATCGCAAAGGTAATCTCTCCGATTAATTCACCTGCGCCTTGGCCGACAATTCCACCACCTAATACGCGGTGCGTTTCGGGGTGTAGAATTAGTTTTGTGTATCCGTTGGTTGCATCAAAGCTTAATGCGCGGCCATTTGCCGTCCATGGATATTTACTGACTTTTACTTTAATTCCTTTTTCTTTGGCTTCAGATTCTGTTAGCCCAGCCCAAGCGATTTCAGGATGAGTAAAGCACACGGCTGGAATTGTAATGTTATCAAAGGTGCTGGGTTGTCCCATAATATTTTCAACCGCAACACGGGCCTCTTTGGAGGCTTTATGGGCAAGAAGTAGGCCTCCTGCTATATCACCAATAGCATAGATATTTGCGTCATCTGTTTTTTGGGTGTTATCAATTTTAACAAAGCCCCTGTCATCTGTTTTAACTCCCGTGTTTTCTAGGCCTAAATCATTGGAGTTTGCGGTTCTGCCAACAGAAACGAGAACGCGATCAAATTCGTAGCTTTTTGCCTTTTTATCGTTGGGACCTTGAATGCCAACTTTTATTTTTTTTCCTTTTGTTTCCATTTTGGTTACTTTATGTGACACCTTTAAGGTTTCAAAATGGGCTTCGGCGTACTTTAAAATGGGGCGAACCAAGTCTCGATCTGCACCCAATAAAATAGTATCCATCGCTTCAACCATTGTTACTTTACTGCCAAGTGCCGCATAAACAGTTCCTAATTCCATACCAATATAGCCTGCACCAACTACGAGTAAGTTTTCGGGTATTTCCTCAATCTCTAAGGCTTCGGTAGATGTCATAATGCGCGGATTACCTAAATCAAACGCTGCTGGCATAGCAGGACGGGACCCAGTAGCGATGATGGCTTTTCCAAACTCCACCATCTCATTGCCCTTTTGCGTTTCAACACGTAATTCCGTGCTGCTTTCAAAGTAGCCACGCCCCTGTATAATTGTGACTTTACGCATTTTTGCCAGTTGCTCTACCCCACCTTGAAGCTTTTCAACGATGCCATTCTTCCAGCTTCTCATTTTTTTAAGGTCTATCTTAGGTTTCGAAAAGGTTAAGCCTCTGTTTTCACTTGCCTGAGCATCTTCTATTGTGTGCGCAACGTTTAGCAATGCCTTTGACGGAATGCAACCTCTATTCAGGCAAACGCCGCCTAATTCTGCTTTTTCAACTAGAACAACGGATTTGCCCATATCTGCTGCGTAAAATGCGGCAGCATATCCGCCCGGTCCGGAGCCTACTACAACGATATCTGTTGTGTGTCGCTTCATTTTAAACCTGCTTTCAATAGTTTTTCATCAAATAATTCGATGCCCTCAATGATTTTACGGGTAAAGCGTGCGCCATCGGCGCCATCAATCACTCGGTGATCGTAACTAATGGATATTGGCATTTTTATACGTTCCACTAGTTTACCATCTACAAATTCAGGGCGTTTTTTACCTATTCCTAGCCCAATGATTGCCACTTCAGGGTGGTTTACGATTGGTGTAAATGGCCCAACCCCTAAACTACCTAGGTTAGATATGGTGAATGTGCCACCTTGCACATCGTCTAATGTGATTTTACGATCTCTGGCGCGGCCAGCAATCTCTTCTAGCTCTGTGGCGAGTTCTAACATTGATTTTTTATCAACGTTCTTGATTACAGGTACCATAAGTCCATTTTCTGTATCAACGGCAACACCAAAGTGATAGTGATTTTTATAGATCAACTCACCTTTTTCATCATCAAAGGTACTGTTAAATGTAGGGTATTCTTTCAATGCTTCAACTATGGCTTTTAGAATGAATACTGTTACCGTAATACGCCCTTTTTTCTCCATGTATTTTGGATTGTACTTTTTGCGAAGTGCCATTAAGTCCGTAATGTCAGCTTCATCAAATTGCGTGACGTGGGGAATGGTTGTCCAGCTGTTTGTCATCACATCGGCAATTTTCATGCGTAGTGAGCTTAATTTTTCAACTTTAATATCCCCATATTTACTGAAGTCTGGAAGGGGTTTCTTCGGTTTCGCGGGTACACCACCCTGCGCGGCAGGGGCAGCTGGAGGATTGAACGCAAGTGATTGGATAGTCGCCAAATGGTTTTTCACATCATCCATAGTGATACGCCCGCCATTTCCCGTGCCGGAAATACGGGTAAGGTCTAATCCTATTTGGGCCGATATTTTGCGTATTGAAGGAGATGTTGCGATTGTTGCTAAGTCTACTTGTGGGAATTGATATGGTGCAACAGAACCCGATGGATTTTGTGTTGCAATAGGTGTGATTGGTTGATGTGCTTGTGTCGGTTGTGCTACCGGTGTTGCTATAGGGGTGTTTGCTGGAGCAGCGGCGCTATCTCCACCCTTTAAGGTGCACACAAGCATGCCCTGACGAATCACATCACCCTCTTTTAATTTTACACTTTCAACGATTCCTGCAGCAGTTGCAGGTATAGGGGCCGTGGCTTTATCGGTCTCCATTTCGGCTAATGTGTCGTCAATTTCGACCTTGTCACCGGGAGCGATAAGAACGGATATAACATTTGCGGACTCGATGCCGTCTCCAAGAAAAGGTATTTTAATTTCCATAGAAAAATATTATAACGCAGCTTATCTAAACTCCCAAGTCTTTGCTTAAAATAATTTTTAATTAAACAATGAAAATGGTGTGGATGTGCTGATCTTTTGGTCTTTTAGCGCTTTCTTATAGGTAGCAAGTGTTATTTTTTTAGATTTTAATAATTGGTATAAAACACCAATTACAATATGAGGAGAATCCACTTCAAAATGTGCTCTTAAGCGTTCACGAGTGTCACTTCTTCCGTAGCCGTCGCAGCCTAGACTGTATAGCCCGCCTGGCACCCAACGCCCGATTTGATCAGACACGGCTCTCATATTATCCGAAACAGCAATAAATGGCCCGGTTTCCTTCTCTAACGTTTTCTCTAAGAACGATTGTTTTGCTTTTTTATCTGGGTGAAGCATGTTGTAACGCTCCGCTTCCATCGCCTCTTCTCTTAAACGCTTGTAGTTTGTTGCGCCCCATACGTCTGCAGATACGCCGTATTTCTCAAGTACTTTTTGTGCCTTGAGTGCTTCACGCATAATCGTGCCACTACCAAAGATATGCGCTTTTGTCTTTAATTTTGTATTGCCTTTTTTCAATCGGTATAGGCCATTTAATATGCCTGATTCTACCCCTTTAGGCATGGCTGGTTGTAGGTAGTTCTCATTGTGAAGGGTAATATAATAATAAATATCTTCTTGGTCATCATACATGCGCTTAATTCCGTCTTTGATAATAACGGCTATTTCATAGCGGTATGTGACATCGTATGTTTGGCAGGAAGGGATGGTGCTTGCGAGTAATAAACTATGCCCATCTTGATGCTGCAAGCCTTCACCGTTTAGGGTTGTTCTGCCTGAAGTTCCGCCTAAAAGAAAGCCACGAGCACGAATGTCTCCAGCCAGCCAACATAGATCGCCTATGCGCTGAAACCCAAACATTGAATAATAGATGTAAAACGGAATCGTCGCCTCTTCATGGGTGGAATAACTGGTTGCCGAGGCCAAGAAACTGCTCATTGCTCCGGCTTCGTTAATACCCTCTTCTAAAATTTGTCCGTCTTTTTCTTCTCTATAGAATAGTAATGAGTCGCTATCTGCAGGGTCGTATTTTTGACCCTCACAGGCATAAATGCCCACTTGGCGAAAGAGTGCTTCCATACCGAATGTACGCGCCTCATCTGGAATAATTGGCACCACGCGACGACCGAAGTCTTTATCTCGCAGCATTTTAGTTAGTAGGCGAACAAAGGCCATGGTTGTGGACATTTCGCTCTTACCACCGTCTTTTAGAAACTCGTCATAAAAATCAGATTTTGGCCATTTCACAGGGTGATAGGTACTGTGACGCTCTGGTATAAACCCGCCTAGTTCCTTGCGTTTTTCAAGTAAATACTTCATTTCTTTACTATCTGCAGGTGGGCGATAAAATGGGGCATCAACCACATCTTCATCACAAATCGGAATATTTAATTTTTCACGGTATTCGCGAAGTTCTTTTTCGTTTAATTTCTTTTGCTGATGGGAGATGTTTTTTCCTTCGCCAGCTTCACCTAATCCGTATCCCTTTACTGTTTTTGCCAAAATTACAGTGGGTTGCCCTTTATGCTTAATCGCCGCGTCATATGCCGCATACATTTTTTCGGAATCGTGACCGCCCCGTTTAATACTTCTTAGTTCTTGATCGGTTTTATTACTTACTAACTCATACAAGTCTGGGTATTTTCCAAAGAAATGCTTTCGCGCGTAGCTACCTGGCTCTACAGAATATTTCTGGTATTCACCGTCTACTGCTTCACCCATGCGTTTTATTAAGAGGTCTTTGTGCTCAGACTCTAGCAGGTCGTCCCATTCGGTACCCCAAATCACTTTTATGACATTCCAACCGGCGCCACGAAACTGCCCTTCTAAATCTTGAATAATTTTACCGTTACCATTGACTGGGCCATCTAGGCGTTGCAAATTACAATTTACAACCCATATTAAGTTATCTAGTTTTTCACGAGCGGCCATCGTTAATGCGCCTAGTGTTTCGGGCTCATTTGTTTCGCCGTCACCCACAAAGCACCATATATTTGGTTCATCGTCCCAATTTTTTATGTTCCTAGCACTCATGTAGCGGTTAAATCGCGCTTGGTATATGGACATGATCGGCCCTAATCCCATTGATACTGTTGGGAATTGCCAAAAATCAGGCATTAAGTATGGATGTGGGTAGCTAGAAAGTCCTTCTCCACCGATTTCTTGTCTAAAGTTATGCAAGTGATTTGCGGTTAAACGACCTTCTAAATATGCACGGGAATATGTTCCTGGGCTGGCGTGCCCTTGAATGTATAAGTGATCGGCCCCTCTATTTTTACCGTTTCCTTTAAAAAAGTGATTGAATCCAACTTCGTATAATGTAGCTGAACTCGCGTAGGAACTGATGTGTCCACCTAGCCCATCGTGTGTGCGGTTTGCTTTTACAACCATGGCCATTGCGTTCCAACGGCTGTAATTCATTAGGTTTTTTTCTATTTCATGGTCACCTGGGTATTTAGGTTGTTCATTTGAAGGGATGGTATTGATATACGGTGTATTTATTTTGTTTTGAATGGCCTCAGCGCTATCATCAGTCAGGCTGGCTTCTAATTTATGTAGTAATTCGAGTGCGGCTGCTTTTTCTTTTTTCATAAGGTTTATTATAACGGCTGTTCAATCTAACGTCGACGGTCTATTGATCGTATTCTAGTTTTTATAGTGTGGAGCGGTCATTGCAGTTTTTCTAACATATAAACGTACTGATTCATGGGATAAAGGGCCGGCTGTTATTGATAAATACGATTTATTGGCATTCTCAGAATCATCTAACATGTTTAAGCAGCTCTGATACGAATCTGAACCATAGAAGGCCAAACCATGCCCCAATGTTTGTGAGCAACTATCTACCATGGTTGCTCTTACCGCTAGTTGAGATACCATAATTTGCCTGGCAACATGCTTCACGTCTTCAGGTAAGGTGGATGAATAAAGACTAAACTGCATTTTTGGAAGCATATCCAACATTTGTAATACACTCGTTTGCTCGCTCATTTCTTCGACTAAAGATAAGTCTGGTGGCTCATCATGTGATATCAATTTAGTGGCAAGTAGATGGGCGTTATTACTTGCAAACATAAGCGTTGTAAGTCTTAAATCGTATTCAGCGCGTTGATCTGTTGCATTTAACACATGGCTTATGGCGCTTTCCTTGCAATTTACCGTCATCATTTCTGCAAATTTAGCCCTTTCAATTGGCTCCATTCGTTGATCCCGGCAGGTTAATAAGTAATGCAGCGCCACGCTCATAACGGTTTGTTTTTCATGTATTTCTAGATCCGTATCATGCGCTCTTTTGCAGCACAAAACTCGTTCTGCTTCCCTTACATTTGGGTTTGGATTTCCTACTAAATTTGCCAGTCTAACCGCGCGTTCGCTCCACACGTTTTGCTGAGGTGCAATTC
Organism: bacterium; assembly: GCA_027623425.1. Taxonomy (GTDB): domain Bacteria; phylum Margulisbacteria; class Marinamargulisbacteria; order UBA817; family JAQBTH01; genus JAQBTH01. Next base: position 5,715 of record JAQBTH010000028.1, on the reverse strand, counting down.
GCCTCAACGTTGAACCCACGGCAGACAGTTTGCTACCCATTTCTATTAAAAATTTCATTGCGACTCCAATAGAATTCGTGCGTATTTAGGTGCCAACATGACTCCTTTGCTGCCTAGACCAGTAAAAATACCGACGTTTTTGTGTGTATTGTGCCACATTGCATAGGGGATATTCTTCTTGGGTATACAGCGAACGGCCGCAATATGATCCAGCACTTCAAACTCTGGCCTAATGAGTATGTGTGCTGCGCTTATTAATTCGTTGTAACCACTTTTTGTGGGAATTGGCGTTAAGTCGTCCCATTCGTAGGTTGCGCCAAATTTGTATAGCCCGTTATGTTGTCGGGCCAGCCAATAGCGTTGGTTGTATACTGCTGGAATTTCACTTACTGGTTCGTTTAGTTTTAAAATCAAAACCTCTCCTTTTGCGTTACGATAGTGCAATTCCGGAAACAGTGGATTTGTGCTGGCTTGAAACCCTCGGCAATCGACTACGCGTTTGGCCTGTATATCATCGATGCTAATTATATCCTCTGAAATAACAATGTCATCCCAATTTACTTCTATTTCTTTGTACGCATCTTTTTGTATTAAAATTTTTCTTGCCGTTTCTAAAAATATATTGGTATTCATAAGTCCCGAGTGTTTTAGTATAACGCCACCCAAATCGGCAGTCATTAGTTGTGACCCACCTGGTTTTATTTCGTGAGCATAGAATTGCGAAAACTCCGGCCAATCTTTTCGTTTCGCGTATTTTTCCTTATTTAATGCATCAATAAATAGGCGTTCGGAATGAATATTATCTGTGTAAAGAGAGGCGCCCCACTCTGTTTCAAGTTCGCGATAAAACTGCACCGTTTCATTAATACTTTCAGGTACGCCCTCAGTTAAAGAGAATCGTTTTCCGGTAATGGCATCAACTAACCCTGCGGCTACTTTTGTTGCCGACCCGTTATGCCCATTGTCGATTACGGTCACGGTTAACCCATTTTTGTGTGCAACGTATGCCAACCAAGATCCGGCTAGACCTTGGCCTAGAATTAATAAATCAATCATGGCGCAATTTTAACATGTTGTTAGCATATCGACGGATAACACGCTTAATAGTTGTTTCCTAAACACCGCATACTATATCGGCGTGACCTGTTAGAAGAGCGACTTTTTATTGATAATTTTTCTACATACTCTGCCCACTTATCTCGCTTTGTGTTACACTTTTTTTCATGTTAAAAACCAACCATTTTTCCCAACAATTAAACTCTCTTGGATTTGATTTTTATTCGGGTGTGCCCTGCTCTCTTCTTAAAGATTTTATTAATCATATTATGAACGAATGTGAGTATGTGGCAGCAGTAAATGAAGGGGATGCTGTTGCGACCTGTGCAGGTGCCTACCTAGGCGGTAGAAAGTCCGTAGTCTTATTGCAAAACTCAGGATTAGGAAATGCGGTATCGCCGTTAACATCATTAAATCAACCGTATAACATTCCCATATTAGGGTTTGTGAGTTTACGCGGTGAACCCGGAATAGAAGACAATCCTCAGCACGCGTTTATGGGAACGATTACAGATAAATTATTAGATATTATGGGCATAGAGAATGAGTTACTAAGCTTGGATGCCGACGAGGCGATTTCCCAATTGCATCGGGCGAATGGCATTATTGAATCTGGAAAAAGTTTCTTTTTTATTGTGCGCCACAATACGTTTAGCCCTGTGAATCTAAACGATTCGGCGAAACTACGTCGTAAAAGTTCGTCTATGGCGCCGATTCCCATGCCAATCATGAATCGCACCCCTGTAGGAACACGCTTACAAACCTTAGAAACAGTGGTAAGCGCGTTATCATCAGACACGATAGTCGTTGCCACCACTGGCAAGACGGGTCGCGAACTTTTTGAAATGGAAGATCGACCTGAGTTTTTCTATATGGTGGGTTCTATGGGCTGCGCGAGTGCATTAGGATTAGGCATCGCATTAACCTGCCCTAACAAGCGCGTCGTGGTGCTGGATGGCGACGGAGCGCTACTCATGCGTATGGGCAACCTGGCAACGAATGGGTTTTATGCACCACGAAATCTGTGTCATGTGTTATTGGATAATGGTGTGCATGATAGCACTGGTGGTCAAGATACTGTGGCGGGTTACGTGGATTTTGCGGCGATTGCGGCGTCCTGTGGGTATAACCGAATTGTGAATGTAAATACGCGATTGACGCTTGATGAGAACCTGCGCCATTGGGAAAAAGATCAAGACATTAGCTTTTTTTATGTGCCCATATCGCCAGGAAGTAAATCTCCATTAGGACGCCCCACTGTGGCAATGCCTGATGTGGCAAGTCGATTAAAATCGTTACTTAAGCACTTGTGATTTTTTCGCAATAACCCCATACTATGGGCATGCAAGCACTAACCTTACATTCATCATTTTCAACTTTTGCCGCCGCAGCGACAAAACGACTGTTTATTCATCCTGGGCTATTAGGGCAGGGAAAGAATTGGCAGAGTATAGCCAAGCAACTTTCGCATCAGTTTAATTTAGATGTTGTTTGCTTGGATCCACGCAATCATGGTGAAAGCCCAAGAAGCACGGAACACAGCTATCCTTTAATGGCTGCTGATTTGCTATCAACTATATCCACTATCAATGCTGATCGTGGCAACATACCCACGCTTTTTCTGGGCCATAGCATGGGAGGGAAAGTGGTTGGGCAACTTCTTTCTGATTTAGAAAGAGGTGCCAGTGCAAATCTTACAACTGAGCCGCCTCGAGTAATAGCGGCTGTAATTGTGGATATTTCGATGAAACAATATGATCCAAGCCATAATGAAGTTTTTCAGGCGATTGGCTCTGTACCGGTTAAAAGCATTAAAATGTCATCTGAAGCCGTTCCTTATTTAGAAAATGCGGGTTTGCCACTTTCCATGATTCAATTTCTTCGTACTAATTTACGGCCTGCCAAACGCGGAAGCGGAATGGAATGGGCAATGAATTATGCCGCACTCACTAAAAATTATAGCGGTATACTTGCTGCGCCCGACATGGGGAATAAACCGGTAAGCGTACCCACACATGTTATATCAGGAAGCAGATCTGATTATGTTACCGAAGACGATCAAGATTTATTTAGACGTCAATTTTCAGATGTCACGTTTTCAGAAGTTGAAGGTGCTGGGCATTGGGTGCATGCGGATAAACCCAATTTATTTATGGGCGCCCTTACGCAATTTATATCTCCGTTTTTGTAATCCGTAACATTTCCCGCTTACCATTTGCGCCACGTAATCGTTCCACCTGTGCGTTTAGAGATTGAAAGTGCCTGCGTACAAAACCGGCGGCACTGTAGGTGACCAATACACCCCCCACTCGCATTCCTTCATATAATTTAGATAACACTTCTGGTGACCACATATCGGGCTGTATTTTAGGCGAAAAGGCGTCCATGTAGATAATGTGATAATGGTCTTTTGGCATCTGGAACTCAGTTATTCCAATTTTCTGTTTAGTCAGATTGAAGTGTGGCTGAATGCGCTCCTCCACTTCCCACTCTGCCTTGTGAATCGCGTCTAATATGACCGACGCACCATTCAATCGTTCGCCATAGTTTAACGCCCGCGCCTGTTCGATTGAAATGGGGTAAGGTTCTATGCAGTCATAGTTTAAGACCTGTTCCGACTGACAAAGGGCACTCATCACTGCGCTTAATCCTGTGCCGAGGCTCAGTTCAAAGATATTAATCGGCGTGTTATACCCACTATCTATCTGTTCCAACACATATTTAAGGCCCATATCAATATAAATATGCTGGGTTTCTATGATAGCGCCTCTAGAGCTATGATATTCTTCCTGGAACTTGCTACTCCAAAGGCTGTGCGAACCATCCGCAGTAAACACAACTGATAATTCATTTTTCATAATCGTTATGTTACACCCGTGGCCTAAAACAAAACACCCACAACTTTTGGCTGTGGGTGTTTATTTTTACATGTTTCTAGCGATGACTAGAAAAATCAAGTGTACTACATAACGCCGTAGGCGATCATTGCATCAGCGACTTTGATAAAGCCTGCAATATTAGCGCCTTTGACATAGTTCAAGTAACCATCCGCTTCGCGGGCATGCTTAGAACATTGATCATGAATGCTAGTCATGATTTGTTTAAGTTTTGTTTCAACTTCTTCGCGGCTCCAGCTTAAACGCATGCTATTTTGCGTCATTTCTAAACCTGAAATTGCAACCCCACCTGCGTTTGCCGCTTTACCTGGCCCAAAAAGAACTTTGGATTGAATGAATACTTTGACGGCTTCTGGTGTGGACGGCATGTTGGCGCCTTCGCTTACACATATACATCCGTTTTTAACCAGCATGCGTGCATCTTCTTCATTTAACTCATTTTGAGTTGCAGAAGGAAATACGCACTCGCCAGGGATGCTCCAAGGTGTTTTTCCTGGAATAAATTCTGCGCCAAATTTATCCGCGTATTCAGAAATTCGTCCGCGCCTTACGTTTTTAAGGTCTTTAACCCAGTCTAATTTTTCTTGGGTAATTCCATCTTTATCATAGATAAAACCAGATGAGTCGCTCAACGTTACAGGCTTACCACCTAGATGAAGAATCTTTTCTACGGTGTACTGGGCAACGTTTCCACTACCTGACACAACACATTGCTTGCCTTGAATAGATTTACCCTGATTTTTAAGCATTTCTTCCGCAAAATAAACGGCACCATAACCCGTGGCCTCAGTGCGGATTAACGATCCGCCAAACTCAAGACTTTTTCCGGTTAATACACCTGTAAAACGGTTTGTAAGCCGTTTGTGTTGGCCATACAAATAGCTTATTTCACGGGCTCCAACGCCAATATCACCCGCAGGTACGTCAGTGTCTTTACCAATGTGGCGCACAAGCTCTGTCATATATGCTTGGCAAAAGCGCATTACTTCATCGTCAGATTTTCCTTTAGGGTCAAAATCAGAACCACCCTTACCAGCGCCCATAGGAAGTGTCGTAAGACTATTTTTGAATACTTGTTCGAATCCTAGAAACTTAAAGGTGTCCAAGTGAACAGATGGGTGAAACCTTAATCCGCCTTTATACGGCCCTATTGCATTGCTGTATTGCACACGGTAACCCTTATTAATTTGTACTTCACTATTGTCATCTTGCCATGTTACACGGAATAAAATAGTGCGATCTGGTTCAACAATACGCTCAAGAATTTTATAGCGACGGTATTTGGGGTTTTCATTTATAAATGGAATAACGGATTCTGCAACTTCATGAACAGCTTGATGAAACTCGGGTTGCCCTGGGTTTCTTTCTTTAAGATGAGCCATAAATTCGTTAAAATCTAACACCTTTTCACCGGCTGTAGGCGGATTCTGAGTTAATGTTGACATTTTGGATTGCTCCTTTTTTATTTTTGTCTTGTGGGAGACTCCGCAATGATACCATTTTCAAAATCCCGATATCAAGAATAATTTAGCGGATCAATTTTGATGTGTTATGCTATTCTCTACCTATGAAAAAGACTGGTAAGCGAGATTTATTGGCATTGTTTTTGGTTGTTTCAACCGAGTTAATTGGATTTGGCCTAATCGTCCCAATTCTACCTCAAATTGCACGTGGATTTGAGTCACGGGGGTGGATGTTAGGTCTATTATTGGCCTCATATTCCATCGCCCAATTTTTTGCGGCCCCTTTACTCGGTAGCCTT
>JAQBTH010000027.1 GCA_027623425.1 bacterium | reverse complement strand
CTATTGCAGCTAGAATAGGTGCTGCGAATGGTGTTAGCACCCAATTGCGCGAAAACCCGTCATAGGGGTCGGCAATGTCGATGAGGATGGGTATGGGGAGGGTGACGTGTTGTGTTTTTGTTTGCATGTATTGCGCCGCAATGGTGTTTTCTTGTTCGGTTTCACGTTTTAATCTTAACCCCTCTAAATAGGCGGCTTTTAATTCATTCGGTTGATTAGAATAGATGCAATCCATTACGGCATGCATTTCATTTTCTGTTAATTCAATATGATTAAGAATCTTATGCAGTATGGGGTTTTGATCCTTTAATTTTGGAGAAAGTAGGAAATGGCAGGATTCAGGGATGCTGTTTATATAGGAGTGTCGCAGCGATTCTATATATACTGCTTCCTCTTCTGTTGGTTCTAACATTAAGATGGCGGTGAGTATTGTGGCTTTAGTAATGGAGTCGCATTCTGTGCTTAGTAGGTACTCTGGTAGTCGTAGTAAATCCTCTTGGGTGAGTGATTTCCCCATGGTTTTACCCGTGCCTTTTCGTTTTAAAAGTCCAATAAGCTCATTTTGCATGGGCTTATTATAGTATATTTTTCCTTATAAGTTGACGGGTCTAGAAATCCATAGACAGAGAGAAGTATGTATTTGAGTCATATTCGATGTGTTCGCTTTCCTCATAGGCATAATCAAAGTTTAAACCAAATAAATTTAGACTAACTCCAAGAGTGATGGTGTTTCGTACATCGGCAAGTGCAGAATATTCTTTGTATCCAGCGCGTATGGTTAACACATCCCATAACCATCGTGGGGTATATCCGATGCCAAGAGACATTAATCCATTGGTTCCATCATCTTTGTATTGGCTCATGAACATGAAATCATGTATCGGGTAGCCCATACCAAATACATATTGGAATGGTAGATCTTCTTTCCCGCTATAGGAATCATCGGCGCTGTCTGTGTATTCTACGCTGCCACCTGTGATATTACGTATAAACCCACTCATTACTAATTTATCAAACTGGTAAATACTGCCAATATCTAAACCATATCCGGTTCCTGTGACGGTGTGGATTTCGTTGCTATATAAGGCCAATGCAGACCCGACGTGCCATTTTGGATTAATGCTATACATATAGCCTAACTTTGTGATGGTATTTAAATACTCGAATGATCCATTTTGTATGAATATTCCTGCATCGTTTTCTTCTGTTATGGGAATATCCGCGACTTGGGATGACATGTATCCTAGTGAAAATGCGCCCCACTTTTTAGTTTTATAGGCAAGCGAGAAATTGTTGAAATTTATTTCATTAATAATGGTGCTAGAAAACATGGCCGCAGAAAATTTTTCCACGCGATGCAGTGCTGCTGGATTCTCAAAAATACTGTTGGATGAATATGAGAACCCTTCGATATTACCTCTTCCAATTGATTCGGCTGAACTACCAAGGTCGGTCAGCATTTGATATTTTGCTGCAGCACTCACCGGTATTGTGAGTAAAACTGAGGCGATTATTATTAATATTAATCGTGGCATTTATTGCCCCCATGGTTTATTTGGATTTCTATACTCAGAGTATTCCCAAATAACAATGGATTTTAAACATCGAATTTTGCCGATAAGTGGCTACATTAATATTTAAACTTGTTGCGGAGTTGAATACCGTTCAACCAGGCGTTTTGAAAGCGCGCGATAGTCGCTCAATGGTTTTAGAGGGCGAGGGGATACTTTTTTATTGGAAAGTATGAAATAGATCTCTTTTGTGGCCACAGCATCAGCTAACGCCCGGTGAGCATTGGCATGCCCGATATTGTATTTTTTAGTTAGAGCGCCTAGTCCGTAGCGGCTCTCTTGGCTGTTTTTTGCCCAATTCATCGTGCAGATGACATTTTTCGTTTGAATGGGTCTATTTAAGCGTAAACTGGCCGTTACTAACCACGGTATGTCAAAATCTGCATTGTGGCAGACGAGAGTTGAATGCCCTAGGAATTCTAAAAATTCATCTATTACTGGTTCTAAATCTGGTGCGCCTTCAAGCATTGCATCTGTTATTCCTGTTATTTGAACAATTTTTGCTGGTAAAGGGCGATTTGGGCTAACGAAGCGTTGGAAGCTATGCTCGTCACCATCTTCGTCAATTTTTAATGCACCAAACTCGATGATCGCATCTCTGCCAATTTCTAGGCCAGTGGTTTCGAAATCTAAAAATACTAGGCTTTCTTTTGGACCACCAAATAATTGGCCTTGATCGGCACAGGCTGGAAAGTAAAAGCACCGATTTGTAATATTCATTTGTGCTTTATGCACAGTAGGCCCATTGCATGTGTCGCAGCGATGGTTGGTGTCGACGTGCAAGCCATTATCAATTAAATGTTTTAGTTTCTTTGTGGTTATTACATTGTTGCAGCTTGTGCATTGGGTGGTTTGGAAGTAATCGCTTTGCTTAAAGGTTGCATCGCTTAAAGACGCATTGCAGAGGGGACATGGTACTTCAATCTTAAATGCACACTCGCTATTTTGGCAGCTTAAGTTTGCCCCATTTATTTGAACCGATTTGCTGCTTTTGCATTTTGGGCAGGGTTTTTCAAGAATAACACTCATGAAGCTAGCGTTGCGCCTTTGAGTTCGTTGTCTAAATACACACGGCTACCAACACTTTTTTCTTGTCCAAAATATTTTCCTCGGTAAGGCTTTTCAGCTTCTTGGTCCATAATGCAAAATACCAGTTGGCAAATGCGACGACCCGCACTTAGCCTAATAGGCAATGAATTGGCATTGTAGAGCTCAAGTGTGATGCGGCCTTCAAACCCAGCATCTACCCAACCGGCGTTTTGTATGAAAAGTCCCATGCGGCCAATTGAGCTGCGGCCCTCAACGAATGCGGTGAGTCCATTTGGTATTTTTATGTATTCTGCGGTTGTGGCAAGTAAAAAAGAATGGGGCGGAATTACTATTGAGTCTGAATTGACTTCTTTATAGGTAATTTCGCTATCTAGATCAATAATCTCGGTGTTTTCTGTATTTATTTCTAAGAAATGAGTGCCTAGCGTGCAGTCTAGCGATGCTGGCTGAATGTTTTCTTCACATAATGGTGATATGCCCAATCGGCCATCTTTAATCATGGTTTTTATGGTTCTGTCTGATAGTATCATTCTTCGTCCTCCTCAAGTGCACCAACGATGCGCATGTATTCTTTGTCTGTAATAATGTCTTTACTTAGCTTTATGCGGTCTAAGAATACTTTACCTTGTAGGTGGTCGTACTCATGTTGGAATATTCTGGCCATAAAATCTTCAAATTCCTGCGTGACTGTTTCGCCATGCCGATTGGTATAGGTGGCTTGGATATGGCAAAAGCGAGGCACATAGCCACGTATTCCAGGTATGCTTAAGCAGCCTTCCCAGTCTGATTCTGACTCCGTTCCGATTGCCTTGAATTCCGGATTTATGATAGCGATTCCGTTTTCTAAAGTCATATGTGGGGGGCTATGTTGCACTTCTGGGGTCATAACGAACAGATTTAAGTTTACGCCTATTTGGGGTGCCGCTAAACCGACTCCTCTGGCTGCGATGACTGTTTCGAACATCGCGTCAATTAGGTGCTGAATTTCAGGCGCGAACGGGTCTTTGATACGCTTTGTTTGTTCTCTGAGAATCGGATTTCCCAGTTCTGTTATCTCTAAAATTGGTGCCTCAGCTGTCATAAGACCTCCCATTGTACAGTGTTTCGCAAATTTCTGCAGCTGCTCTGTCCGCTGTTCCAGAATTTCCTAGTTGCTCTTTAAGAATAGCAAATTCGGTTTTCATTGTGTTCATTAATGTGGGCGTGCTAAGTAGTTCTATTGCGGCTTTGGATATTGTGTCACTTGTGGCGTCGTTTTGTAGAAACTCGGGCATAATCTTTTTCTTTCTAAGGCTGTTTGGCAAGCTAATATACCCCACATTCTTTCGCCATTTTTTGCCTATAAACTGGTTAAGTATGGAATAGGATATGGGATTCCATTTAAAAACGGCGATTATCGGAGTTCCTAGCATGGCGTGTTCAAGGGTGATTGTGCCTGAGCAACTCAGGGATAGAGTGGATTCTGAAATCAATTGTAGTGAGTTTGTGTCGCTGAGTTCCGCGTCTAAATGGTTAGTTTTAATCAGGTGCTCTAAGCGTGCCCGATGGGTTTTATCGACAACAGAAATGATGATTTTAATCGATGGAAATGTGGCTTTAATTTTTACGGCGGCCTCAATGAGTAGGGGAGCCGTGTGCTTTAGTTCTTGTGCGCGGCTTCCAGGGAATAGCGTTAGTGTGTTTTGCTTGGTTTTTACCGTGTTGTGGGTTGGGCTAGATACATCTGTAATAGGGTGCCCCACAAAACGCGCTTTATCGGTGATGGGTAAGTATCGCTCGTGTTCCTCTTTAAATATGCACAGAATTTTAGTGCAATATTTTATAACGTCTAGCATTCCCTTTTGCGTTCCCCATTGCCATTCTTGCGGCCCAATGTAGTAAACGGTTGGGATTCCTAATGTGTGGCAGTATTTGGCTAATGGCATGTTAAACCCTTGGGAATCGATTGGAATAAAGGCATCTATATGCTGCGTTTTTAATGTCTTTTTGGCTTTGCCTAAGGCGCTTAGTAGCGGTATTAGGTGTTTAATCGGCTCAAAAATACCTATGGTGCTGTGCGTTGTGATGTCGCCAATAAGCTCAACTCCGCTATTGGCCATTGCCTGCCCCCCGATACCTATAAAATGGATGCGGGGATGTTGCTTTTTAATGGCATCCACGACGCGAGCTGCATGCCGATCTCCGGATACTTCTCCTGCGCATAAAAATACTGTTTTTTTCATTAGAGGTTTATTTTTGTGAAGAATCTTACAAGCGTTCCACTTAGGTCCATGTTTGGCGCAGTGCTATCCCCTTGGTTTGCACGATTGCTTAAAGACTCGATATTTGCGCCAAAGTATTCAATACCCATACCCACATTCCAAACAGGGTTTAAATAGTACATTGCTTCTAAGCCTAGGTTATAGCTTGTTGTGCTTCCTTGGCGTTTATAAGATCTGGCATTGGTGCTGCCGTCTTCGCTTGCTTGGAAATACCCATATTCACCCGTTGTGGTGCCAATTCCACTGGATAGTCCGATTACAAAATCTCTTTCTTCATAGATCTTATAATTCAATTTAAAGTGATAAAATTGGAATAGTACGGTGTCTTCTCTGAATTCCACATTTGAGACTTCTTTTATAAATTTGTTGGCCCCAGTTCCATATGAGATGCCGGCGTTCCACTTATCATTGATTTTATACATGACGTCCCAAATGGTTCCGTATATCACGTATACATTTTTCATTCCTGCTTCATGTAATGTGTTTAGTGTTGGTAAAAATACGGAATAGTTGTAGGCAATTCCCAGTCGAGTAAACATGCTTTCCGGTAGTGGGTGAAACTGTTTAGCTATCATTTTACGGCCCAGTTCAGAGGACTCTTCTGGCGTAAGATTGCTTAATTCTTTTTCGGTTTTGCTTTTCGCCAATAGGGGATTTGCAAGAACTAGAAGAATTAGTATGACAGAAAATAGGCGGGTGATTGTGACGAATCTCATGTTGTGCCATTATATAGAAAATGACACAAGAACGCTAGAGGAGAAGACCAATGCTATTAACAATTAAATCCCTTCATATATTAAGTGTGATGAGTTGGTTTGCGGGTCTTATCTATTTAGGACGCTTATTTATCTATTTTCAGGCTGCTGCTTTGGATGATGATGCCATACGTGCAGCACGGCAAACCCAATTAACGCTTATGGCACGTCGTTTGTATAACGGTATTTGTAATCCGGGTATTATATTGTCACTATTTACAGGTGTTTGGCTTGCCATCGATATGGATTATTTTGCAATGCCATGGATGCATGTAAAGCTTACTCTAGTGCTCGGGTTTTGTGTGCTTCATTTTCTTTCAGGCCGTTTGCTAAAACAGATGATTACTCATGAATTTATACCTGTTTCAGAGACACTTTTAAGGATTCTAAATGAATCTGTGACGGTGTTGTTGGTTGGTATCGTATTTGCCGTTGTGACTAAAGACGCAATCGAAAGTGTGTTTGCGATGATTGGCTTTCTAGCACTGATTGCGATTGGGTTTACATTGTATTATGGTGTGAAGCGTACTCGAAAATCGAACTAGGCGCGTCGTATTAAGGCAATATATCGGCCTATAAAATTAGCGGTGCTGTTGTCTCGATTTATATACATGGGTTCGTAAAATTCATTTTCAGGTTGAAGCCTTACTTTGTCACCTTCGTAATAGATACGCTTTAATGTGGCTTCATCATCCACAATCACAGCGGCGATTTGGCCGTTATGTATGGGGACTTTTGTTTGAATAATTGCGTAGTCACCATTTAGGATTCCAGCATCCTTCATGCTATCACCTGATATTTTTAGCGCAAATCGCCCCTCTGCGTTTTTTATTTCATCAATGTCAGAAATGTGTCCGGAAAGCTCTTCCACTGGTAGTTTGAGTGGGCCTGCAGATACATTTCCTAGTATGGGGATGGAATTTTCGGTCGCGTATGGTTTTAGAATTTTAATGCCGCGTGCTTTACCCAATCGTTGAATGTAGCGTTTCTTTTCTAGATGCTCTAAATAGGTTCTAACCGTGCCATCGGAGCTAAAGTCGAAGTGACCGCTAATATCTGAATACGATGGTGGAAATCCATTCTCGTTTGCAAATTCGCAAATAAATCTAAACACTTTTTCCTGCATTTTTGTCAGAGTCATTTTTACCCTCATTGTTGTTTTATAATTATTTTACCACTAGTATGCACGCTATTCCACTCTTTTATGCGCGTTGCTCAGTGATCATTCACGTTGTACAATTAGGGTTAGGGAAAAGGAGCAGCATTTTGCAGGCACATGCAGAAGAACGATTGTCTGGAATTATTTCCGATATAAAACAGTTAAGGGCTGAAATAAAAATCACATCTTCGGATGCTGTTTCTGATGCCCACATAAAAACGCTTACTCAACTTTTAAAAAACTTGGATCGTTTGCTTTCTGGTATTGATGACGCGTCGCAAGAAATTCGCGATTTGCGCGTTATATTTGGCGCCACTTTAGAACATAACACTGAAGTGGAGAATGAATTAACCTATGAGCGTGATCGTGTTGCGGGAGTGTCGCGTCGGTATGAGTTTATCGTTAATAGTTCCGGTGACTATATGGCGCTTATTAACCAAGATATGCTGGTGGAAGAAGTAAATAAAGCCTTTTGCCAATATATTGGTAAGACGAGGTCTCAGATTATTGGACAAGTTTTACAGGATTTATTACGTTCAGGCGGTGTTCAATCTTCTTTGGATGAGCCGATTGCCCAATGTTTTAAGGGGCATGTTCAAAATTTTAGTTTAGAGCTTGGAAAAGCGGCTGATCGGCAATATTTTGATTGTCAGATCTATCCGTTTTTTGACACAACGCAAAGTATTAGCCATGTGGTGTTGGTCATGCGTGATATCACAGAGCGAGTTACCTTGGAGCACCAAGTGATTCGGTCGCAACGCATGGAAAGTATAGGCACTTTAGCGGGGGGCATTGCCCATGACTTGAATAATATTTTATCTCCCTTTTTTATGGCGTTACGTACACTTGCCCCGAAAGTTAAAGGCGATGCGGACGCCATGAAAATATTGGGGATTTTGGAATCTAGCGCAGCACGTGGGTCTGAATTGGTAAAGCAAATACTAACGTTTAGTCGTGGTGTTGAAGGCGAAAAGGTGCAGATGCAGTTAAAATATTTGGTGCACGAGTTAGACGGATTTATTCGTGAAACGTTTCCAAAGGGTGTGGAGGTTTGCACGGATGTTGAACGGGATTTATGGGCTATTTTAGGTGATACCACGCAAATTCATCAGATTCTACTGAATCTATGTGTAAATGCCCGTGATGCGATCGATAAAACGGGAACGATTGAATTATCTGTGCGTAATGAAATGGTGGCAAATCGGTCATTTATGGGCCGTAAGCTTAAGGATGGTCCTTATATTTGTATTACTGTAAAAGACGATGGTCAGGGTATCTCATCTGAAATTGCTGATAAGATCTTTGAGCCCTTTTTTACCACGAAAGAATTTGGAAAAGGAACCGGAATAGGCTTATCTACGGTGATGGCAGTTGTACGCAATCATAATGGGTATATTGAGTTTGATACGGATATAAATAAGGGGACAACCTTCAGAGTGTACCTTCCTGCTATTGAATCGAAATCCCGTTTAATTCGCAATGATAAGCCTGATGATGAAATTCCTTCTGGGGATGGTGAATTGGTTTTAATTATTGATGATGAAAAATCATTGAGAGATATTACTAAATCAACTTTGGAGAATTATGGTTATAAAGTATTAACCGCTGTAAACGGTAAAACAGGGTTGTCACAATTTGCGACTCATCAGAAACGTATTGATGTGGTTATTGTGGATATGATGATGCCTGTTATGGACGGGCAGGAAGTTATTAGAAAGATCAGAGAATTATCCAATGTGCCAATTGTCGGTGTTACAGGTATGATTCTTCCTGAATTTGGGAAGCAAATTGAGTTAGAGCGCGATATGGTAAATGGATTTTTATTCAAACCCTATACAGGTGAATTATTACTGACAACATTGTCAGAAGTTCTGAAAGAAACCCGGACTACTTAGCTGGTTTGAATCTCTAGGCTAGGATAAAGTTTTGCCAGACTGGTTAGCGTTTTTTCTTGCCATGGGATTTCTTGTTTGCATTTTATAATGAGCGACACATTGAGTTGTCGTGCCTTTAATACAATTCGTGCTAATGATGAAATGCCAGAACTGTTTAAAAATGCGAGTTCTTCAATATTTATAAGTAGGTTTTCGCATTTATCCAGTGTATTAATAATGCCTTCAAATGGTTTTTCGTACGCAGAGGGTGATTGTAATCTCATAATGCCAGATATAAAGGCCTCAGATCCATCTTCATCTACAATTACTTTGTAATCTTCTGTTTCATTTATCATCTTTATAGCTCCTCTATTGCGTTTGTATCAATAACGACTTTAAAGTATATGTCATATAATCGGCGTTCTAAATCAGGAATTATTTTGGCACCGATTTTTGCGTTAAAATCTTTTACCAATGTAATTAAACCCAATTGTGACGCGGATTTTTCATTCTCAGCGTTTTTCATGATATTTTCAATAAACAATTCTTCAGGGTCTTCATCTAGTAATTTTTGAACGTAACCATCAAAGTGTTCTGCTTGGCGTCGATAGGTGGAGTTAATGGTTTGTATGCTTATTGTATCTGCATAATTGTATATGGAAATGCTGATTTCCTTGTAGGCATCAGCTGAAAATTTTACTGCATTTTCAAGAAGCTCGTTAATTATGGTGCTCAGAATATTTTTTACTCGGTCTCTTTTTTCAAAGTTAAACGCTTGGTATTCTGCGAGATAGTCGGCGGTTATACCGCAACGTGACCAATGGGCGATGTAGTCGATTGGTATAAAGGTATAGTCGACTCTAGATAAGGGCTTTTTTCTGGTAGGAGTACCAAGATAAATACCATATACGGGTAGTTTCGGGGATTTCTTTGTTAACATGTTGACTTATCCTAGAGATTGAAATTTTAAGCTGTTGGTATCTTTGCCAACATTATACACACTGGGTATTTTAAGATTATACCATCGATTTGGGATATCCAAATTGGGAATTACAAGGCGGCTTTCCATTGGGTCTCTTTGTGAACGGTAGTACTCATGTATTTTATATTCGGGGAATGACTTTATCTTGTGCGTTGTAATTCCTGTAAATTTTTCAAAGTATTGAAACGTACTTAATTTTGCACAGCAAGTAATAATGGGTGGCTTTTCTGTTTGGTTGCCTAGAAAGAATTTCGAATATGCCGCTCCCCATATGAATGCGCCGATGCCTTTTCCGACCCATTCGGGTTTGGATACTATTTTGGTGATTTCGCGCTTTTCTTCTAAGTTGTAATGGTTTGGGTCTAAATTTAGTGATAATAATGTGTTTATTATGTCCTCGGTGCTTACATCACCGTATTTTTCCACATAAGTATTATGGGTGTATAATCCGGCACAACCGACGATTTCATCGCCTACTTTTGCGTAAATGTAGCGGTGTGGGTACGGTTCAATCTTTGCTTCTAGGTCACTGTAATCTTTTGAGAAAAAGATTTTATAGTATTTGTTGTACACTTCGGCAATTAGATATTGAGACTCTATTATTTCACTTCTTTTGATTGCTTCTTTGACTTCTATAGTAACCGTTGAAGCAGAAAAATCTAGCGATATAACCTCTTTTTGCGTACCAGTTTTTAGGTTAGAAAATTTCATTTAGGCGCCTGACTAATTAGTTTAGGATGTTTTGGGGGTGATTGGGTCCCTCTATTTTAATACAAAATTCAATTATTTACTACCACCTCGGTAGTACTTGCGTATTTTACCAAAATAAATGTGATGTCATCGTCATAATTTCCCTTAGTGAAACGGTCTAAGTCTTCTATTAATAGCGTTTTAATCTCTTCAATTGGTTTTACGGCGTGTTTTTGAAACAATTCGATTAATCTGTTTTCGGAATACATGGGCGTTATTTTACTGGCCTGTGCTTCAGTAATACCATCCGTGCATAATAACAGGACATCGTTTTTCTTTAAATCGATAGTCGTTTGTTCGAACATATCTTCACTGAATTGGTCTGTAAAACCGAGCCCCATTGGGAAATGGTCTAAACAAATTGTTTCAATTGTAGCGGTGTCTTCTCTATAAACGTAAATGTTGTCGTGGCAACCGCTTATGGCGATGTTGCCTGTGTTTGTCATGCTAAGGGTTGCGATGGTGGTGGGGCGTTGGTCGTTCAGGCGTTGAAGGTTGTTGTAAAGTATTTTATTTGCAATGAAATTTAATTCTTTTGGGGCTAAATCTGGGCGCGTGCTGAGTATGGAGCTCATAATGCTTTGTACCATGAACATGACTAAGCCTGAGCCTAGTCCATGCCCAGTTACATCTCCCATCAAAATCCATGATCTGTCTTCACCCGGAATGATGTCGTAGTAATCGCCTCCCACTTCTTCAGCAGGGTTCATGTAGCACGATAGTTGGTAGCCTGGAATTTTTGGTGATTTGGGCAGCATGTCCGTTTGAATGCGTTTTGCCACATCCATCTCCGCAGAAATGCGGGCTTGTGTTGCTGTTACGCGTTCAATAACAATTGCAGGCGCAAATAACGACAAGGCGCTGATTAAGAGTGTGGCAACAGTAAACCCCATCGGGGCTGCTTCATCTACCATTCTAAGAAAAGCAAAATCAATGTTATGTATGGCAAAAAATACGCACGTAATGGTAAGTGCTTTTGGTGAAAAGCCAAGTTTTTTCCAATCGTTTTTAATTAAAATGAATGCCGTGTGTATAAGCGGAAATGCCACAGCAATTGTGACGGGTAAGGCAATGCGAGTAAATGGTTGGTTTGTTAAAAATAGACCGCCTGATATCGCTACAGCTAATATCATTACGCCATAGTATAGACCGTGTTTTATTGGGCGATCAGCGATGGTTTTTAAAAAGTCAGAGATTGCAATATTTATGAGTAGCGTAAAGGAAAATCCAATAACAATTAATAAGTTATTTTGGAGTAGGGTGCCTTGTAAGATATAGACAATAAATGTGGCGAGCCAAATACTAAACAGCTGTTTGGAAAGTTTATCCCGCTGCTTTCGCCATAAGAGTGCTGAAACAATTGTATTAATAAGTACAATGCCTGCATACAATATGAGTAAGTTTTCAATTCCGGTCATAATGGATTCGGCTTCATTGTAACATAACCCGTATTCGATAAAATAACGTTGTTTTTTTCTATTCTAAGAGATTTTTTAGGCGACTCCTTTGATTTGAAAAGTCGGAATAGAAGGATGTCTGTTTTTTTGCTGTTTTTTTCAAAAACTGTATTAAATCGGGTATGAAGTGCGCTAAGTTCATGTCTCATGAAGGCGCTTAGATCGGTGTCAGTATGGTCGTTGCTGCGTGGGAATAAATATAGAAGGGGAGCAATAGGCTGCAGAGCAATTCCGTTTGCATTGGCCCCGATCCACAGGCGCTGTAGTTCTCTTCCTCCGTTGAAATACGTATAAGATGATGGCTCTTTTGCGATGGATAGACAGCCAATCGCCGGAGCGGCCTTTATTCCATTTTGTGTGAGTTTTTTTAGCCCTTTTCCTTTTCCCCATTGTTTTAGAAATTGTGTTGCATCATAATCACTTACCACCTCAAGGCCGGCCAGATCCGATGCGGAAAGTTGGAATGTTTCAAGATCTATCCCTGTTCGTGTTTCGGTTGCTTCTTTTTCGTTCCAGCGTATTTCGGCCATTAAATCCTTATGCGATTGCGGGTCTAATAAACGCAGGCGTTCACCTTCTGCTACGATATCGGCAATCTCGTTTATTGAGTCTGATTTTGTGATTAGAGCGAGTTTGGTTTTGGGGGATATCCAATTTCTAAGGGAAGTTAATTCGGCTTCGTCTATGGGTTCAGATGGCACCGTCAATCGGTTGGTGTGTCGGTTAAACATATTTTCGAACAAGGTTCTTTCTAATTCGGTCGGGGCGATTGTGGTCTGATTGACTGAGAGAGTGGCGACTAACGGGTATTCCGATTCCGATTCAAAATGAATAGTGGGTTCTAGCCCGTTGTTTTTGCAGTATAGGCTTGCATTTTCTATGGCTGCTCCTAGCGCCAGATAGGAGGCAAAATTATTATAATCGAGCAGTGATTTACTTCGTGAATCGTCATGAAAAAGAAAAATAATGTTGTTTTCGATGCCCCACTGCCACGGCTGACAATTGCCTCCTGATGGTGCTTGTATGGCATGATGAATAATGGTCTGTGCGGTGTCGGTCTTAATGTGGCATCTATTCTGATGGTGTGAGTCGTTGTAATTTTTAGTGATTTCCGCCGCCTGCTCGGGATTAAAGGAGTGCGTGATAGTGGTGTTAAATGCAATGGATTCGCTGTGTAAGGTGGGTTTTTCGTTTTTGTTGGCGACACTGTCCGCAACATCCACAAAGTAACGGCCTGATTCGGTAAATTCATTTAATAGTAGGCGTCTGGTAATGTCTGTTGTGATGCCGCCACCAATGGTTACTCCTGAACTTAATTGCGGCCATGTTGTTGTTGTTTCCTCTACTTCTACTAAAGACGCCTTCATTCGTTTTGATATGGTGTCTTTTCCAATGATTTGTAGCACGTGGGGAATTTTCTCTTCTGTGGAAAGTGACTTGATATAGTCTGGGGCTAACTCAGATATTAGCCCATGAAACACGGGTCTGTTGGGTTCTAGATCGAAGCGCTCAATATCCATTAATCCGCGATCGCTGGTGTCCATCACCACAGGGATTTTTAATTTTCGTGCTTCGTATCTTGCTAAAAACTTAATGTCGATGCTGTCACATTCTTCTATTAGCACGTCAATGTTGTGTGGGTGACTAAGGAAGTCAGTGATGTTTTCTTTGGTTATGCCGCGCGGCTCAATTGTTATGGTTATAAAGGGGTCAATTTCTGATATTTCACGGGCTGTTACAATGACTTTTGGAATATCTAAGTTGACTAGGCTGGTTTTGATGCGGTTTAAATTTGACAGTTCAATTATGTCAAAATCGGCTAAGCGGATTTCACTGCAAATGCGTTCACTAGCAATGGTGACGGCAATTGAGTGACCAACGGAAAGGCCGATGATTCCGATTGTTTTTGTGGTTAGAAAATCTTGTTCTTCAGGTGTTATTTTATAGTGATTACGGTTGGTTCTAAGAAAAATAAAATCAGGTTCATCTAGTATGTGAACCACCGTGTTTTTCCAGGGGTAGTATGCCCACAGGCCCTTTTTTTCTGGGGTGTCGCCTAACCATTTAATGGCTAAATTGTGCAATTGTTCGCCCTTTAGTTTTTCTTTAGGGTTCTGCGCTTTGATTAACTCTTTTGCTTGGCCCAATATGGCATCATTTATTACGATTCCTGGCGTCTGTTGCTTAAGTGTTTGGAGCGCGTTCCATTCGGATTCGATGAATGGTTTAAATAGCACTGGATTTATTGCGTACTCAGTGTTGTTTATAAGATAAGTGTTTTTGATGATTTTTGGTGAAATTCCCATTTTTCTTGCTCATTATAGCATAGGGAAATAGTGTTTTGTAATTGTGATTTCATCATGTAGAATGGACATATTTCCAGTTAAAAGTTTTAAGTTAATAAAGGGGTTTATTAGTCTTATTGGGGAAGTAGAGGGTGTTATGGCAAAAAAATTCGGCGATTTATTAAAGCGGTATCGGACCAAGGCGAAATCAGGCAAAATCTCTCAGGAGAAATTAGGGCATTGTATTGGCGCAACCAGGCAGTATATTGATGCTGTGGAAAAAAGCAAAGCGAATACGCCTCCTCCGAAATTTGATGTGTGTTTGAAGTTATCGGATGCATTAGACCTAGAAGATGATGTGAAACGTGAGTTTTTGTTGGCGGCTTTTAACGAGCGCATTCGTAATAACATGTCGTTTTATAAATATTTGCATCAAGAAGTGAAAGCCGTCGAGCGTGAGGTAGAGCCTCACTCTCAAACTATTTCTAATTCTGCTGGTGAGTCTGGCGAATTCTCGAATGGCAAAGACACTATTTCAATTGATTTGATTTCTGGGTTTTCATCAGGGAAGCATGGCCAAATTATGGAGCTATCGGCGTCGCCACTACCGAGTGATAAATCAATTGGTGTTAGCAGCGGCTTGTATTACCGATTAAATTTGCATTTTAAGTCGGGTTTGAAGGGCGACGGAATAGAGACCTTAACTGAATTGGAATTGGTTCTTTCTCATACCTTATCGCGGATGGGATATCGTTTATTTGGGTTTTCTGTGAAGAGAGAGTATGTGTCTATCATTATGCAGTTAGATGTTCGAGCGGTGATTTTTGATGTTGTGCAGGCAATAAAGAATGTGTTGAGCCGCGAAATTAAAGCCAGGTATGATATTTATGATCGCGTTGTGGGATCGTTGTGGAACGATAACTATCACATTGTCAGTGTTGGGCCGACGCCTGATATGATGAACGTGAAATCCACCCAACAAACGCCTCAATTGGCCTTATTTAATTAGTTTTATACTGGGTAAGGTGTTTGCCTCTGCAAAACCCAACACACTGAATCTTCGCGTTTTGGAAGGCTTCTAATGATTTGTCTGTAAATCCTGATCTGGAGATAATCATATGGGGTTTTAAGCTCATAATGACCGGAATATGCGTGCCGGTTACTTTGCTTGAACAAATGAGCGTTGTGGCGGTTTTGTCTTGCAGTCCTAATAGTTTGTAAAGGGTGTTTTTAAGGTAAATATCATCTGCAAATTGGCTGATGTGATTTGGTGCGGATAAGGCGGCGCTTTCAGCGGTGCCTGTGTCTTTGTATAGCGCGGCTTTGTCTTGAAACTGTGCCATTAGCGGCATTATTTCTGACGGGGTCAACGGGGCCGATTCTGGGGCCTGCCAGCTTGATCTGATTTTTGATTCACCCTTAAATGTTATTTGATACTCAAAAGGGGAGGGCTTTTCTATTTCGTATGTATTCTCGTCTTGTATGCCAAATTTTTCGATAAGTATGCCTTTTACTAATTCCTTTTGGTGGCTAGGTGTGCAGTATTCTCTAAATATGCATTCGCCATTTACGCTTACAGATATCTGTACTTCAATGAGTAACTGATCGCTGACTGAGGTGAATCCGTGATTGGCAAATTTTTGCGCGCTGACATTTTGTTTCCACATCTAGACGACTTCAAGGATGACCATAGAACGGTCATCTTTCGCTTTCTGATAATTTGAAAAACGGTCGAGTTCTTCAAAAGTTTGGTTTAAAAGAATGCCAATTGGTTTGTTCATGTGGTTCACGATGAGTTCTTGAAAGCGCTCTATGCCAAACATATCACCGGTTGGGTCGCGGGTTTCGGTAATGCCATCGGTGTAAAATATAACACGGTCCCCAGAGTCTAAATCTACTTCTTGCTCTTCAAATTTTTCTATTGGAAACATACCTAAAATAACGCCATGTGCTTCTAGTTCTTCAATGGTGCCATCTTTGCGGCATAGTAGGGCAGCAGGGTGGCCCGCTTTGCTGAACACTAATTTTTTATTGCTGGTGTTTAACACCGCATATAGTGCTGTGACATGTGTGATTTGGGAGTTTTCGGTATAGCGCATCAAGTCGCGATTGGTTGCCACTAGCGTGTGTGACGGTGAATGACTCTGTTTTCCAATTTCGCTGATTAACCCTGATGCTAAGGCCATTATTAAGGCAGAGCTTACCCCGTGTCCGGCGACATCGCCAACCGCTATTCCTAAGTAGGTGTCTTCTTGGTCATAATATTCTGTTATACCAGTGGCTTTTTTGCGCGGTGTAAGCGACATGAAGTCTTTGCTTATAAACGTATAAAAATCACCTCCGACACTTTCCGCAGGTAGGCATTTCTTTGCGATTCTAAAGCCTGATAGTTCAGGGCTTTCTACATTAAGAAGGCCTTCTTGAACGCGTTTTGCCATTTCCAATTCGTTCATTAATCGTTTTTGCGGCACTGTTTGAGTTAGCGTTAATTCTACTTTTTCGATGGCTTGTTCTTCTGCAATTTCTTGCCGTTGCCACGCCGAAAAAATTATCCCTAGGAAAAATAGAAACGCTGTATTGGGGTAAAATAATTTCGGGACATCATAAACCACGTAAGCAATGTTGATTCCTAAAAAGGATATGAGTAAGAATATTTGGGCGAATCTGTGTTTTTCCATACAACCACTATACACCTAAGCCTTTTTTGATTACAATTAATTCCATCGAGATTTCGAGGCGGCATAGCCAAGTGGTAAGGCATAGGTTTGCAAAACCTTGATCCTCAGTTCGAATCTGAGTGCCGCCTCCAGAGATTTAAATTTAAGACGATTGTGGCGTTAGAACGTGTACTGCGCTGCTCGATGTATATTGAATACACCTGCGCGTCTCGTACGCGTCCTGCCTTGCACTCCCCTTAAATTTAAATCTCTGGAATATGAGATAAAGACTCTTGTGCCTGAACTCCGTGCTCACTACCCTTGTTTGCCTTGTACTAAATCCAAACTCATTCTTCTGCGGCATATACCTCTGGTAATTTTTTCTCGAAATCACACTATCTGCATCAATTAAACATTCTTGCTTGCACTCCCTTTAACTGGTAGAACTCTGGACTTTACTTTGATGCAATTAAATTAAATTTCAAAAAATGAGGTAAAATATATGCAAAGAGTTGTCTCTTCCGTCGTTGGTACGCCTGCCGTATTGGCTCCCAGATTAGCTGCCGTTTTGAGTGGGTCTCGACGATTCGGCACTGATGCGATTTATCATGACCAACCGGATTCACCCCTAGAACGGGTGGCGCAAGAGCCTTTACGACCGCTAGCGGATACGGATCTTCGCCCAGAAGATTTTTGGCAATCGAAAGTGTTGTTGCAACAAGCTGCGCTTACCCAACGTGCTCTAATAGGGCGCGGAGTGATGTATGGTGGCATGTTACACAGCGGCATCTTTGCCTCTTGTGTCGGGGCCGGCGTTACGTCTTGTCGGTCGTCATTTGGATGGAGAATTGCATTTGCCAGCTGTTTTAGGTCGCTTTTTAAATTCTTCGCTTAGTACTGGTTCCGCTTTCTTTTCCGCTCAACCGGATAGTTTAGCAATTGAATTGAGTAAAATAGCTGATATTGGCCAGGGCGTTATTGTAGACCCACTTGAAGAGTTATTGCATGCTCAAGATGACATGATTGCTGCTCATGATGTGTTTAAATACCACCTAAATGAACTGAGCACTTCACGTCTATTGCCGCCTGAACATAAAATGATGGCTTACAAGTTTACTAAGGATTTTTCTCCTGAATTATTAATGAAATTGCAACAGAAAGAGACCCTTTCAAGTCAGGAACTAACGGCGTTTTATGCGGGTCGCGAGCGCTTTTTTGAGAAAATGGCACTGTGCCAAAAAAGTGGTATTCCAGTAAAAATAGATGCGGAGATGTGCAGTGTTCAAACAGAGATTGATGCGATGGTAAAGGAAGCGACTCTATTGTTTCCTGCTACTATTGTGCATACGTTTCAATGTTATAGAAAAGATACCTTAGCACGGGTAACGGATTACTTGGTGTGGTGCTCGAATTTAGGGGTAGAGCCCAATCTTACTTTGGTGCGAGGCGCCTATTTGGGATCGGATACCGCGGCTGGTTTTGGCGACATGTTTTGCCGCTCAAAAGCGGATACCGACGCTATGTATAATCGTTGTATGCAGCTGGTGCTAATTGCGGCGGCAGAGCAGCTTATTCCTGAGTTGCTAGGTTTGGGCGTTTGTACTCATAATGAAAACTCAATGCATCGTTTATACAATACCTTGTTTACTCAATTTCTTGAAAAGGGACTTGATATTCCGCCTGTGTGGTCGGCTCATTTAAAGGGGATGGGTGATTCGATGGGTGCGATGTCTGTGGCGCTTGGTTTGCGCACGTTTACGTTTTTACCTGTGGGTGATGATGAACATGCTGGCCCTTATTTTTACCGTCGACTGGTGGAGCACATTAAAGACGTCGCCGAGCGCGCCAAGTTGGAATTTGGCGTTGCGCTTGATGCAATGAGTCAGTCGGCGTCTGCACGTGATGCTGCTATGCGACCGGCAACTCAGGCAGATGTTGTGGCGTTAACTGATGGTAGGCGCGTGGCAAAATTACTCGCCGCCAACGTTCGTCCTGTTCCACCTGCAGTAGACCGTGGACGTTTTCTTGCCCGGTGTGGGTTGGATGAAATAGACGTTTAGTTGTAAACCCGTTTAAAGATGGCGTCAGCGTGTTCTTTGTAACGATCAAACGAAAAGAGCTCGGCTAATTCAGCCTCGCTCATTACATTCATAATGGCATCGTCTGTTCTAATTTTGCTCTCGAAGGACACCTTCTCGTCAAAGGCAGCCAGTGCATTTCGTTGTACCATACGGTACCCATCTTCTCGGGTAATCCCTTTGTTCACAAGGCGTAATAACAATGGCTGAGAAAAGAAGATATTGTAGCTCGCTTCGATGTTGCGTTGCATGGCGTCTTTGTTGACCACGATGTCTTTAATCACACGATTCATTAAGTGCATCATATAGTCTAATGCGATCGTCGCGTCAGGAATGATGACGCGTTCGGCACCTGAGTGTGAAATATCACGTTCGTGCCATAGGGGTTGGTTTTCAAACGCTGTTACCGCGTATCCACGCAATACCCGTGCCAAACCAGAAACACGTTCGCAGGTAATTGGGTTTCGTTTGTGGGGCATGGCCGAGGAGCCTTTTTGTTTGCTAGAGAACGGTTCTTGCGCCTCGTTAAATTCTGTTTTTTGCAAGGCGCGCACTTCAGTGGCGATTTTATCAAGTGTACCGCCAATAATCGCGATGGTGGAGATAAGATCCGCATGGCGGTCACGCTGCAAGGTTTGGGTGGATACTGGCGCCGGTTCGAGGCCCAATTCTTTACATACTAATGCTTCTAATTCAGGCGGGTAATGGGCAAAGTTCCCCACTGCGCCACTGACAAGCCCGATGCGCAAGCCTTCGATGGCATCGACTAACCGGGTGCGGTTTCGTTGCATTTCTGCGTAGTACACAGTCAGCTTGAGCCCGAACGTAGTGGGTTCTGCGTGCACACCGTGGGTGCGGCCCATGCACAATGTGTGTTTGTGTTTCTCTGCTTGTTTTTTAAGGGAGGCACTTAGGGTATCGATTCCCTCTAAAAGCACTTTGCCTGCATCTTGAATCAATAAACAAAGGGCAGTATCCACGACGTCGGTGGAGGTAAGGCCCATGTGCACGAATCGGGAACTCGGCCCGATGTGTTCGGCTAACGCTGTGGTAAATGCAATGACGTCATGGTTCACTTCGGCTTCAATTTCATTGATGCGATCGACGCTAAATGCGGCTTTTTCTTTGATGATTTTAAAGTCATCTTCTGGAATGTTTCCAAGTTTAACGTGGGCAGCACATGCGGCAATTTCCACATCAAGCCATTTGTTAAATTTAGCTTCTTGCTCCCAAATTTGGGCCATTACGTCGCGTGAATATCGTGAAATCATAGGTGTAGATCATAGCACTATCACTTTTGATTTGTCATCCCGTTGAGGTTTTTAATTGAATTAACTGAAAAAGATTGTTTTTGTCTTTTTTTGAATTATGATTGGTTTTATGAATAAAACTAAAAACTTACTTAATGCCGTGTTGTATCGCCGTCTGGCAGCGCCATCTCCCGAGTCAGATTTGGATGGCTTTGAGATAATTGGTTTGGCAGACTTTCTACTCAAAGTTGAGCCAGGCCAAGAAGTGGCGGTGATGCTTGGTGCCGTTAATTCCGGTGATAGGCTTCAATTACGCAATTGGTTGATGGGGCTTGATTTGGATGCGGCGCTTACGGATGCCAGGTTAGCGGAAGAAAATTTTGCGTTACCGATTAAAGACCAAGGCTATGATTTGCAAGTGGTGATATTGGCATTGCTTGCTCGGGTTCGTGCTGCAGCACTATCGCTTTTTTCAGGTGAGTCTTCTGGGGCGGATGCGGCCGAAAGAGAATCTGGTTTTGTACCGGTTTCAAGTGCGTTTCCTGAGATTGAGTCTGCGCTAGATACGCTTTCACAATTACAAGCCCGTGGCATTTCCTTAAAACTCTTGCTTGCAGAGCTTGTGTTGCGTTCAGGGCAGGCTGGTGATCGATTGGTACAAAGTCACGCAATCGTGCCAGTGGATGCGGAGGTTAATATGGCTGAATTGCGTGCTGCGATGCGAGATGCCACTAATGATCAATACCTGTTGCCTAAATGCAAGGAGTTGGTAGTTTTACACCACTCCATTGCGATGGCAGTAGCAGGATTTGGCGACGATCTTTTAGCACAATTGACGGATTCCATACTGTCGGATGCAGGCTTGCCCTGTGAGCACGATTCTGGATATCAAGGCGAACAATTGCCATTGTTTGAATTGCTCAAGTGGTCTTCTGTTGTGGAGAGGCTTGAGCAGTCTGAAGGCTCTTTTTCTGACGTTTTGCTAGATAATCTTCTTTCTGGCACTGAAACCGGATCTTGTTTGGGAATGTTGGCATCGCAACAAAAGTGGGATCTTGTTTTGCGCATATTAAATCAGGCTCAGAAAAAAGAGCCTGTAGCACGTGTTTCGCTGAACACGGTATCTCACATTTTGGGGCGTGTCCCATTAGTAATTGCAACGCAAATTGTGAATGCATTCTTGCCATGCATATCGGACGGAACAGCCAAAATACTACTTGAAAATGTGTTGGGACGCCCAGATATGGAACCATGGCGGTCTGTTACGACGCTTTTAAGTAAAAAGGCTTGCTTAACGCCTTCTGAACTAGCGCGACTTTTTATAACCCGTTTGCAAGGCGATGACGATAAAGCTTGGATTGGGCCTATATTAAGTGCTGTAAACCCGAACGTGACCTTGGGAAATTGTGCCGGGCTAGTGCCATTTGTTATGGCTGAATTGACCTCAGGAATAGCGCCAAGTGATTGTTGTTTACCAGAGGTCTCTGCGGATATCAGAGCAGGGTTTGTTAATGCGTTAGTCGCCTCTCCTGATCCATTTTCTTTTAAAGGTTGGGTACAAGAACAAGTACTGTCTAAGAATCTGGATGTTTTACATGCCCTTGTGAAGCAGTGGCCAGAATTAGGGCGTTTCTTTGCTCAGTTTCCTGTGCCAATGTCTCAGTTGATTGAGGAAAAGAATGATGGAATTCTCCTTTTTTGTTTGCAGCAGCAGGCGCAATTTAGTGGTGAATTTCAACTAACAAAAGACGATTTATTGGCGCTTGCACGTGCTACAAAGAATTTTTCTCCGTTCGCTCCTGCGGTGGAACCATTGATATCTCAAGAGGTAGCGGCTCAGGTGTGTAATGAATTGATTCTGTCTGACACCATTGGTGATTCCATGAATAAGGCAGGTTTGTTATTTGAAAAGGCCGGGCGTTCGCTTGATGGTGTTTTCCCCGCTATTCAAGAGCGAATTAAAAGTAACCCACTTTGGGTGGAACGGCTTGGGATTCATTTTGATTCACCCGTTACTGCCGAACAATTGGCGAGTGTCGTGCTTCAAGAGGGTGTGGTTGTTCGGGACGCTATTAAGGTATTAGGAGGTCTTCTTCCTAAAGAGTTTACGCCTGCAGATGCACCACATATTGCTCAGATTGTTGTGAAAATGGTGAGTGAGGGAGCTTCACTGTCTGACGCGACGGCATTGTTTGGTGCGGATAAGACTGTGCGGGAAGCAATTGCAAATGCGTTAATCACGCATGCGGCTGATGGGTTTTTGCCTTATTTCAAAGGTGCTATTGAAAGTGTGGGGAAGATTGCAGTAACGGATTTGCTTGATGTTTTTCCAGCTTTAAAAGATTGGGTGTTGGAGTATCCGCCTCAACACCAATTAGGTTGTGTATTTACGTGGGGGAAATCTAAGGCAGATCTTGTAAAGTATTTAGTTCAGCAAGGAATAGATGTGACGGCCGGAAATGGGGATTATGCGCCCATCGTTCACATGGCTGCAGACTCTGTTATTAAGGGGCAAAGTGGGGGTTTATTGGGGTATATTGGCCAACATTCACGTTTTCAGAGACAGGTATTAGGTGTTGTCGCTACAAAAGGAGCTAAAGCAGGGGAGGAAACTGTGTTTTCTCGGCTTGCTGCTGCTAGAAAATTTGATGCAATTAAGGCGGTTATGGGGCATGCAGACAAGCCATTTTCTGAAATTCCCAGTGGCGATGCCGTCGCAATGGGAATTAATGCGCCGTTGGGTGATGAAGTGAGCGTGCTACATATGTGTGTTGCGCGAGCAAGTGATGCTGAACAGGGTGGGGCTTATAAGGAATTAGCCAGGTGGTTGGTTAAATCGGGTGCGGATAAACATGTAGTAAAATCCATCATATTCCCTGGTGAATCGACGCCTGTTTCTTTGAAGCCTCAGGAGATTATTCACCAAGCGTACCCGAAAAGTGTTTCGGAACAATGGAAAGGCGTGTTTGGGTAGTTGCTAGTACGTGGGAACGGACTTATCGATCTCAGTCGCCCACGCCGTAATTCCACCTGCTACATTGACTACGTTTTTGAACCCGTTTCTAAGCATGTATTCTGTTGCAGATGCGCTTCTGCCACCTGCTTTGCATAATATGGCGTAGTTTTTATTACGATCGTATTTATCTATTAGAGCTGCAAAGTTACTTAGTGGTACAAATTCTGCGTTGTGCAAACGGCAAAACTCCCACTCGTCTTTTTCACGCACATCAATTAGCACAAAGTCGTCGTTATTATCGCGCATGTCTTTAAGCGTTTGTATGGTAATGGTTGGTACTGGATTCATTAAATAATCTCCTTTTAATTATACATTTGACAAATTTT